>NZ_JBFULU010000070.1:0-26761 GCF_054049735.1 Bradyrhizobium sp. P5_C12
TTCTTCGAGCACGCGCGCAGGCCGCACATCTAAAATGAGCGCGGAAGAATGAGATTCGTCTGTCATTACACCGGCCTGACTGCCGGTAAAGCTAATGGCTGGCGCACCGAGATCAGACAGGGCCATGCTCATCAACGACATGCTGATGCGCTCACCGGTTGTTAACAACATATCCAGTTCGCGGCGGTTGGGATGCGGGCTTACTTGATAAGCCGCCTTAATTAGTTCGTCGGTCGTCTTACCCATTGCTGAAACGATCGCCACGACGCGATGACCACGGTTGTGCAAATCGGCGAGACTCCTCGCAACCGCGCGGATTTTTTCCGGGGTCTCTAGACAGACGCCGCCGTATTTTTGCACGATGGTCGGATTGTTGCGCATTTACTTGCGACGGTAACTGTATGAGCGGTGGCTTGATGTTCGCTTCGCTCCGCCGGATAGTTTCATGCATCTACCTCCAGAATTGCTTGCGGTCCGCGCAAAGATTGGACCACCCCCTATCGAAGTTCGCGACGTTTTCTCCGCGCGTCAGCGCGTCTCTGAGGTTCTGAAAATAAATAGGCTAGTGCACGTGGTTACCCGCGTACCTCTCCGCTCATCGCCTCTCACAGCTCTCTCCAAGTATTCGATACAACAATCTATTTCTTGGCGGAAGATTGGCGGTCACGACAAGATCGGCTGGTAACGCTAAAAGTTCTGCCGACCCGAAAAAATCCCTAAGTGAAAGTGGGGCCGGTCCGTAGGGAGAGAGGCGCTGAGGAATCGGCTACCCCCCACCCTCCCAATCTCGGCGGCTCGACCAGTGGCCTTTAGTATTTAATTCCTGGATTTTGCGCTCGGTGGGATTTCCCGATCGATCGGAACGGTCCTCACTTGCCGCCGCGAAGGCGTCGTCAATACCGTGCTGGTCGGCCTTCGCGGCTTGGTCGGACAACTCTATCGCGAAGACAACGCACATAAAGTGCGTCGTGGTCTGGCCGGACGGATCAAACAAGGCTTGGCTGGAGGCGGCCTGACATACGGATATGCCGCGATCGCCGGAAGAAGGGGCGAGCGCGTTATCATCGAGGCCGAGGGACAAATCATTCGGCGCATCTTCCAGGAATACGTCGAGGGTCGAACCCCTCGCGAAATCGCGCACGATCTCAACAAGGACGGGGTATCACCTCCGCGAGGCCGAGCATGGAATGCCTCAACGATCAACGGCAACCTTGAGAGGGGGGCCGGCATCCTGCAGAACGAGCTCTATGTGGGACGTCTCGTTTGGAACAAGGTCAGGATGGTGAAAGATCCTGACACGGGAAAGCGACTGTCACGCCCCAACCCGCAGAGTGAGTGGCAGGTTGCTGACGTGCCGCATCTTGCAATTATCAACCCCGAACTGTTCGCGGCGGCTCAGAAACGCAAAGAAGTGCGCGGTCATACTCATCCTAGCCATCAACGTCGGCCACGCCGGATGCTCTCTGGTCTGCTCCGTTGCGGTTCGTGCGGCGCCGGCATGTCGACCAATGGCAAAGACAAATCGGGGCGCGTTCGCATTCGCTGCTCAGCAGCGACAGAGAGCGGCACGTGCCCGGACGCAAAGACTTTCTATCTCGAAACGGTTGAGAGCGCTGTTCTCAGCGGACTAAAGGCCGAGTTGCGAGCACCGAAGGTTATTGCGGAGTACGTGCGTACTTATCTCGAAGAGCGAAATCGCCTCGCAATCACCTCGAATGCAAAAAGGCAGCATCTCGAACAGCAACTCGCGCAATTGAATCGGGAAATCGAACGACTGGTAGATGCGATCGCGAAGGGGCACGGCGATCCATCCATTCTCGGTCCGCGATCGACCGCCCTCGGTGCCGAACGCGAGCGCATATCTGAAGAGTTGCGGAGTGAACCGCCGGCCGCAAAAGAGGTCGCGCTGCATCCAACTATTCTCAAGCGATATGAAGAACAGCTAGGTCGGCTCGAGGAGGCGCTAACGAAGGGTATCAGTTCGGGCGACGGAGAGGCCGCCGAGCCATCAGAGACCTGATCGACACGGTCACCGTCTTCCGAGATCCATCACGCCTCGGTGGCGTAAGGGTGGAGATATCAGGCCGATTGAACGCCCTCTTGGGGGAAAAAGCTTTCCCAAACCAAGTCAAAGGGGTGTGGGGAAAGATGGTAGCGGGAGAGGGACTCGAACCCCCGACCCCAGGATTATGATTCCCGTGCTCTAACCAGCTGAGCTACCCCGCCACAGGGTCGCGAGGGCCGAATAAGGCCGATCTCACGAACGCGCGGCATATAAGGAAGGGGGCGGCGGGCTGTCAAGCAAAGTGGTCCGCCTTCCGCCTGCGCCAAGGCTCCGGCGGGATAAGTCGCGGGTGGGTGGAAAAGCGGCTGATTTCGGCGCCGGATTCGCTCGTTTTCGGGCACCGGACTCGTGGAGAGTCCCCCTCACCCGAAATCCGCGCTTTCGCACGGATTTCGGCCTCTCCCCGCATCCGCCTTCGCCAAGGCTTCGGCGGGACAAGGGCGGGGAGAGGCGAAAACAAGGGCTATTTCGGCCTGACCGTCGGGTCGCCGCCGGGGCTGCCGGGGGGCGGGATGACCGGGGTGTTGGCGCCGGTGTCAGGGGCTGGGGCGTGCATGTCGGGGTCGACGCCGGCGGGCGGGCAGAGCACGCCGTCGGATCTGGCGAGCCTGTCGCCGAGCGGTTCCCGGGACTGGCCGGTGGTGGTGCCGTCGGGCACAGCCGCGCGGTTCGGCCGGTCCTGCGGCATGCAGTTGGCCGCGTGCTGCGGCGATGGCGGCGCGGTCGCTTGCGGCGGCGTCGCAGGGGCGGGCGGGGCCTGCGCGATCGCGGCACCGGAGGCGGCGATGACGAGGCTCGCGAAGAGGAGCTTTGATGTCCTGCGCATGGGAGGGAAACGCACGGGTCGGGCCGGATGTTCCAGCCTCAAGCGCGATGTGATCGGGGTTGAGGTCGGCGCGAATCAAGATTCGATCGCCGCCGCGAACTCGGTGCACCTCTCCCGCTTGCGGGGGAGGTCGGCACGCAGTGCCGGGTGGGGGCTTTCTCCTCTCGCGAGATATCGCTGGTGGAGAGAGCCCTTCCCCCTACCCTCTCCCGCAAGCGGGAGAGGGGGCGCACCGGCGGCCTGGCGGCGCGCCGGGCTCATCGCATCACGATTTGACGTAGCGGATCAGCGAAAAGTGGCCCATCGGCGGCATCGGGCGGCGCTCGGCGAGCGTGATGCCGCCGTGTTTGGCGGCCCAGTCGACCAGGCGCTGCCACGGGAATTCCGGGCGCCAGCCGAGGCGGCGGGCGAGCGGGGCGAAGGCGAGCTCGGACAGCTTTCGCAAGCCCTTCTCGGCGCCGATGTGGTTGACGAGGATCAGCTCGCCGCCCGGCTTGAGCACGCGCACGAACTCGTCGAGCGTGCCTTCGGGATCGGGCACGGCGGTGATGACATATTGCGCGACCACCGCGTCGAAGAGGTTTGCGGGGAAGGCGAGGTTCTTGGCGTCCATCACCGAGAGCACCTCGACATTGCTAAGCCTGAGCGCGCGCACGCGCGCCTGCGCCTTGCGCAGCATCGGCTCGGAGATGTCGACGCCGCAGATTTTCGTGGTGCGCGAATAATCGGAGAGTGAGAGCCCGGTGCCGACGCCGACGTCGAGGATGCGGCCGCCGATGCGGTCGGCCTCGGCGATGGTCGACTGCCGGCCGGCGTCGAACACCTTGCCGAACACGAGATCGTAGACCGGCGCCCAGCGGCCATAGGCCTTCTCGACCCCGGCCCGCGAGATGTCTGCTGCCATGCCCCCTGCCCTTACGCGAATCTTTATAGAGAATTGATCGTTGGTGAAATCAATGCCAGCCCTGCGCGAGGTCTAGCGCCTCTCCCGCTTGCGGGAGAGGTCGGCACGCAGTGCCGGGTGAGGGTTCTTTCCGCTCGCGAGATATCGCGTGTGGAGAGAACCCTCTCCCCAACCCTCCCCCGCAAGCGGGAGAGGGGGCGCACTTCCGGTGTCGCGAGAGTGCGATTCAATCTCGTCATGATTAGCCGCGCACGGCTTCGGCGAGCGGCCGCGCCGTGCTGCTTGCGGCTTTCGCGGCGGCGCTCTGGATGAAGCCGCCGCCGAGCACGCGCGCCTGGCCGGTAGGAGCGTCGTAGAATACGCAGGCTTGGCCCGGCGAGACGCCCTCCTCGCCGGCGACGAGCTCGACTTCGTAATGGCCGCCTCCGCCGCGCAGCCACGCCGGCTGCGGGCTGCGGGTCGAGCGCACGCGCACGAACATTTCGAGGCCAGAGCCGATGGCGCGATCGATGTCGCCATCGCCGATCCAGTTGACGTCGCGCAGCACGATGCGGTGCATCTTCAGCGCATCGCGCGGGCCGACCACGACGCGGCGGTCGGCTGCGTCCAGCCGCACCACGAACAGCGGCGCGTGAGCGGCAATGCCGAGGCCGCGGCGCTGGCCGACGGTGAAATTGGCGATGCCGTTGTGCCGGCCGAGCACGCGGCCGTCGAGATCGACGATGTCGCCGGGGTCCATCGCGTTCGGCCGCAGCCGGGTGATGATGTCGGTGTAGCGCCCCGTCGGCACGAAGCAGATGTCCTGGCTGTCGTGCTTGTCGGCGACCGCGAGGCCGAAGCGGCGCGCGAGCTCGCGGGTCTCGGGCTTGGTCATGTCGCCGAGGGGAAAGCGCAAATAGTCGAGCTGCTCCTGCGTGGTCGCGAACAGGAAATAGCTCTGGTCGCGATCGGCGTCCGCAGCGCACACCAGCGCGCGCGAGCCGTCGTCGCGACGGCGCGAGGCGACGTAATGTCCGGTGGCGAGCGCGGTGGCGCCAAGCTCGCGCGCGGTCTTCAGGAGATCGCGGAACTTGACCGAGCGGTTGCACTCGATGCACGGCACCGGCGTCTCGCCGAGCGCGTAGCTGTCGGCGAAATTGTCGATGACGGACTCGCGGAAGCGGTCCTCGTAGTCGAGCACGTAATGGGGAATGCCGAGCTTGGCGGCGACGTCGCGGGCGTCGTGGATGTCCTGGCCGGCGCAGCAGGCGCCCTTGCGATGGGTCGCGGCGCCATGGTCGTAGAGCTGCAGCGTGATGCCGACGACGTCATAGCCTTCCGCCTTCAACAGCGCAGCCGTCGTCGAGGAATCGACGCCGCCCGACATGGCGACAACGACCCTGGTGTCCTGCGGACGGCCTTCGAGATCCAGACTGTTGAGCATGGGTTTTGCGAGTTTGACGGCGGCGTTCGGCGATCCGCGATGTAATGCCTCTGATCGGGACATCGGCGGTCCCGGGGAACTCTGGTTCCTCGGGGGCTTGCCCGGTCGAAAGCGGCTGAGAGCGATCCTTTAATATAGGCGCCATTCCGGTGAAGCAATCGCGCGGGCCAAAAGCTTAGGGCAATTCTTGCCGGGGAGGCAGAAATGGCGGGGTCGCGGAGGGCCTCGCGGCGCCAGGCCAGATTCGACAAATAATTGATTTTACTTGCCAAAATTCCTTTTGGCGGGGCTGGCCCGCTCCTTGCTACCCCTTGTCCGAAGATGTTTCCAAGGGGTTTTCCGTGGTCGGTCGGACGTCAGACATAGCAGCCAGCGTGCAAGTCCAGAGCGCGCAGCCAAAGCCTGCCCGGTCGCAGAGCTCCAAAGACACGTCCCCCAACGACTCCTTCGGCTCGCTGGTCGACAGCAACACCCAGGCGATCAGCAACAGCGCGGCCGCGCAGGCGCAGGACACGGCGCCGCGGCGGACCGACTCCGCCCCGGACAAGGGCCCGCGCGACACCTCCTCGACCGACGCCTCCTCGCAGAGCAAGGCGAGCGACGACGACACCGGCACGTCCGCGCCCGCCGCCGACGACACGACCGCCGATCCGGCCAAGGCGAGCGGCAAGACCAAGGACAAGTCCGCAGCCTCCGACACCAAATCGGCGGACACATCCGACGAAACCAAGGGCGACAAGACCGACGGCACCGACGGTCTCACCGCCGCAATAGATGCCGCGGCGACCGCGCAGACCGATGCGACGCAGACCGCCGTGCCTGATCCGAACGCGATCATCGTTGCCGCCCCCGTGGTGCCGGTCGATCCGAACGCGGCCGCGAACCAGGCCGCCAGCACGGCTTCTTCGCCGCTGACGATTGCGGCCGCCGGCATCGCCGCCAGCGCCTCGACCGCGGCGCAGATCACCGGCGCCAAGACCGATACCGCGACGCCCGGCGACAAGAGCGCCAAGACCGCCGGCGCCAAGGTCGATGCGGACACCACGGCGACGCTTGCCGGTGCCGCGACCGGCACAACCGACGGCACGGCCACCGATGCCAAGACGAATACCGGGCTGATCGCCGCCGTCGACCAGGGCACGCCAAAGACCTCGTTCAAGGCCGCCGCCACCGCGCAGGCCGACGTCGCCAATATCGGCCAGGATTCGGGCAAGACCGACGCGGCCGCGACGGTGCAAACGCCTGCGACCGCGGCCAATGCCGCCGCGCATCCGCAAGCCGCCAAGCCGCAAGCCGACGCGGGCGCGACTGAGGCCAAGGCCGGCGCCTCCGATCGCGCCGCGGATGCGACGCCGGCTGCGCCGACCACGCACGCGCATGCCGGCGCCCAGGCCGCCGTCACGGCGACGGACAACAGCGCGCAGGCGGCCTCCGCCGTGCAGGCGCCGCTGACCAATACGACCTCGGCTGCGACCGCCTCCACCGCAACGCTCACCGCGACCGCGGCAACCAGCGCCGCCGTGTCGCTCAACGGCGTGCCGATCGAGATCGCGGCTGCCGCCCGCGCCGGCAAGACCCGCTTCGACATCAGCCTCGATCCGGCCGAGCTCGGCCGCATCGACGTGCGCATCAATGTCGACCGCAACGGCCAGGTCACCTCGCATCTCACCGTCGAGAAGCCGGAAACGCTGTCGATGCTGCGGCAGGACGCGCCGCAATTGCAGCGCGCGCTCGACGACGCCGGCCTCAAGACCGGCAGCAACGGCCTCTCCTTCAGCCTGCGCGACCAGAATTCGTCGGGGCAGAACTCCGGCCAGAACAACGACAATGGCGGCAACGCCCACCGCTTGATCATCAGCGACGAAGATGCAAGCGCCGCGGCGCCTGTGGGGCGCAGCTACGGCCGCATGCTCGGATCGAGCAGCGGCGTCGACATCAGAGTGTGAGGAGTATTCGCAAATGACCACCACGAATGCCGCCACCGCCCCGACGCCCGTCTCCGGGACGACAGACCTCCCGAAATCCTCCTCGTCGAACTCGCTGAGCTCGTCCACGGGATCGACGCTCGCCGGCAACTTCCAGACCTTCCTGACGCTGCTGACGACGCAGCTGCAGAACCAGAACCCGCTCGATCCGCTCGACACCAACCAGTTCACCCAGCAGCTGGTGCAGTTCGCCGGCGTCGAGCAGCAGCTCAAGACCAACGATGCGCTGTCCCAGCTCGTCACCCTGCAGCAGACCACGCAGGCGACCCAGGCGCTGGGCTTCGTCGGCAAGACCGCCCTGGTCGACGGCTCGACCGCGACCATGACGAAGTCGTCGGCGACTTGGCATCTCAACGTGCCGACCGACTCGACCGTCGACATCACCGTCGCCAATTCCAGCGGCCAGACCGTGTTCACCGGCAAATACACCGCCGCCGCCGGCACCGACATTCCCTTCACCTGGAACGGAATGGGCAATGACGGCACGCAATGGCCCGACGGCAAGTACACGATCTCGGCCACGGGCAAGGATGTGGCGGGCAACAATGTCGGCATCGCCGCGCAGGTGCAGGGCGTGGTGTCGTCGGTCGACCTGACCCAGTCGCCGCCGCTGCTGACCATCGACGGCGTCAGCTACACATTGAGCCAGGTGAAGAGCATCATCGCCACAAGCAGCAATTGAGGCTGGCGCCCACGCAGACGGTGTCGTCCTGGCGAAAGCCAGGACCCATAGCCACCGAAATTCGCTATAGCGCGAGGACGTGACCCCGAGTCTTCGCAGGAACTACATCCTGGGGTAATGGGTCCTGGCTTTCGCCAGGACGACTGTTGAGGGCCTGGCAGCGTCGCGCGCGGGCCTCGTTTGTTAGTAAAGTATTTACGAAGACCCGCTCGGCCGGCTCGGATCATGGTGTCCAGCCCGCCGGGGCGGCTGTGTTCCAGCCATTTTCAACGAGAATTGTATTGATGCCTTAGGCTTAGCGGATTTTTAAGCCGCCGCGCGTACGGTTATGGCGTGAGTTCAGTGGTTGAGAGTTTGTGAGTACGCCATGACAGAACCCCATCGCCCGAGGGTAAAATACGTCATCGGGCCGGACGGTAGTCCGTTGACGATCGCGGATCTGCCTGCACCCGGCACGAAACGCTGGGTCATCCGCCGCAAGGCCGAGGTCGTCGCCGCCGTTCGTGGCGGGCTCCTGTCCCTCGAGGAGGCCTGCAGCCGTTACACCCTGACGGTCGACGAATTCCTCTCCTGGCAGTTTTCCATCGACCAGCATGGTCTTGCGGGGCTTCGCACCACCCGCATTCAGCAATATCGCCAGTAAGCGATCCGGAAATCTGCGGCTTTTGACGAAAATCGGCCTCGCCCCGCGAGGCCGATTTTTTTCATGACGCTACTTTTGTCCCGGTTCTTAACCTTCGTTAACCATATCGAAACCATCACCTAGGCAATAATTGCCCAGTCGGCCTTTCCAGGGAAAGCAGCCGAATCTTCTGGGGCGGTTGCTTGCAAGGTCTTGCGGACTTTCTGAAGGGTATCGGCGCCGCCCGGTTCGGGGCGATGATCGCGGTCACCGCCGCGCTCATCGGCTTCTTCGCGTTCGTCATCATGCGCGTCACCACGCCGCAGATGACGACCCTGTTCACCGACCTCAGCGTCGAGGATTCCTCGGGCATTATCAAGGACCTGGAGCGCCAGGGCATCCAGTTCGAGCTGCGCAATGAAGGCAGCATCATCATGGTGCCCAAGGACAAGGTCACCCGGCTGCGGATGAAGCTCGCCGAGGGCGGCCTGCCCAAGGGCGGCGGGGTCGGCTACGAGGTGTTCGACAAGTCGGACGCGCTCGGCACCACCTCTTTCGTCCAGAACATCAATCACCTCCGCGCGCTGGAGGGCGAGCTCGCCCGCACCATCCGCGCCATCGACCGCATCCAGGCCGCCCGCGTCCACCTCGTGCTGCCCGAGCGCCCGCTGTTCGCGCGCGAGGCGCCGGAGCCGTCGGCCTCGATCGTGGTCCGGGTCCGCGGCTCGCTCGAAGCGCAGCAGATCCGCGCCATCCGCCACCTCGTCGCCTCCGCCGTCAACGGCCTGAAGCCGCAGCGCGTCTCGATCGTCGACGAGGCCGGCCAGCTGCTCGCCGACGGCGCCCAGAGCGATCCGGACCAGCAGATCGGCGACGAGCGCCGCACCGCCTTCGAGAAGCGGATGCGCAAGCAGGTCGAGGATATCGTCTCCTCCGTGGTCGGGACCGGGCGCGCCCGCGTCCAGCTCTCGGCCGATTTCGACTTCAACAAGATCACCCAGACCTCGGACAAGTTCGATCCCGAGGGCCGCGTGCTGCGCTCGAGCCAGACCCGCGAAGAGCAGAGCATGACCGCCGACAACAACGGCCAGGTCACCGTCAACAACGAGCTGCCCGGCAACCAGCAGAACGGCGGCGTCGCCGCCAAGGACCAGAGCAAGAAGAGCGAAGAGACCAATAATTACGAGATCTCCCGCACCACCAAGACCGAGGTGACCGAGGCCGGCCGGGTCAACCGCATCTCGGTCGCCGTCCTGGTCGACGGCATCTACTCCAAGAACGAGAAGGGCGAGCAGGCCTATCAGGACCGCACCAAGGAGCAGCTCGACCGCATCGCCACCCTGGTGCGCTCGGCGATCGGCTTCGACCAGAAGCGTGGCGACCAGGTCGAGGTCGTCAATCTGCGCTTCGCCGACGCGCCATCCACCGCTCCGATCAGCGAGTCGGGCGGCTTCCTCGGCATGCTCCAGTTCACCAAGGACGACGTCATGTACTTCGTCGAGCTCGGCGTCATGATGCTGCTCGGCCTGGTCGTGCTGTTCATGGTGATCCGGCCGCTGGTCAAGCGCATCCTCGCCTCCGACGAGGTCGCCGCCGCCATCTCCGGCGTCCTCAGCGGCCCCGCGGAGGAATCCACCCCGGCCGCCAGCGGCCAGCAGCTCCTGCCGAACGGCACCGCGAGCGCGATCGACGTCGCCACCATCCAGGGCCAGGTCCACGCCCAGTCCGTTCATCGCGTCGGCGAGCTCGCCGAGCGCAACCCCAACGAAACCGTCGCCATCATCCGTCAATGGCTGAGCGAACCGGCGAAATGATCCGAGAAGTGAACTGACATGGCCGCAGCCCTGCAAAACGCCAACAGCAACGACATCACCAGCGTGATCTCCACGCTCGGCCAGCGCGCCAACACCCGGGCCAAGGACGGCAAGCCGGCCGAGCAACTGGTCGGACCGAAGCGTGCCGCGATCCTGATGCTGGCGCTCGGCGAGCAATATGGCGGCAAGATCTGGGGGCTGCTCGACGACGACGAGGTGCGCCAGCTCTCGCTGGAGATGTCGACGCTCGGCACCGTCGAGGTCGACACGGTCGAGGACATGCTGCTCGAATTCGTCTCGCGCATGTCGGCTTCGGGCGCGCTGATGGGCAATTTCGACGCCACCGAGCGGCTGCTCCAGCAGTACCTGCCGCCCGAGCGCGTCAACGGCATCATGGACGAAATCCGCGGTCCCGCCGGCCGCAACATGTGGGAGAAGCTCTCCAACGTGCAGGAAGAGGTCCTCGCCAACTACCTCAAGAACGAATACCCGCAGACCATCGCCGTGGTGCTGTCGAAGCTGAAGTCGGAGCACGCCGCCCGCGTGCTCGGCATCCTGCCCGAAGAACTCGCGCTCGACGTCGTCAACCGCATGCTGAAGATGGAGGCGGTGCAGAAGGAGGTGATCGAGAGCGTGGAGAAGACGCTGCGCACCGAATTCATGTCCAACCTGTCGCAGACCCGGCGCCGTGACGCCCACGAGGTGATGGCGGAAATCTTCAACAATTTCGACCGCCAGACCGAAACCCGCTTCATCACCTCGCTGGAAGAGGACAACCGCGAATCCGCCGAGCGCATCAAGGCGCTGATGTTCACCTTCGACGACCTCGTGAAGCTCGATTCCGGCTCGGCCCAGACCCTGATGCGCAACGTCGACAAGGACAAGCTCGGCGTCGCGCTCAAGAGCGCCAACGAGGACGTCCGCAACTTCTTCTTCGGCAACATGTCCTCGCGCGCGGCCAAGATGCTCCAGGACGACATGGCGGCGATGGGCCCCGTGCGCCTGCGCGACGTCGACGAGGCCCAGGCGCTGCTGGTCAACCTCGCCAAGGACCTCGCCGCCAAGGGCGAGATCATGCTGACCAAGAACCGCGCCGACGACGAGTTGGTGTATTGATGGGAGCTCCCGCAAAATTCCTGTTCGATACCGACTTCGCCGCGCCCGACCGGACGCGCGAGAAGGCCGCGACCGCGGCCGAGATCGCCCAGAAGGTCGCGGAAGCCGAGGCGCGCGCCTATCAGGACGGCTTTGACGCCGGCCAGCGCGAGGCCAAGACCGAGAGCGACCGCCGCGTCGCGCTGGCCATGGAAGAGATCAACATCGCGATCCGGGGCGTCGCCTCGGGCATCGGCAACATCGAGACCAAGATGGAGACCGAGGCGGTCGAGGTCGCGGTGGCGGTGGCACGCAAGCTGTGCGCCGATCTGGTCGCCGCCGAGCCGCTCGGCGAGATCGTCGCGCTGGTCAAGGACTGCTTCTCGCACCTGGTCGCGACGCCGCATCTCGTCGTCCGCATCAACGACGCGCTGTACGACGCCGCGCGCGAGAAGATCGAGCGGCTGGCCAAGCAGAGCGGCTTCGAAGGCCGGCTGGTGATCCTGGCCGAGCCCGAGATTGCGACCGGCGACTGCCGGATCGAGTGGGCCGATGGCGGCGTCGTGTTGGAGCGCGGCGCCATCTCGGCCAAGGTCGATGAACTCGTCGGACGCTATATCGCGTCCCGCAGGGGGAACTAAGCCATGAGCGACACCGACGGACAGGTCCCGCTGCCCGACCTCAACGGCCCGATGCCGCCGACCGGCACCGACGTCGGCTACAACGAGGACGAATACGCGTCGCGCGTCGCCGCCGACCTCGAAGCCGTCTTCGACGTGCCGGTGCAGGTCTCGGCCGTGCTCGGCCGCTCCAAGATGGACGTCGGCGAGCTGTTGAAGCTCGGACCCGGCACCGTGCTCGAACTCGACCGGCGCGTCGGCGAGGCCATCGACATCTACGTCAACAACCGTCTCGTCGCCCGCGGCGAGGTGGTGCTGGTCGAGGACAAGCTCGGCGTGACCATGACCGAAATCATCAAGACTGAACGCGGTTGATTGTTTTGAGCATGATCCTCTCGGAAAACCGCTTCGCACTTCTCCGGATCATGCTGGCGCAAACACAGGGAATGACGCGCGGCAGCGCGTACAGACGGACAGGAGACTGACATGCGGCTTCTCATCGTTGGCACATTGAAGGGCCAGCTCACCACCGCCACCAAGATCGCGATGGAGAACGGCGCCACCGTGACCCACGCCGAGGATCACGACCAGGCGATGCGCGTGCTGCGCGGCGGCAAGGGCGCCGACCTGCTGCTGGTCGACGTCGCCCTCGACATCCGCGACCTCGTGATGCGGCTCGAGGCCGAGCACATCCACGCCCCGATCGTCGCCTGCGGCATCACCAACGACGCCCGCGCCGCGGTCGCCGCGATCCACGCCGGCGCCAAGGAATACATCCCGCTGCCGCCGGATCCGGAGCTGATCGCCGCGGTGCTGGCCGCGGTCGCCAACGATTCCCGCGAGCTGATCTATCGCGACGAGGCGATGGCGAAGGTCGTCAAGCTCGCGCAGCAGATCGCGGGCTCCGACGCCTCGGTGATGGTCACCGGCGAATCCGGCACCGGCAAGGAAGTGCTGGCGCGCTACGTCCATACCCGCTCGGCGCGTGCCAAGCGCCCGTTCATCTCGATCAACTGCGCCGCGATCCCCGAGCACCTGCTGGAGTCCGAGCTGTTCGGCCACGAGAAGGGCGCCTTCACCGGCGCGATCGCCCGCCGCATCGGCAAGTTCGAGGAAGCGACCGGCGGCACGCTGCTGCTCGACGAGATCTCGGAGATGGACGTTCGCCTGCAATCGAAACTCCTGCGCGCCATCCAGGAGCGCGTGATCGACCGCGTCGGCGGCACCAAGCCGGTGCCGGTCGACATCCGCATCATCGCGACCTCGAACCGCAATCTGGCGGACGCCGTGCGCGAGGGCACGTTCCGCGAGGACCTGCTGTTCCGCCTCAACGTCGTGAACCTGAAGATCCCGCCGCTGCGCGAGCGCCCCGCCGACATTCTGGAGCTGGCCCAGCACTTCGTGAAGAAATACGCCGACGCCAACGGCGTGCCGCTGCGCCCGATCTCGGCGGAAGCCCGCCGCGTGCTCTCCAGCAACCGCTGGCAGGGCAACGTCCGCGAGCTCGAAAACACCATGCACCGCTCGGTGCTGATGGCGCAGGGCGACGAGATCGGTCCCGACGCCATCCTCACGCCGGACGGCGACCGCCTCGACCTCGCCAAGACGGCACCCGCGGTCGCGCATGCCACATTCGCCGCCGAGCAGGTGACGCGCGCCCTGGTCGGCCGCACGGTCGCCGACGTCGAGCGCGACCTCATCCTGGAGACGCTGAAGCACTGCCTCGGCAACCGGACCCATGCCGCCAACATCCTCGGCATCTCGATCCGCACGCTGCGCAACAAGCTCAACGAATACGCCGACGGCGGCATCCCGATCACACCCGCCGGCACGCCCGGTGAATACCCGCGCATGCCGATGGTGGGGGCGTAGGTCACTACACAGACGCTAAAGGACGCGAATGCCCGGGCTTGGCCCGGGCATTTTCCTTTTGAGGAGAACGCAACCAGTCACCACACAATAGGTGTCGTCCCGGCCTAGTGCGCAATTGCGCACGGGGGGCCGGGACCCATAACCACAGGGAGGAGTTTGGCGAAGACCCGTCGCTCGGTACTCCAACCGCCTACAATCGATAGATCGCGCGGTATGGGTCCCGGCCTCCGCCGGGACGACGATGAGGAGATATCGCGTTCCTACCCTATTCTTGCTCCGACTTGGCCGCGCCCGCGCGGGGCCTACTTGCCCGGCGGTACGTAGGTGCTCACGAGTTTGGAAGCCTTTTCCGCGATGCTCTTGAACTCGCTCATCTTCCAAGCGCGTACGGTTTCGATCTTGGAGACGGCGCCAGCCGCAGCGGCCACCATTCCAATCGCAATGGCATCGGCGCCGTCAGGAAACTCCGTGACGAGCACTGCATCGTGTTGACCAGTGGTCATGAAAGCTCCCTGGAGCTTCCCACCGGCCTTCTCGACCAGCGCGCCGATGGCCGATGTGCGATCGGTCGGCTTGTCGACCATTCCCTTGATACCGGCATTTGAGTATGAGACGTACGAGATGAACAACGGCATGTTTCTCTCCGTTGAGGTTACACCGGTGACAATGTCGTCCTAGAAAAGACGCTCTGAAACGAGAGCAAGGCACCGCCTGCCGACGGCATGCGAGCTGCCTTGAAAATCGAGCTACGGACTTCGGCACGTCCAACTGGCAGCTTGCGCCGACTATAGCCGACTCCACACTACAGCGCGAACGGTAAGCCAAGCCTACCCATTCGGAACGCCACTGTTCTGCTGGCCAGGAAACATCTGCTTCTCGGTTGAGCCGCGTGCGGCGAGTGAAGCAGTTCACAACCAAACCACATCAAGATCGCTAGAGTCACAAGCAGCGCGACGCGATGTCGGTCAGAGCCGCATCGACCTCGCGAAACGTCCTTCACATCGAAAGGGCACGCCATGAAATGCTCCTCGTGGACCATCTCCCGCTTATCGCTGATTGTAACGCTGATCGCAGTCTCGGCGTCGTTGGCACGCGCTGACGTGATCATGGACTGGAACGCAAAGGCCGACGCGATCGCTACCGAGAAGCAAATTCCTCCAGCGCCCCACAGCCGCGTCTTGTCCATGATGCACATCGCAATGTTCGAGGCGGTCAACGCGATCGACCGCCGCTACGCGCCATACAAGATCTCCCTGCCCGCGGACCGTTCGACGTCGCGGGAAGCTGCTGCGGCAGTTGCCGCTCACGACGTGCTGCTGTCGATCTATCCAGACCTCAAGCCGGACCTGGATGCGACGCTGACGAATTCTCTGGCGCCGATTGCCGACGGCGAGTCCAAGATCGCCGGCGTCAACCTCGGGAAAGAGGCCGCGATGCAGATCATCGCGCTTCGTGCGAATGACGGCAGCGCCGCTCCGGAAACTTACCGGCCCCTGACGACACCGGGCGCCTACGTTCCGACCACCGTTCCGCTTTTCTCAACCACGGGCGCGACGACGCCCTGGGTCATGGCTTCCGGATCGCAGTTTCGCCCCGGGCCCCCGCCGGCACTTGGTTCAGAGATGTGGACCCGGGACGTCAACGAAATCCGCGAGGTCGGCAACCGAAGCAGTACAACCCGGACGCCGGAGCAAACGACGATCGGCCGATTCTGGTTCTTTGTCGGTGCCCGCACCTACAATCCGATCGTGAGGCAGGCTGCAATGGCCAAGGGCATGGATCTCGTCGACTGCGCCCGGCTGTTCGCGTTGACGTCAATTGCCGGCAACGACGCCCTCGTCGCCGTGTTCGACGCAAAATACCATTACAATCTCTGGCGGCCGATCACCGCCATACGCAACGCCGACCTGACGTCGAATCCGGCAACGCCTCGCGACCCGTCCTGGCTGCCGCTGGGGGAAACGCCGATGCATCCGGAATATCCCTGCGCTCACTGCATCACCTCGGCGGCGATTGCGACCGTGCTCCAGAGCGTCGTTGGAGATTTCGGCGAGTTCTCGCTGACCAGCCCCACGGCACCAGGTGTCACGCGCAAATGGTCGCGGCTCCAGGACTATAGCGACGAAGTCTCCAACGCCCGCATCTGGGCCGGCTTTCACTACCGGTTCTCGACCGAGATCGGCAAGGACATGGGCCGGAAGATCGGTGCGCTGACCGTCGCGACCCAGCTTCGCGGTGTGGAAGCGATGGCGGAGCCGAGGCGTTAGGGCTGCTGCCGGTTGCACGCATGCGCGCCCCGTCATCCTCGCTGTCGTCCCGGCCTAGTGCGCAATTGCGCACGGGGGGCCGGGACGACGCTGAGGAGGTATTGCGCTTCGAACCTCGGCATAGCCGAGCCGCGTTCGGCGACTATGTCCACCGCGTTCCAGGCCCTATAACCCCGCGTGAGAACCACGCGAGGGTAAAAATGTCTGAAGCTCAAATCACGGACTGGCTGGCGTCGCAGCGGCAGGCGATGATCGATCTGCTGCGCGATGTCGTGAACATCGATTCCGGGTCCTATGACAAGGACGGCGTCGATGCGGTCGGGGCGCGGTTCGAGCGGCATTTTGCCGAGCACGGCATTCCGTTCCGGCGCGAGGCCAACGCCACCTTCGGCGATGCGATCCATGCCGACGTGGCAAAGCCCGGGAGCAACGAGAAGCCGGTGCTGTTGATGGGGCATCGCGACACCGTGTTCGGCAAGGGCGAGGCCGGGCGGCGTCCGTTCACGATCCGCGACGGCCGCGCTTATGGGCCCGGCGTTGCCGACATGAAGTCCGGCCTCGTCATGAACGTGTTCGTGGCGACCGCCTTCCACAAATTCGGCGGCAGCCCGCATCCGATCAAGCTGCTGATCACCTCGGACGAGGAGATCGGCTCGCCGTCGTCGCGCCCCGTGATCGAGCGCGAGGGACGCGCCGCGCGCGCGGTGTTCAATTCCGAGCCGGGCCGGCCGACCGGCAACGTCGTCACCGGGCGCAAGGGCGGCATCTTCATGCATGTCGCCATCACCGGCAAAGCCGCGCATTCCGGTGCCAATTTCGCCGCCGGCGTCAGCGCGATCGGCGAGCTCGCGCACAAGATCGTGCAGATCCACGCGCTGACCAATCTCGACAAGGGCATCACGCTCAATGTCGGGCTGGTCACGGGCGGCCAGTCCGTCAACACCACGGCGCCCTCAGCCGAGGGCCAGATCGACCTGCGTTACGTCGACCCGGCCGACCGCGCCACCGTGATGGCCGCGATCGAGAAGATCATCGCGACCTCCTACGTGCCGGGCACGAGTGCGACGCTGACGATCAAGGGTGAGTTCGTGCCGGTGGTGCAGAGCGAGGCCTCGAAAGCGCTGTTCGAAGGCTATCAGGCGGCTGCAAAACAAGCGGGCCTCACCACGCTGCAGGGCGAGTTCTCCGGCGGCTGCGCCGATTCCGGCTTCACCGCCGCGGTCGGCACGCCGACCATCTGCGGCCTCGGACCGGTCGGCGGGCTCGCGCACACGCCGGAGGAATATCTCGAGCTCGACAGCATCGTGCCGCGCGCGCAGGCGCTGGCGCTGGCGATTTTGAGGGGGTGATCCCCGTCATTCCGGGGCGACGCGCAGCATCGAACCCGGAATCTCGAGATTCCGGGTTCGCGCTTACGCGCGCCCCGGAATGACAGTCGCGAGCTTCACGAATAACTCGGCGCGTCGGGTTTGCGGAAGATGTGGATGGGATCGCCCGGGACTATCGGCTGCCCGGTGAACATCGCATAGGCGAAGAGCGCGAGATAGGCGATCGCCAGCGCACCGACGGCGTAGAAGGCCCAGGTCGCGACGCGTTTCATCTTCCGCTCCATGGCCGTCCCGGATGGGCGGCTCAGGGCGCTTCTAGAGCGATGATGCGGAAAAGGCCAGCCTGAGCGACGCCTCTTTGCGGCGATCAAATGCCGCGCCGGGTGCGCGCGGGAACGCTGACGTCCGCGAGCTTTGCCGCGTCTTCGTCCTGATCGACCGCCACATATTGACCGTGCCAATAGGCCAGCGCGGCGGTCCGGGTCGAGCTCCTGATGTCCCTGACGCGGCCGATGACGATGCCGTGCGAATGCCGCTCGACGATCTCCTCGACCTCGCAATCGACGGCCGACAACGCACCGACCAGCAGCGGAACGCCCGAGACGGCCGTCACCCATTGGGCGCCGGCAAAGCGATCGGCGCCCTTCAGACCGCCCTTGCCGGCGAAGCGCTCGGCGATGTCGAGCTGGTCGGCATTGAGGATGTTCACGCCGAAAGCGCCATGGCGCCGGATCAGCGGGAAGGACGAGGCGTCGCGATTGATGCTGACCAGCAGCGTCGGCGGATCGACCGACAGCGAGGCCACCGAGGTGACCGTCATGCCGGTGATGTCCCGGCCCCGTCCGGCGGTGATGACGCTGACGCCACCGGTCAAATGGCGCATGGCGCCGCGGAAATCGGCGGACGAGACGGGGATTTCGGTCATGAGATCGCGAGGCACTACATTCATGGCGTGGTCCCCGAAGCGGGGTTCCCTCTATTTAGGTACGATCGTCCGCCGACAAAAGGTGGCTCAGGATCGAGCCTTCGAGGCCCGCGAGCTCGGCCGAGCCGCGCGCGCGGGGTCGGGTCGCGTTAACCAAGACATCGTGGGCGATGCGGCCTTCCTCGATCACCAGCACCCGGTCCGCCAGCGCGACCGCCTCGGAGACGTCGTGGGTCACCAGGATCGCGGTAAAGCCCTGGTCGCGCCAGACCCGCTCCAGCAGCCGCTGCATCGAGATCCGGGTCAGCGCATCCAGCGCGCCGAGCGGCTCGTCGAAGGCGAGCACGCGGGGACGGGAGACCAGCGCGCGGGCGAGCGCGACGCGCTGCTTCTGGCCGCCCGACAGCACCGAGGGCCATTGGTCGCGCTTGTCGGCGAGCCCGACTTCCGTCAGCGCTTTCTCCGCGCGTGCGTGCGCATCGCTGGACGAACGATCACGGCCGAGGCCGACCTCGACGTTGGAGAGAACGCGGGCCCAGGGCAACAGCCTCGGCTCCTGGAACATCACGCGGATAGCCTCGGGCTTGACCGCGTCGCCGAAGCTGACGCTGCCGGCGTCGATCTTCTCCAGGCCAGCGATCAGGCGCAGCAGCGTGCTCTTGCCGCAGCCGCTTTTTCCGACGATGGCGACGAACTGGCCGGCGGGGATGTGCAGGTCGATGCCGCGCAGCACCTCGTTGTCGCCGTAGGATTTGCGCAGACCCCGGATGCCGAGCGGCAGGCCGCTGGACTGCACCGGCTGCTCCTCGCGCACGACGCGAGCATGCGGCGCGAAGTTGGCGCGGCTGGCGAGCTCGGTTTCGGGAAGGGAGGTCCGAAGGGCTGTCTGCATGTCACTCTCAACGTTTCTGGAAGGCGGGGTGCCAGGAGAGCGTCAGACGCTCCAGCACGCGGGAGGCGCTGTCGGCGAGCTTGCCGAGCAACGCGTAGATCAGGATCGAGAGCACGACGACGTCGATCAGCATGAACTCGCGCGCCTGCATCGCCATGTAGCCGAGGCCGGAGGAGGCCGCGATGGTCTCGGCCACGATCAGGGTCAGCCACATGATGCCGAGGGCAAAACGGATGCCGACGAAGATCGAGGGCAGCGCGCCCGGGAAGATCACCCGGCGGAACAGCTCGCCGTCGGTCATGCCGTAGATGCGGCCCATCTCGATCAGCTGGGGATCGACGGTGCGGATGCCGTGCAGCGTGTTGAGGTAGATCGGGAAGAACACCCCTAACGCCACCAGGAACAGCTTTGCGCTCTCGTCGATGCCGAACCACAAGATGACCAGCGGGATCAGCGCCAGATGCGGCACGTTGCGCACCATCTGGAGCGTGGTGTCGGTGAGTCTTGCCGAGAGCTGCGACAGGCCGTTGGCGAGCCCGAAGGCGAAGCCGATGCTGCCGCCGATCAGGAAGCCGATCGAGGCGCGCCAGAACGAGACCCAGATGTTGCGCACGAGCTCGCCGGAGAGCAGCAGCTTCCAGCCGGCGAGCGCGACGTCGCTCGGCGCCGGCAGCACCCGCGTCGGCACGAAGCCGGTGACGCTCGCCACCTGCCAGATCGCGATGATGGCAAGCGGCACGATCCACTGGACCAGGCCGCCGACGCGCGGCAGCCGGAAGCTGCGCGGGAGCGAAACGCTGTCGATCAGGCTCATGATTGCGACACCTTGTGCTGCGGCCGGAAATCGCTGCCGACGGTTTCACCAAAGGGCCCGCCGTTGAAGTGCAGCTTGGTCACGTTAGAAGGCTGCTCCAGCGAGAGCAGCGGGAAGACCAGCTCGGCAAAGCGATAGGCCTCCTCCAGATGCGGGTAGCCCGACATGATGAAGGTATCGATGCCGATATCCTGATACTCCCTGATGCGCGCGGCGACGGTCTGGGCGTCGCCGACCAGCGCCGTGCCGGCGCCGCCGCGCACGAGACCGACGCCGGCCCAGAGATTGGGCGCGATCTCGAGCTTGTCGCGCTTGCCGCCGTGGAGCTGCGCCATGCGCTGCTGGCCGACCGAGTCCATGCGCGCAAAGTTCTTCTGCGCAGTCGCGATGGTCTCGTCGCTGACATGCTTGATCAGCTCGCCCGCCGCGCGCCAGGCCTCGTCATTGGTCTCGCGGACGATCACGTGAAGCCGGATGCCGAAGGAGAGTTTTCGGCCGCGCGCGCCAGCGACCTCCCTCACCTTCGCGATCTTCTCTGCAACCAAGGCCGGCGGTTCGCCCCAGGTGAGATATTTGTCGACGGCGTCGACCGCGACGTCGATGCCGGCGTCCGACGAGCCGCCGAAATAGAGTGGCGGACGCGGCGACTGCACCGGCGGGAACAGCAGCTTGCCATCCTCGATGTGGATGTGCTTGCCCTCGACATTGACGGTCTTGCCCGCGAGCAGGTCGCTATAGACGTTGAGGAACTCGCGGGTGACCTCGTAGCGCTCGTCGTGGGCGAGGAAGATGCCGTCGCCCTTGTTCTCGACGGGATCGCCGCCGGTGACGACGTTGACGAGGAGCCGGCCGCCAGTGATGCGGTCGAGCGTCGCGGTCATGCGCGCGGCCACGCTTGGCGATTGCAGGCCGGGCCTGACCGCCACGAGATAGCGCAGCCGCTCGGTGAACGGCGCGACTGAGGAGGCGACGATCCAGGAATCCTCGCAGGATCGACCCGTCGGCAGCAGCACGCCGTAATATCCGAGCTGGTCGGCGGCTTGCGCGACCTGGCGCAGATAGTTGAAGTTGACCTCGCGRCCGCCGATGCCGGTGCCGAGATAGCGGCCGTCGCCGTGGGTCGGCAGGAACCAAAGGATGTTGCTCTTGCTCTTGGATTGGCTCATGGATGTGCTCCTAGCCGTAAGTGGTGCCGACCGCGGCGGCGACGATGCCGATCGACATGACGATGGCTGCGATCACGCGTTGAACGATGCGCCTCATGTTCAAACCTTTTGAAACGGGGAGATTGGTGGGCACGCTCAAGCCGCCGGGTTGCGCCAGACGATGTCACGAATGACGATCGGCTTCGGGATCAGGCCGAGCTTGTAGAAGCGGTCGGCGACGCCCTGCTGGGTCGCGACGATGTCGTCGGTGACGGGACCGACCACGAAGTTCGAGCGGTTGGCGGCAATGGTCTGGATGTCGAGCGGGATGCCGGTGACCGCGGCCAGCGATTTGGCGACCTCGTCGCGGTGCTGCTCGGCCCATTTTGCGGTCGCGGTCGTCACATCGACGATCTGTTGCAGGATGGGGCCGTGGTTCCTGGCGAAATCGCGGTTGGCGATGTAGAAGGAGTTGGTCTTGGTGACCTCGCGCGCATTGATCAGGATGCGGCCGCTCTGCTTGGTCTCGCCGATCGCGAAATACGGATCCCAGATCGCCCAGGCCTCGATGCTGCCATTGGCAAACGCAGGGCCGGCATCCGGCGGCGTCAGATAGACCGGGGTGATGTCGGCATAGGTGAGGCCCGCCTTCTCCAGCGTCTGCACCACGATGTTATGAGCGCTGGAGCCCTTGGTGAAGCCGATGCGCTTGCCTTTCAGCTCGGCGATCGCGCGGATCGGCGAATCCTTGGGCACCAGAATGCCCTGGCCGTTGGTGATGGGCTGGCCTGCGGCATAGACGATCGCCGCGCCCGCGGCCTGGGCGAACACCGGCGGGGAATCGCCGACGGCGCCGTAATCGACGCTGCCGACATTCATCGCCTCCATCATCGGGGGACCTGAGGAGAATTCGACCCATTTCACCTCGATGCCTTGCGATGCGAAATGTTTTTCTAGAGCAGCCTGCTGGCGCGTGATGACCAGCACGCCGTTCTTCTGGTAGCCGATACGAATTTCCTTCACCGCGCCTTGCGCGCTGGCGGGCGAGGCGAACGCAGCGGCGGCCGCAGTTCCAACGGAGAGTTTCAAGAAGTCGCGACGCTGCATTCCAAGCTCCCGGCCGCCTGCGGCCGTTATTCCTTTGCGTTACGGGAATGATGGGGCGGGTTGCCAGAGGTGTCGAGACGCGCGGAAAAATAGCGATGCGAGCACTGCACTTGTGGCAGCGCGCATGATTAATCTTTCAAGCGGCCGCGATGATGCAGGGAGAATTTTTCCGCACGCGAATGTGAGAGCCGCACGCGTTCGGCGTCAAGACTCGCGGCCGGAACCAAAAACCGCGAAAACAACCCCATGCACAGTAAGCCGGGGCGTGCAAAAACAAGCACTTGCGCATTATCCGAAGTTCGTTTGACTCGTCGGGCAAAACAGGAGCAAGATGGCATCATGGCGATGTTCGGGATGGACGGTCCCTCGCCGTCCTAGTGCCGCCACCACACCGGCAGGTTCTGCAGCCCGCGGAACGCCCAGCCGCCGATCCGCACCGGCTCGTCGTCGGCGATCTCGATGCGGCCGGCGCGCGCGAATACGGTCGGCAGCGCGACGTCGGCGATCATCGCGCGGGAGGCCCAGGCGCCGGCGCAGAAATGCGGACCGGCGCCGAAGGCCACGCTCTTGCTGACGTCGCGCCTGATGTCGAACTGATCGGCACGCGCAAAATGCTTCTCGTCGCGATTGGCGGAGCCGAACATCAGGAACACGCGCTCGTCCAGCTCGAACGAGACGTCGCGAATCGTCCACGGCTTTGCGATGCGCCGCGGCGACATGCCGATCGGCGAGATCCAGCGGGCATATTCCTCGAAGGTCTGGAGCCAGGAGACCTCGCCCTTGCGCACGAGATCGAGCTGGTCGGGATGGCTGAGCAGCGCCCACACCGTGCCGGCGATGGCCTTGCGCGGCTCGTTCTGGCCGCCTGAGATCGCGAGTTTTACGTTTGCGCGCACGCTCTCCATTGGCATGCCCGAAGAGAGGAGGACGCCGAGGATGCTCTGGTCGGGATGCTTGCGCATCACCGGCAGGATGTCGTCGATTGCCGCGTCGATGCCCGACGTCGCGGCGTGGCAGCGCGCCTCGACGGCGGGATCGCCGGTGTAGTTGGCGATGCCGTCGATCATGCCTTGCGACCACGCGTCCATATCCTCAAAACGGATGTTGGTGAGGCCGGTGATCGACTTCAGGCATTCGCCGGAAAACGGCAGCGCGAAGTCGCGCATGAAATCGATCCGGCCGGGTTCGATGGCATCGATGATGCGGTCGGCATGGGCCTGAAACTGCGCGGTCCAGTAGCCCTTCACCGTCTTCGGCGACACCGTCGGAAACATCGCGCGCCGCTCGACCTGATGCGCCTCGCCGTCCTTGCGCATCATGTTGTGGCCCATCAGCCGGTTCATGAGGCCTGCGGGCTGGTGCGAGGAGAACACGTCGATCTGCTTCTCCGAGATCGAGATGTCGTCGCGGCTCGTCAGCAGCGTCGAGCCGAGCTGCGGCACGAAGGCGATCGGCGCCTCCTTCCGCATTGTCGCAAGCATCGGATAGGGGTCGGCCCAGAACGCGGCCGGGTCGACGTCGATGCGCGGCGCGGTGCTCAAGCTTCGCTCCCTTGCTGTGTCGTGCCAAGACTACCGCCTTCAAGGGCCGCCGTCTGTCCCCAGCGATTGGGACAGGTCGCATTGAGGCGTGCCCGTATAAGTCGGGTACGCGCAGCGACGGTGCAACGCTTCAAATCAGCAGGTCATGAGGCGCAGGTACAATGGCGTGATGCGCATCGCTATTGCCGTGGTTGGCCGCGTGTTCGTCCACTCCCGGAGAGACTATTTTGAGGATCATCTCGAGGGCCTCTCTCCGACCGAGCGGAACGCGCGAATCGAGCCGATGATCAAGCTCATTAATCTCAACGACGTCGACGAAAGTGGAGGGAGCTGCCTCGCCATCGAAGCGGAACGCCGGTTCGCCCGTCTCGGATACAGCGTTAGCCGGCTGTGCGGCTTCTGATACGATCGCAGCAGATGGCACAGCCTGCTGCGGGTTGCCGCCGGTTGCGACGCTCGGTTCGACGATCTCGGCTACTTCCGGYGCATTTTCAGAGGTTGAGTGCCCGGAGTTTCCATGTTCCACACCGCCTGGTTCTGCCGGCTTCYCTGACCCTGGCGAAGCGTCCGRAGCCGGAGCGTGATGCTCGGCACCATTGCCGACGCCGTTGCCTGGTACGGAGCCGGCTTCAGCCAACTCCGTGGCTGCCGCCTTTGCKGASCYTGGCTCCGAAGCGTGCTGCGAATGACCGCGGCCCGCGCTGGCGGCCGTCGCGAGGCCCGGATCGATGTTCTCKGCTGCTTCCGGYGCRTTTKCMGAGGTTGAGTGYCCGGAGTTTCCATGTTCCRCRCCGCCWGGTTCGGCCGCCTTCGCTGACCCTCGAGAAGCGTCCGAAGCCGGAGCGTGATGCTCGACGCCATTGCCTGGTACKGAGCCGGCTTCAGYCRACTCCGTGGCTGCCTTTGCRGASCCTGGCTYCGAAGCGTGCTGCGAATGRCCGCGGCCCGCGYTRGCGGCCGTYGCGAGGCCCGGATCGATGTTCTCGGCTGCTTTCGGTGCGTTTGCGGAAGTTGGGTGCCCGGAGTTTCCATGTTCGCCGCCCGGTTCTGCCGGCTTCGCTGCCCGTCGCGAAGCGTCCGAATCCGGAGCGTGATGCTCGACGCCATTGCCGACGCCGTTGCGTAGTCCGGAGCCAGCTTCAGTCGACTCCGTGGCTGCCGCCTTTGCAGACCCTGGCTCCGAAGCGTGTTGTGAGTTGCCGCCGCCCGCGCTACCGACCGCTGCGATGCCAGGACCTGTGTCTACGTTGATCGGCTCACTCTTCAATGGGAGATTTCCAACTGCCGTAACCGTCGCGCTATGAGCAGGCTCGATTGATGATACGTGAGCCGACACGCCAGCCGCATCATCGCTCTCTTCCGTTGCATCCGCCGGATCGCCAATGAAGGTTCTGGACCTCGTCGTCCCCTCCAAGCCGGCCCGAGTCGGCCCAAAGTGGAATCTCCAGCCGTCGTCGGCCAGAATGTTCCAAACTCCAGCGGTTGCGAGTGTGCTCTCGCTCGCCCCGATGCTGGGATGGTCATTGTCCGTACTCAGAACAGTCTGATCGAGAGCGTTCGCCGATAACAGTGCTTCCTGGAGCTTCTCTTGGGTGATAGCGACAGTTGCGCCTTCTCCCCGGGCGACGAAATCCGACTCCGCGATGGATACAATCCCCTGCAGGTGGATTTCCAGCAGGCCGCGATCCCCGATATCAAGAGCACGATCGGTCGGATTCATATAGACGATCGTTTCGTTGTTTGCGGAGTTGTAGGTCCAGGCGAGGGTATGTGGCGGTACAGACTTGCTTGCTGCTGTCATATGCAGCCACGCAAGCGCGCCGAAAGCCGCAAGATTGATCCTGCTCGCCCCAGATGCGAAATCGAAGGCAGAGTAGGAAGAGCCAGAATTGGAATCGACCCGTGAGCGATATGCAACGTTTTCATCACCGTTGCCGCCCATCAGTTGATCGCGGCTATATCCGCCAATACTGGCATCGTGACCAGCGTCCGCTAAACCGACAGGTTTTTGGAGGGTGTCACCCGCGGCGCCATGACTCACTTGGCCCCGATCGCCATCTCCAGCGACGCGTTCGTTTCCAGTGGTCACCACCGCGGAAGGCGGGCGGGAATCGTGCGAAGGGAAACCCAGGGCTGAGTTGTCTACATGATTAGCGTCAGCATTGGTGATCGCGGCCAGTTTTGTGGTCGCATTCTCTGCGGCGACACCCACGAAGCTGTCGATCGACGCGTGACCCGCGTGATGCGGCTGCACGGCGAGATGGGGGTCGTTCAGAGCGTAGATCAGCGCACCGGCGAGAGTGGCGAAGGTGCCATCGGAAGTAAGCCGCGGGAATTGATGTTCCGGGGTGGGGTCACCTCCAACCTGTTTGTCGCTGGTTCCTCGCAATAAAGGCGCAGGAAGATTGGGCGTGCTCGATCCAATCGAACCGTAGTCTTTCCACGGTTTCCGGCCTGCAGATTGCTCAGCCGCGCGCAGCGCTTCCGTTGCCGCCACCGGATTCGTGACTTGGCTCAGCTTGGCAAAAAAGTCCCTCTCGGTGAGCGGGGGCGTCTCGCCGGACTCCCAGACGATGAGGTGCCGGACAATAGCTTGTTTCCAGAGCTCATATCCGGCGTGCTCTCCAGCGTGGCCAATGCCGTTGTCTTCCGGAACGACGTCGTTCGCTTCGGACGCCTTGAGTTCGTCCGCAACTACGAGCGCCAGAAATGCCAGCGAGAGCGTGCCGAAGCCGGAGGAGCGTTGTAACAACGCGATGGCAGCGAGCACAGTTCTGTTGGCAACTTCAAGCTTATGAAAAATGTTGTACAGGTGTATTTTGACTGTCCCTGGC
>NZ_JBFULU010000071.1:0-26174 GCF_054049735.1 Bradyrhizobium sp. P5_C12
GCCCCCGCCCGTGCCGCAGGCTCCGCCGCCCCCGCCCGTGCCGCAGGCTCCGCCTGTGCCGGTGGCGCCGCCCGTTCCGCCGCCGGCCCCCGCCCCGGCGCCATCGAGTGCCGAACAGAATCTCGCCGAGATGGCGCAGCGGCTCGAAGCCGCGCTGCGTCGTCCCGCCGGCGAGACGGTCGCGCCGCCGGTTGCGCCCGAGCCGCCGGCGCCTCCGCCGCGCGCGGCACGCATCGATCCGCCGGCCCCACCGGCGCCGCCTGCAAGACCGGCCCCGGAAAAGACCAGCTTTGAAAACCTCGAAGACGAGATGGCCTCGCTGCTCGGCCGTCCGAAGCCGTCTTCGTGAGGCTGCCGGCCCTCCCGCGTAGAGTTCTTTTTCTTTCTGTCCTGATCGGCGCGGCTTCGCTCGCAAGCCTTGCGCATGCGCAGGACATCAGCATCAATCTCGGCGGCCAGGGCGGCGGCGGCGTCACCGAGCGCGCGATCCAGCTCATCGCGCTGCTCACGGTGCTGTCGATCGCGCCGTCGATCCTGATCATGATGACGTCGTTCACGCGCATCGTGGTCGTGCTGTCGCTGTTGCGCACCGCGATGGGCACGGCGACCGCGCCGCCGAACTCGGTGATCATCGCGCTTGCGATGTTCCTCACCTTCTTCGTGATGGGGCCGGTGCTGCAAAAGTCCTATGACGACGGCATCCGCCCGCTCGTCGCCAACCAGCTCGGCGTCGAGGACGCGCTCCAGCGCGCCTCCGTTCCCTTGCGCGGCTTCATGCAGAAGAACGTGCGCGAGAAGGATTTGAAGCTGTTCCTGGACCTCTCCGGCGAGCCGCCCCCCGCCACACCCGACGATCTCGCGCTTCGCATCCTCGTTCCCGCCTTCATGATCTCCGAGCTGAAGCGCGCCTTCGAGATCGGCTTCCTCCTGTTCCTGCCGTTCCTGATCATCGACCTCGTCGTCGCCTCCGTGCTGATGTCGATGGGCATGATGATGCTGCCGCCCGCGACGATCTCGCTGCCGTTCAAGCTGATCTTCTTCGTGCTGGTCGACGGCTGGTCGCTGGTGGCGGGGAGCCTGGTGCAGAGTTACGGGGGGTAGCCCGGCTTTGCGGGAGCGATCAGCGACGCATCCTCTCCACCCCCAGCGATAGCATGTGGCCCCTCCCCGTCATTGCGAGGAGCCCTTGCGACGAAGCAATCCAGACTGCCTCCGCGGAAAGATTCTGGATTGCTTCGCTGCGCTCGCAATGACGAGAATGTGGCGGCCGGTCGGGCCGCGCTTCGCGCGGGCCCACCCCTACCCCTCCACATCATACTGCTTGCTGAGGTGATCCCCGATCTGCACCAGCATGGCGACGCTTTCGGGAAAGCCGGGCCTGTTGCGCGTGGCCTGGTCGGCGTCGGCGCGGAATTCCCAGCTGTCGCCGTCGCGGACGATCGAGATCATCATGCCGTCGGGGCTATCGGCATGGACCTTCAATTCGGCCCGCGCCATGGCGATGAGTTCGGCTTCGGTCTTGGCAGGCTTGCTCATTTCCCTCTCCCGGCATGAAGATGCACAGGTTGCCGCCTCGCGCGGCAGCTGTCGAGAGGTCCAGAGGTAGCAGGGGTCCTACCGCGTCATCTTGATCTGGCGCACGGCCGGGATCTTCGGCAGCGAGCCGGTGTGCTCGGCCTCGTCCTTGGCTTGCGGGGCGGTCGGTGCGCGGGCGGTGGCGTCCGGGAAGCGCTGCTTCATCTCGCGCAGGAAGCCGTCGAGGGTGTCGACGCTGGCGGCGAGCTTGGCGATCTCGGCGAATTCGGCGCTGGAGGCCCCGGCCGGCTTGCTCGCGATGTCGAAGGCGAGCCGGTCGGCGCTCTCGCTCATCAGCGGTGCGTATTTCTCGCGGAAGCGCGACAGGCCGATCGAGTCGTCGGCGAGCGCGTAGCCGACGGCGGCGCGGATGATGTCGCTCTTCTCCACCGCATTGAGCGGCTTGAAGTCGCGGAAGCGGTCGCCGTAATAGAGCTCGATCTGCTCGGCGGATTCACGCCAGCGCCGCGCCGCCCAGAAGATGTCGGAACGCAGGCGCAGCACCTCGCGTCCGGAAACGTTGGAGACGATGTCGAGCGCGAGATCGTGACGGCCGACGTCGCTCTGCGCACGCGCCTCCAGCAGCAGGCGCTGCTGCCGCAGCTCGCCGGAGAGATCGCTGATGCGGCTCGCGCGCAGCGCCGAAATCGCCATGTCGGGCTTGCGGTTGGCGAGATAGATCATGGACAGGCGCGCTGCGACCTGCGCGCGCGCGGCACCTTCGAGGCGATGGTCGACCTGGTATTGCAGCAGCTCCGCGGCCTGGTCGAGCAGATCGATCGAGGCCAGACGATCGGCCAGGCGGCGGATCAGCTCGTCGCCACGCCGCCCGATCGGCGTCAATTCACGGAACTCGTAGAACATCCCGAGCGCCTCGACCGGCGGCAGCTCGTCGCCCTTCGGTCCCAGGAAAATTTGCGTGAACAGATCGGAGGCGAGGTCCTGCGCCTGGCGCGAGGCCTCCGCGTTCGGCTGGAGTTTCGTCGCAGTGCGCGCCGCGGTGAGCGCGTCCCGGTAGCGCCCGTTCTCGGAATAGATCTGCGACAGCATCTGGAGCGTCTTGACCTCGATCGCGTCGCCGCGCCAGGTCATTGACAGCGTCTCGAGCTCGCGCAGCGCGTCTTCCTTACTGATCTCGTCGCGCTTCTGCCGCAGCGCGACTTCGAGCTGCTTGGCCTCCGCCGCGGCCTGACGGTCGTTCGAGGCGACCGCCATCTTGTAGTCGTCGAGCGCATCCCTGTCGTGGCCGAGCGCCTCGGCGAGCCGGCCGCGCAGCACGGCAAAGCCGGGCGCCGCCTCTGGCGGCACGCCGATCACCTCGACCTCGCCGCGGCGCTTGGAGGCGCCAGCATAGTCCTTGACCTCGAGCGAGGCGCGCATCGCGTCCATCGTCACGATGCGCTGGACGTCCAGCGGCAGCGAGGCGATGGCGAATTCGACGTTCTTGAATTTCTCGCGCGCATCGGCCCATTTGCCCTGGCGCGCATAGGCGAGCGCCTTCCAGAGCTGGGAGTCGTGGCTGTTGCCGATCACGGGATTGGCGAGGTCCTTCAGGCCCTGCGCCGGCCGGCCGATCAGGATGCTCGCGATCGCGTGCATGATCAGCGCGCCGCTCTCCTCCTTGTTGAAGGGATCGGTCAGCATCACGTCGGTGACGGCCTTGGCCTCGTGATACATGCCGCGCGACATGTAGAACTGCGCGAGATCGAGCCGCGGCAGCGAGCGCAGTCCCGGTTCGACCGCCGAGATCGCCGTGATCAGCTCGCCCTGGCGTGTGATGAAGTTTTCCGACTGGCCCTTGCGCCAGTTTTCGGGACTGAAGATCGGCCGCACCGCCGTCGGCGCCCGCTCGGCCGAGATGTCGACCGGCGACAGCGTCAGGCCGCCCTTCTTGCCGAGGATGACCTTGTCGGACCCGACCTCGACGCCGACCTCGTCGGAATTCGGCCGGATGGCGATGCCGTGCGCGGATTCCAGCAGCGAGAGATCGACGAGGTCCTGCCGCTTGATGAAGCCGCGGACCGGCCGCGGTGCGGTGACGACGTAGAGCGTGTCGCCGGCGTCGGGATCGGTGAGCTTGTGCAGGAGGCCCGGATTGGCAAAGGGAATGGCGATGTTGGCGAGCGCGGGATCGGTGATGTTGCGCGACATCATCAGCGGCAGCGGTGTCGCCTGGATCTTGTCGGCAAGCGTCAGGAGCCAGTTCGTCTCCTTGCCGACCTCCTCGCTCGTCAGCGAGTAGACCAGCGGCCGGGTCAGGCGGATGCGAACCGCCTGCCCCTTGTCGAGCGGCATGCGGCCGACCTCGCCGATCATCGCGCCGCCCCTGGTGCGGATGGCCTCGACGTCGATCGGCTTCGGCGTATCGAACACCAGCCAGATCGTGTCGCCGCGGCGGAACGCCGCCGCCGGCGTTGCGACCTGGAGCGGGAACGTCACGCGCAGACCGTCGCTGTCGCGGCGGGCATCGACGCTGGCCGCGGCAGGCGCAGCCTTGGCCTCAGGCGCAGCCTTGGCCTCCGCCGCGGCTGGTTCCTTCAGCGCGTCCTTGACCGGCTCCTTCGCAGCTTCCTTGACGGCCTCCTTGGGGACTTCGGCCATCATAGCTGCCGCCGGCTTGACCGGAGCGAGCGGTGCAGCGGCTTCGGCTGCGGGCTTCGGCCCATCCGCGGCGGGCGGAGCTTCGGGCACGGCCACCGCGGGCGCCGGCGCCGGTTTCGGCGCCTCGGCCGGCGGCATCGCGGCAGGAGCCTCCGGCTTGACCTCGGGCTTCACATCGATTTTGGCCTCGCGCGCGATCGTCTCCGACGTCGGCGGCGCGACCTCGCGCTGAGCGTCCTTCTTCTCGGCGGCCGGCTTCTCCGCTGCCGGCCCGTGGCCGGCCGGCTTGACCTGCGCGATCGCCGCCTCGGCCGTCGCGGCCGTCTTGCCCTTGTCGGGCTGGAAGGCGACGTCGACGACATAGTTCTTCTCGTCGCGGAAGGAGTGCACGTCGGAATCACCGATCAGCAATATCTCGACCGAGGTCTGGTCGAGGTCGGCCTTCTGCTTGATCGAGGCAACGTTCGGCGGCGCCGCGACCACGGCATCGGCGAGATCGAAATTGAGGTTGGCGTTGAACGCCAGCGTGAGCTTCTGCTCGTTGAGCACGGAGGAGACGCCGACGCCGTCGGGCATCTCGAACACGAAGCGCACGAAGGTCGGCTGCACCGAGGCGCGCACGCGGATCTGCGGCCGCTTCTTGGTCTCGGCGGCGGCACGCTGGGCGCGCAGCGCGCGCTCGGCCACGCGCGCGCGTTCGGCGAGTTCCTTGACCACGTCCATCGGCAGGCTCGGCGGCGGCCCCTTCCAGCCCTCCGGCAACAGGTCGATGAAGGTGCGCTCGCCGGCATTCATGGTGTTGACGGTGACGCGCCGCGCCAGCGACAGCCGGATCGCGCCGCCATCGGGATCGCGCCGGGCGGAGTTGACGTAGTCGGGCGCACCTTCCGGGACCCGGTCGACGGGAACGTCGACCGCCCTGTCGAAGCGGATGATGAGGATGGAGCCGGCCGTCGTCACCTCGGAGGGAACATCCTCGCCGAGCTTGATCACGAGACGGGCAAAGCCGCCGGCGGCCGAAAAACTCGCTTCGCCCCGGATCGGGTCGGCGGCCCGGGCAGACGTGCCAAGGCCGATCAGGAGGCAGGCCGCCAACAGGGATGCCTTGCGGACATGACGCCTCACGCCCCGCGCCATGGCGCGGGCTCGCGTCACAAATCCAGCGGCAGCCTTCTGCGCCATTGGCGGCATTTCTTCCGGTTCGACAGTCCCTACCGGCAAGGACGCCGGCCAGTGCCGTCGACTGTAGGTTTTGCCCATTAAGGACAAATTAAGTATCAACCCTCAATTCGGCTTTTGCGTCGGCCTGCCGTCGATCTTGGGCAGATCGCCGGCCGAGGCGGACTGGTCCCCGCCATTGGCACGGCGCGCCATTTCGACCGTGAGCCGCTCGGCGGCCTCCGGCGACATCAGGCCGAGGATGTCCGACATCTTTCGCGGGGCGATCAGGCTTGCGATCTCGATCAGCACGCCCATCTCGAGCCGGTCGAACACCCGCGCGGCGTCCTTGGGCTTCATGCCCTCATACATGGTCACGAGGCCCTTCATGCGCTGGGCTTCGGCGGCCTTCTGCTCGGCCTGCGTCGTGGAGATGCGGGATTCCACCGCCTTCATCTCCTCGACCTTGTTCTCGATGCGCTTCTCGGCCGACTTGAGCAGACTCTCGCGAATGTCGATCTCGCGCTGGCGGGCCTCGATCTCCTGACGGCGCGCCTGCAACCGCTCCAGGATCGCCCGCTCCGAGGCCGAGACCTGCGACTGGGCCTCGTCCATCTTGACCACGGTGCCCTCGGGCTTGGTCTCCGGCGCGGCCGGCTTGGGCGCCTCCTTCGGCGCGCCATGCGTCGACCCCGTGATGTCGGGGTCTTCCCGCCCGGTCGGGAAATTCAGGTTCTCCTGCGCCCACGACTTCTTCGCCGAATTCGGCTTGTAGTCGAAGACATAGCCGCCGTTGATCGCGAGGCCCGCGACCTTCAGCGTGGCGAGACCTGCGACCGCAACCAGGACGACGGGAATGACGCGGATGTTACGAAAGGACTTCATACCTGGACTTTATGCAGCCAGACCGTTGGATCTTCGGCGCTCGGAGAAGGCCTCGGCCGCAGCCGCCACCGCCTTGGCCGCCGAAGGCTTGGCCGCCGGCGCGGCAGCCGTTTCCGGATTGGTGACCGGTCGCGCAGCGATCGCGATCTTGGAGAGGCGCCGCACCACATTGTCGGCTTCCCCGAGCTGCTTGTAGAGCTGGTCCGACATCTGGGTGGCGGCGGCGAGCTGGCTGCCGAGATTCTCGTTGACGTCGCGCACGGCGAGCTTCAGGCCGCCGATCGCGCGCTCGGCGATCTCGGTGGCGGTGATCAGCTCGGCGATGACCGCCTTCAGCGAATGCTCGTCCGCCTTCAGCCGCGTCAGCCGCTTGTTGAGCAGGATACAGTAGCCGATCGTGAGCATCAGCAAGATGGCCACCAGCGTCTCGATTGCCATTCCTAGGGAGTGGTTCATGGGGCCTCCATCATCTTGTTCTGCTCGTCCACCTTCTCGAACATCGCAAGTGTCGTACTTGGCTTGCGCAGGGGTTTCGTCACCCGGATCGCGACGCGGTCGCCGACCCGGCCCATACGTCCTTCGGTGATCRTGACGTCGCCGCAGCGCACGGTGACGTTGGCATCCGCGCGCATGTCCAGCGGCAGCGTGTCGCCGACCTTCAGCCGCATCAGCTGCTTGAGCGGAATGTCGGCCTCGTAGAGCACGGCGTCGACGGCGATCTCGGCCTGGGTGATCTCCGTGGCGAAATGGCCTTCCCAGATCTGGTCGCGGCCGAACTTTTCGCCCATGAACATCTGGAGCAGCACGCCCCGGATCGGCTCGATGGTCGCGTAGGGCAGCAGCAGCTCGATATTGCCGCCGCGATCTTCCATGTCGATGCGCAGGCGCACCAGGATCGCGGCGTTGGCAGGACGGCTGATCGCGGCGAAGCGCGGATTGGTCTCGAGCCGGTCGATCGTGAAGGTCACCGGCGACAGCGGCCGGAACGCCTGCTCGGCATCGGCCAGCACCACCTCGACCAGCCGCTTGACCAGCTCGGTCTCGATCGTGGTGTAGGGCCGGCCCTCGATGCGGAGCTGGCTCGAGCCGCGGCGGCCGCCGAGCAGCACGTCGATCATCGAGTAGATCAGGCTGGAATCGACCGTGGCCATGCCGAAGTTTTCCCACTCCTCGGCCTTGAACACCGAGAGCACGGCCGGGAGCGGGATCGAGTTCATATAGTCGCCGAAGCGCACCGAGGTGATGCGGTCGAGCGTGACTTCGACGTTGTCGGAGGTGAAATTGCGCAAGGAGGTCGTCATCAACCGCACCAGGCGGTCGAAGACGATTTCGAGCATCGGCAGACGTTCGTAGGAGACCATCGCCGAATCGATGATCGCGCGAATGCCGGAATGGTCGTCGAGCGTGACGTCGCCGACGGTGAAGCCGAGGAGATTGTCGATCTCCTCCTGCGACAGCACCCGCTCGCCGGAGTTCTTGCCGGTGCCGAGATCGCGGCTGCCGTCCTCGACCATGGCGGCCCATTGCAGGGCCATGGTCTCGGACAATTCGTTCTCGGCGGCAGCCTTCGCGGCCTCGGCGGGATCCTCGGAATCAAGCGAGGCCTCCCACTGGGCGGCAATTGCATCCTGGTCGACTTGGTCGTTGCCTGCCATGATCCCTAGTCCGCCATGCTCACTGGATCACGACTTCCTTGAACAGCACCGCACTGACCTGGACCGGCGCGACCGCGGCATTGACCCGCTTGGTCAGTTCCTCCCTGAGACGGAAGATGCCGGCGGAGCCGTTGAGGTCGGACGGGCGCAGTTCCCGCACATAGGTCTGGAAGATGTCGGTGACGCGCGGCATCGTCGGCTTGATCGCCTCGATCTGCTTCTCTTCCTTCAGCTCCAGCACGATCTTCAGCCGCAGATATTGCACGCGCTCTCCGGGAGCCCCGGCGAGGTTCACCATCATGTCGGGGACGTCGACGAAGACCGGCGGCTTCGGCGGAGGCGCCGCCTCTGCGTGATGCTCGTCATCGCCGTGCCGGAAGAAGAAGAACCAGGTCGCCGCACCGCCGCCGAGAACGGCGAGCAGGCCGACGGCCATGATGATGAGCTTGAGCTTGTTCCTCGGCGGGGCGGCTTCCGCGCCTTCGGCGGCTCCGCCGCCTTCCGCTTCATTCTCTGCCATGGTCGATAGGGCTCGCTCATCTCTAAGACGGATCGAAAGAGCGAAGCCCCCTGGCAGACAGTGACGCGATACAAATGCCCCAGCGCAATGCGCTCCTCTTGCTCGCAAACGCTACGGTAATAATGGTTAACGGAACCTTTCGATTGGGCCTCCACTAGGAAAAATCTGCCGGGCAAACATGGTCAACAGAACCTTTCTGCCGCCCGCCCGCGCCCTCGAAAAATAGTCAAGCCATTGCAATACCTACATTTTCTGCGCTGGCACGGCTTTCGCTGAGAGAGCACCGAGACCGAACGGTTTGGGAGAACCTGACAGTCTCGTTCACGGGGTCCGCCAACGCGCTTGGGAGAGCGAGGTGGCAGATCCCACTCAGGGGAGATTTCCGATGCAGAACGCGCTTCTGATCGGCTTGTCACGGCAGATGACGTTGGAACGGCAGATGGATGTCATCGCCAACAACGTCGCCAATGCCAATACCAACGGCTTCAAGGCCGACCATTCGCTGTTCGAGGAGTATCTCAACTCGAACGCGCGCGAAGACAATTTCATCGGCTCCGACCGCCGCGTCTCCTATGTGCAGGACCGCGGCACCTTCCGCGACGTCGGCCAGGGGCCGATGGAGCCGACCAAGAACCCGCTCGACATGGCGATCAGCGGCAATGCCTATTTCGCGGTGCAGGCCAATGGCGGCGAGCGTTACACCCGCGACGGCAAATTCTCGCTCAACAGCACCGGCCAGCTCGTCACCGCCGACGGCAACCTCGTGCTCGGCACCGGCGGCCCGATCACCTTCCAGCCGACCGACCACGACATCAACGTCGCGCCGGACGGCACCGTCACGGTGCTCGAAGGTACGGCAAAGAACGACTCGATCCGCGGCAAGATCCGCATGGTGACGTTCGACGATCCGGCCAAGCTGACCAAGCTCGGCGCCAATCTCTATGCCGCCGGCTCCGCCAACCAGCAGGCCGACACCAAGTCCACCGTGCAGCAGGGCTACATCGAGAAGTCGAACGTCAACGCGGTCGGCGAGATGAGCCGGATGGTGGAGGTGATGCGCAGCTACACCTCCGTCGCCAATTTGCTCCAGCAGCAGAGCGACATGCACAAATCGGCGATCGAGAAGCTCGCCGACGTTCCGGCTTGATTAGGGGAGAACTGACATGCAGGCGCTTCACACCGCAGCGACCGGAATGGCGGCACAGGAACTCAACGTTCAGGTGATCTCCAACAACATCGCCAACCTGCGCACCACCGGCTTCAAGAAGCAGACCGCGGCGTTCCAGGACCTGATCTACGAGCACGTCCGCCGCGTCGGCGCGCAGGCCTCCGACCAGGGCACCATCGTGCCGGTCGGCGTCGACATCGGCGGCGGCGTCAAGACCGTCGGCACGCCGCGCAGCATGACGCAGGGCACGCTGTCGCAGACCGGCAACGATCTCGACCTCGCGGTCTCGGGCGACGGCTTCTTCAAGATCCTGATGCCGGACGGCACCTACCAGTACACCCGCGACGGCACCTTCCAGATGGACAATCAGGGCCGCATCGTCACCGCGCAGGGCAATCCGGTGCAGCCGACGATCACGGTCCCGAACAACGCATCTGGCCTCGCCGTCAACGAGCAGGGCCAGGTCTCGGTGACGCTGCCGGGCTCGTCGACCTCGACCATTCTCGGCCAAATCGGCCTCACGCGCTTCATCAACAAGGCGGGCCTCCAGCCGGTCGGCAGCAATCAGTTCACCGAGACGCCCTCCTCCGGCCCGCCGCAGGACGGCACGGCGACCGCCGAAGGTTACGGCAAGATCACCCAGGGCAGCCTCGAGCAGGCCAATGTCGACGTCGTCTCGGAGATGAGCGACCTGATCGCGGCCCAGCGCGCCTACGAGATGAACGCCAAGGTGATCAGCGCCGCCGACCAGATGATGCAATCGACCACGGCGCTGTTCCGCTGAGGTGATGACGATGATCCGCACGACGCTCGCCACGATCTCTGCCCTGCTCGCGCTGGCGCTGCCGGCGCAGGCGGCCGACGACGCCATTGCCGCGCCGACGCTGCGCGCCAGCGTCACCGTCACCTCCGACGTGGTGCGGGTCGGCGATCTCATCGACAATGCCGGCTCGGCCGCGCTGATCCCGGTCTACCGCTCGCCCGATCTCGGCRCCACCGGCGCCCTGCCGGTCGCCCAGGTCCTGAGCGTGCTGCGGGCCAAGCAGGTGATCGGCGTGATGACCGGCGACCTCAAGGAGGTCGCGGTCACCCGGCTCGCCCGCACCCTCGCCAACAAGGACCTCGAGACCGCGGTTGCCGCCGCGCTCGAGCGCCGCTTCGGCCTTGGCGATGCCGCCAACATCACCGTCACCTTCGACCGCGGCGTCTCCGAGATGCGGCTCGATGCCTCCAACAGCGGCGTGCTCCAGCCGGTCGCGACGCGTTACGACGCACGCAGCGGCCGTTTCGACCTGACCTTCGAGATCGGCAACGACAACACCCCGACGCCGACCAAGCTGCGCTTCACCGGCACCGCGATCGAGACGGTGGAGGTCGCAATCCTGACGCGCGATATCGACCGCACCGAGATGCTGAAATCCTCCGACGTCGCGCTGGAGCGCCGGCCGAAGGCGGAGGTCACCGGCGAGCCCGCCTCGCGCGACCGCGCGGTCGGCATGCAGCTCCGCCGGCCGATGCGGGCGGGCACGCCGATCCGGGTCGCCGACATCGCAAGGCCCGAATTCGTGCAGCGCGACCAGAGCGTCACCATCATCTACCAGGTCCCGGGCCTCTATCTCACCACGCGCGGCAAGGCGATCGAGAGCGGCGCCGAAGGCGACATCGTCAGCGTGCTCAACGTGCAGACCAAGCGCACGCTGACCGGCGTCGTCACCGGCCGCGGCCAGGTCACGGTCCAGGGCGCCAGCCAGTCGGTGCCGATGGCCGCCGCGGTCGAGCAGACTTCGTCAATCAAGCGCGACGAAGTCCCCGCGGCCGCAGCCCTCGCCCAAAGCCTGATCCAGACCCCGGCGTCCCCGGCCCAGATCGCCCAAGCACATGTCGCACAAGCCCAGATTCCAGTTCAAGCCTCGCGCGCTCCAGCCAAGTCAGAGTAAGTCATGTCCAGGTTCAGTACGACTTTCAGTTCGGCTTCCCGTCTCCGTCGCATCGCGATCTCTGCCCTGCTGCTGGCAACCTGTACGCTGGCGAGCGGCTGCTCCTCGATCGACCGCCTGTCGCAGATCGGCGAGCAACCGAAGCTGTCAGCGATCGACAATCCGACGACGCAGCCGGGCTACAAGCCGGTGCAGATGCCGATGCCGAAGCCGGAAGTCGCCTCCTACAATCCGAACTCGCTGTGGCGCAACGGCAGCCGGGCCTTCTTCAAGGACCAGCGCGCCCACCAGGTCGGCGACCTCCTGACCGTGACCGTCAACATCACCGACAAGGCCAATATCGCCAACGAGACCCAGCGCAGCCGCACCGCCAAGGAAGATTCGGGAATTACCGACTTCATCGGCAGCCAGACGGTCACGCAGCCGCTCAAGGTCCTGCCCGGCCGCCTTCTCACCACCGACTCGACATCGTCCGCCGACGGCAAGGGCTCGGTCAATCGCCAGGAGGCGTTGCAGACCAATGTCGCCGCGGTCGTGACGCAAGTGCTGCCGAACGGCAACCTCGTGGTCGAAGGCAAGCAGGAGATCCGCGTCAACTACGAGATCCGCGAGCTCGTGGTCGCCGGCATCGTCCGCCCCGAGGACATCCAGAGCGACAACACCATCGATTCCAGCAAGATCGCGCAAGCCCGCATCGCCTACGGCGGCCGCGGCCAGATCATGGACGTGCAGCAGCCGCGCTACGGCCAGCAAGTCATGGACGTGCTGCTGCCCTTCTAGCCTTCTCCCGAGCTCCCACATCGTGTTCGCGAACCTAGGCGCGAACGACGATGTACGACGCGGCCTCCGGTAGCTCCCCTGCCGGAGGCCGCATGTATTTTGGCGCGACGAGCCGCCGCCTACGCGGTCAGTTGGCGCACTCAAACGTCGTCCCAGCTTCCGTCATTGCGAGCGCAGCGAAGCAATCCAGAAATGCGTCCGCGGAAAGATTCTGGATTGCTTCGTCGCAAGGGCTCCTCGCAATGACGGCGGCGACAACTTGCTCAGCGTCGCATTACGGGAGGGGGCAACACGCGTTCGTACGCGCGGTGTCACCAGAATTTCCAGAACGGGGGCCGTGCCGAAGCGGTCGCCGCAAGCACCGCGTAGGTCTCGTCGGTCTCCCATGTGTAGTTCTGATCGTATCGGAAGCCCGTGATGTGCTCGACCAGCTTCACCGGAATGTCGAAAAAATCCTGGTCCGCGGCAACGAGGCCTTCCTGGTCGTGACGCAACTTGTTGAAGAGCGGCGGCAGATCCCCGCTCGGTTTGAGGTTCGTGGCATCGACGTCGCCGTCGTGCTGAAGCGACCAGCATTGTCGTCCGTCGCGCCAGACCTGCGCCTGCGAGAACATCACGTGCTCTTCGACGGAGAGGACGACGATCTCGGCGCTCGCGGACAGCCTCGCCAGCATGGCCGGCGAAAACCGCCGTTCATCGCACGTGTTCGACCAGATCAGATCGTATCCGGAGGGCAGCGCTGCCATCACAAAAGCCCCGCGCTTGATCAACGGGGTCGAGCGATGCTCTGTCGTCGCTGCAAGCTCGATAGAGTTCAGGACCTCGGCGGTCTCCCGTCCTCGAACGAACAGCAGGCAGATCGACACGCCCATGCGTCTGCTCCCCTCGGTCGAACACCAACGATCTGTCTGTCCCGAAGCCCGCAACGACGGGCAGACGATCCAGAGAGCTCACGTAAACTTCGCCTCCACCACGCCCAGCCCGTCCAGCTCCATCCGCACCTTGTCGCCGGCCTTGAGCCACAGCGTCTTCACCAGGCTCCCCGTCAACACCAGCTGTCCCGCATGAAGCCCCTTGCCTTCGGCGGCGAGATGGTTGGCGAGCCAGGCGAGGGCGTTGTGGGGATGGCCGAGCACGTCGGCGCCGGTGCCGTGGCTCACCTCCTCGCCGTTGACGATGGCGCGGCCCTTGACCGCCTTCAGGTCCGGCACGGACGAGCGCGGAACCGATCGCCCCAGCACGCAGCCGGCGGCGAAGAAATCGTCGGCGATCAGCGTGGCTGCGCCCATTGTCTCCCACTTCACATAGCGGTCGTCGACGATTTCGATCGCGGGATGATAGGCATCGACGGCCTCGCCGACCCATTCGGCCGTGAACGGCGCCTCGCCGGCGGCGAGATCGCGCTGCARYCGCACCGCGATCTCGCAYTCGACRCCGACRCGGACRTAGTCGGCRGCSGCGAGCTTSRCSCCGCTGTCGTGCACGCCCTTCTGGAACACGCCGCCGCCGCAGGGGTGCGGGATGCCGATATAGTCCTGCATCACCTGGCTGGTGCAGCCGATCTTGTAGCCGACCAGCGGCCCGACATGCGGCAGCAGGAGATCGTGCAGCGCGCGCTGCACCTGATAGCCCTCCGCCTCATCGGCCGGCGGAGCCTCCAGCGCCGCGAGCGGCGCATGATTGCGGCGCGCAAGCGCGATCGCCTTCGCGGCTGCGAGAATTTTGTCCATTGGCGCCGCCTCCCACGCTACGCAAGTTCTGCGCGGCAGTGGAGCATCCCGGCCCCGGCCTGACAAGCGCTGGCCGAAGGCAGGGTCCAAGGGCGCGGCCTCACGCCTTGACGAGACCCAGCCGGATCAGGCTTTCGGCCGTCGCGAGGATCGCCTCCTCGTTGGAACTGGCCTGCCAGCCGAGCAGCGACCTCGCCTTGGCGCTGGTGGCATTGCGCTCCTTGCCGAGCATCGGAACCACCGCGCGCAACAGCGGGATCCGGGTCGCGGCCAGGCGCACCAGCCAATCCGGCGCCTGGAGCCGCGGAACCCGGCGCGCCCTGGGACCAAGTTCYCGCCGCAACACCCTGGCGATGTCGAGGATCGACAGCGTTTCGCCGGAGACCGCGATGAAGCGCTCGCCCTTGGCCTCCGGCGCCGTCATCGCCCGCAGGTGCAAATCGGCCACGTCGCGGACGTCGACCAGGCCGAAATAGACCCGCGGCACCGCCGGCATGGCGCCGTCGAGCAGCGACTTCACGATCTCGATCGAGCCGGAAAAATCCGGCCCCAGCACGGGTCCGAAAATGCCGGCGGGATTGACCACCGACAATTCGAGCCCACCGCCCTCGCGCGCGACGAAATCCCAGGCCGCCTGCTCGGCCAGCGTCTTGGATTTGATGTAGGGCTGCGCGTCCAAACCGTCGAGATTGGTCCAGTCGGTCTCGTCGAACGGTTTTGCCCGCGGCTTGTGGCCGTAGGCGATCGCCCCCAGCGACGAGGTGATCACGACGCGCTTGACGCCGGCCTCGCGCGCGGCCCGGAGAACCCGGAGCGTGCCGTCGCGGGCCGGGATGATCATCTCGTTCTCATCCTTGGGCACACTGGTCGAGAGCGGCGAGGCAACATGGAGAACGTAGTCGCAGCCCGCGACGGCCTCACGCCACCCCTCGTCCCGGATGAGGTCGGCGGTGAAGAAGGACAGACTCTCCGGCGAAGCGGCCCCGCCCTCGCGCAGCATGGCCAGCACGTCGGCCTGCCGCTCCGGCCGGCGCACCGTCGTCCGCACCGTGTGGCCGGCGGCCAGGAGTTGCAGGACGACATGGATACCGACGAAGCCCGAGCCGCCGGTGACCAGAACAGTGCTCATTGCCAAATTCCCCTCGTTGCCCGGGCCGGCGAATTGGTTCCGCCGCCCTGCTCAAGGCGGCATCTGGTCACTATCTCCCGGGGAGCAAGTAGAATGGATTTCGAGACCGGTATGGAAAACCTGACCAATGTTTGCGACGGCGACCGCGATTGCAGCCCGGACCCGGCCCTGCTCGCCGACTTCAAGCGCGCCATCCACGCCCTCGGCGGCAAGTGGAAGCTGGAGATCCTGTTCGCACTGATGAACGGCGCGGTTCGTTTCGGCGCATTGCGGCGATCGATCGGCGGCATCACCCAGCACATGCTGACCACGCAGCTGCGCGAGCTCGAACAGGATGGATTGGTGTCGCGGACCGTCTTCGCGGAGAAACCCCTAAGGGTCGAGTACGAGCTGACGGATGCGGCCTACGGCCTGTTGCCGGCTTTAAGGAAATCTTGAGCTGGTCCAGGGCTTATGGGGATGCGCGCCTTATGACGTCGCAGCAGGCCTGATTGCAGCGATGCTTGATGCAGCTGGATCGGTGCCGCAGCATTCGAGTCGATCCCGTTGATGCGACTCGCAAAACCTCCCGCACCTGAAGTGAAGGCTGTTTCTCATCCGAACTCACGTGAGCTCGGAGGAAGAGACTCTAGCCCATTGATCGCGATTCATTTTTCGCGATTGCAGTCGCGCGTTGAAGCGCGCGGCGGCAAGCGACGGGCAATATGCTGATCGCGGCGCGAAAAGGCGCCTTGCGTGCAAAAACAAAAGAGCCGCATCGCTGCGGCTCTGACTCTATTCGTCGCGATAGACCTTCTCGCGTTTCTCGTGGCGCTCCTGCGCCTCCACCGAGAGCGTCGCGATCGGACGAGCCTCGAGCCGCTTCAACGAGATCGGCTCGCCGGTCTCCTCGCAATAGCCGTAGGTGTTGTCCTCGATACGCTGGAGCGCGGCGTCGATCTTGGCGATCAACTTGCGCTGGCGGTCGCGGGCGCGGAGTTCGATGGCACGGTCGGTTTCGGACGAAGCCCGATCGGCGAGATCGGGGTGGTTGACGTTCTCCTCCTGCAAGGCTTGCAGGGTGAGCTTGGACTCTTTGAGGATCTCATCCTTCCAGGCAAGGAGCTTCAAACGGAAGTACTCCTTCTGCCGGTCGTTCATGAAAGGCTCTTTTTCGGTCGGTCGGTAGTTTTTCAACTTTTCCAAGGGCGGCCTATCTTCTTAATCAACGACTCGCGAACGGAACGGGGTCCGTTGAGCCGGGCGTTATATAGCGGCCTCCTGTGACAGACAATGTTTCCTTAATCACTCGGTTACCGCCCCCAAACCCTTGCACAGGAAGGTTTATCCGGAAGAGCCCGGGGGCGGCCGAGAACTCAGTAGCCGACCGTGAAGCGCTGCCTCAAATGGGCGGGACGCTCGATCTCGTCAGCGAGCGCAATGGCGTAGTCGGCGAAGGTGATCCAGCTTTTCCCGCTCGCATCTGCGAGAAGCTGGTCGGTCCCGAGCCGGAACCTGGCCGTCCGCTCCCCCTCGACGAACAGCGCCGACGGCGAGATGAAGGTCCAGTTCAGGTCCTTTTCCTGCCGCAGCAGGTCCAGAAACGTGGAGCCCGCCTCGGCCTCGGCCTTATATTGGGCTGGAAAACCAGGGGTTGTGACCAGTTTCACGCCGGGAGCGACCTCCAGGCTGCCGGCCCCGCCGACGACGAGATAGCGCCCCACCTTCGAGTCCTTGGCCGCGCCGATCAGCTTGTGCGGATCGCTGGCCAGGAAGTGCACGGAACTCACGGCGACGTCGTGCCCGGCCCACAGCCTGCTCAGGCCGGCCTGGTCGAGCACGTCACCCTTGGTCGGTGTGACGTTCGGCAGGCCCGCGATCTTCTCGGGATTCCGCGCGATGGCGGTGACGCTGTGGCCGCGACGGGACAGTTCCTTGGTGATCTCGGATCCGGCCCGGCCCGAGGCGCCGGCAACTGCGATTTTCATGGAAGGCTCCTTTGCTTCTGTGGTAACTAGTAGTGACTAGATATCGCAAAGGATGCTGGTGTTAAGAGAGCACTTTGTGCTTACCTGATTACACAGAGGTAACCCGGAACAGATTGCGAGGAGCGAGCGATGAAGCCTGACGTCTATGCCGCCAATTGCCCGACCCGCCAGATCCTCGACCGGATCGGCGATAAATGGGCGGTGCTGATCCTGTTGCTGCTGCGCGAGGAGCCGATGCGCTTCAATCAGTTGCGCCGCACGATTGAAGGCATCTCGCAGAAGATGCTGAGCCAGGTTCTCAAATCGCTCGAACGCGACGGCCTCATCAGGCGCCGCGCCATCGCGACCGTGCCGGTGACGGTGGAGTATTCGATCACGCAGCTCGGCGTAACGCTCGCCGCCGCGGTCGATCCCCTGCGCGATTGGGCCGAGCACAATCTGAAGGACGTGCTCGCCGCCCAGCGCCGCTACGATTCACAGCAGAAAGAGCAAGCGGCGTAGGGGGTGAACCGGGCCAATAGAAGACCCGTCATCCTGAGGTGCGAGCAGCGCGGTGCGCAGCACCGTGCAGCGAGCCTCGAAGGATGTACGGCCAGGATGCTTCAGCGGGGGCCGTCGCCCTTCGAGGCTTGCCCTGCTTTGCAGGGCGCGCACCTCCAGCGACAACGGCTTCGCCGTTGCGCGGGGGTGACGGATAACGACTACGCCTGCCCGGCCTTCGCCAGCTCGACCTCGACGCGCAGCTCGATCTCGGAGAGCACGGAATCGAGGCCGGGATCGCCGGAGGACGACTTCAGGTTCGCTGCGGCGTCGCGCAGGCGCATGACGGTCGAGGCGTCGAGATTGCCCGACAACAGTCCCATCTTGAGATCGTCGAGCACGTCGAGTGCGGTCTTGCCGCGGACGACCGAGCGCTTGCGGCGCTCGACCGGATCCTCCTCGATGCCCTGCATCGCGAGCAGCGCGTCGATGTTGGCCGTGGCCTTTGGCGCTGCGGCCGCGCGCGTCTCCTGCGCCGACGACGTGTCGGGCAGCACGAAGCTGCCTGAGCCCGTCCGCCTGGCCTGGCTGGCCGGCGTTCCAAGCGTGGTGCCGTTCGGTCCGTAGATGCGCATCGAAGCAATCCGGGTGATCGATGCCCGAGCTTCGCCGCTTTATGGTTAATGATGCGTAAAGAGCCCGGCAAAATCTGCCGGCATCCGGCAGTTTCGCTCCTCAGGGCGAACGCCGGCTGACACCGGTCGAAACAGGTTTATTCAACCTATTCAATCGCCTAACCCCGCCACCCCAGTCTGGCACAGCGCTCGCAAGGAAAGCTGCGGACCAGCTCGTCATGGGAGTGTCGAACAAGGTCCTTCGATTTGAGGAGCCTCGGGGAGCAGAGGATGCCAGGCGTTCGTTGGGTGAGGATTGTTGGGGTGGCCTGCGCCGCGCTGTCAGCGCTGACGCTGTCGGTCACGTCCGCGGCTGCGACCTCGCGCATCAAGGATCTCGCCAATATCGAAGGCGTGCGGCAGAACCAGCTCATCGGCTACGGCCTCGTCGTCGGCCTCAACGGCACCGGCGACACCCTCAACAACATCCCCTTCACCAAGCAGTCGCTGCAAGCGATGCTCGAGCGCATGGGCGTCAACATCCGCGGCGCCACCATCCGCACCGGCAACGTCGCCGCCGTGATGGTGACCGGCAATCTGCCGGCCTTCGCGACGCAGGGCACCCGCATGGACGTCACGGTGTCCGCGCTCGGCGACGCCAAGAACCTCCAGGGCGGCACCCTGCTCGTCACCCCCCTCCTCGGCGCCGACGGCAACGTCTATGCGGTCGCGCAAGGCTCGCTCGCGATCTCCGGCTTCCAGGCCGAGGGTGAAGCGGCCAAGATCGTGCGCGGGGTTCCGACGGTGGGACGCATCGCCAACGGCGCCATCATCGAGCGCGAGATCGAGTTCGCGCTCAACCGGCTGCCGAACGTGCGCCTGGCGCTGCGCAATGCCGACTTCACCACCGCCAAACGCATCGCGGCGGCCATCAACGACTATCTCGGCGTCAAGACCGCCGAGCCGATCGATCCATCGACGGTGCAGCTTGCGATCCCGCCGGAGTTCAAGGGCAACGTGGTGGCCTTCCTCACCGAGATCGAGCAGCTCCAGGTCGATCCCGATCTCGCCGCCAAGATCGTCATCGACGAGCGCTCCGGCATCATCGTGATGGGCCGCGACGTCCGCGTCGCCACCGTCGCGGTCGCGCAAGGCAACCTCACCGTCACGATCTCCGAGAGCCCGCAGGTGAGCCAGCCCAATCCGCTGTCCCGCGGGCGGACCGTGGTCGCGCCGCGGAGCAGCGTCAGCGTCACCGAGGACGGCAGGAAGTTGGCCCTCGTCAAGGACGGCGTCTCGCTCCAGCAGCTCGTCGACGGCCTCAACGGCCTCGGCATCGGCCCGCGCGACCTCATCAGCATCCTCCAGGCCATCAAGGCCGCGGGCGCGATCGAAGCCGACATCGAGGTGATGTGATGCAGGCGAGCATGATCAACACCCCGCGCGCCACCACCTCCTCGGCCTTCTCGGTGGAGAGCCGCAACGGCCGGCCCGATTTCGAGCTCGCCGCCGCGCTGCAAAAGGTCTCGCCGCAGCAGCAGACCAAGGCGCAGAAGACCGCCACCGATTTCGAGGCGATGTTTCTCAACAGCATGTTCTCGCAGATGACCTCGGGCCTGAAGGGCGAAGGTCCGTTCGGCGACACGCCGGGCACCGGCGTATGGCGCTCGATGCTGACCGACCAATATTCCAAGAACTTCGCCAAGGCCGGCGGCATCGGCGTCGCCACCGAGGTGTACCGCACCCTCATCCTGCAGCAGGCGAAAACCATCCGCACGGCATAAGGTCCCATCGACATGAACCACTTCAACGCCTCACGTCAGCCGATGCCGGCGCAACGCGCGAACACCGCGCCCGGCAACGCCGAAGCGCGCAAGCTCGCCGAAGACCTGATGGATGCGATGAACGCCCTGCTCGGACTGATCGAGCGCGAGACCGAGCTCGTCCGCGCCGGCAACGTCCGCGAGGCGATGACGCTCGAGAGCCGGAAGCAGGAGCTGTCGCGAAACTATGTCGGGGCCGTCAGCCAGTTGAAGGCGAACCAGGCCCAGCTCGCGAAATCCGCGCCCGAGCTGCTCTCGACGCTGCATCGGCACCACGACGCCTTCCGCGCCATGCTCCAGGTCAACCTCACGGTACTCGCGACCGCACACGCGGTCTCCGAAAGCGTCGTGCGCGGCGTCAATGCCGAGATCCAGAAGCGCAACGTGCCGAACACCTATACGGCGGCCGGGCGCCGCGCGGCCCCCGGCCCGCGCCACATCACCCCGCTCGCGGTCAGCCGCTCGCTCTGAGCACACGCGAAAATCACCAGCAATTTTACGAAAAATCGCGCGGCGATCTCGTCGCGCGGTTAGTCACGTTTCCTTACCGGGTCTTCAAACCTGGTGTTCCATGGTTGCGCATTGAGAGGGGTTGGGATTTGACTCACGCGAGGCAACCAGGAGGCTGCCATGAGTACAGATTTCAGCATCAGGCCGGTGGGGATACCGGCCCCCGCGCAGATCGTGACGACGTCCAATGCGGCGGCGACCGAGGCCGTGCAAACCGATTTGCCGGTGAGCCAAACGGTCGCCGCAAGCGATCCGACCGCGGCTGTACGCAATGATGTGCAGAGCAACGAGAACGTTTCACGCCAGGTCGTGTTCGACCAGGCGGCGGCGTCCTTCGTCTTCCAGGTCGTCAACGAGAGGACCGAGGCGGTGGTCAACCAGTTCCCCGACGAAGCGATGCTGCGCCGGCGGGCCTATTTCCATGCACTGGATTTGAAGTCTGAACCCTCGCGTCCGCTCAATACGGACCTCAGCGCCTGACCATCACGCGTCGAGCGTGGCCGCAGCGGTGTCGAGATAGGTCGAGCCGGTCGCGGGATCGGTGACGACGTTCTTGATTTGCGCCTTGCCGGTGTCCGTCAGCGTGAACTTGGTATTCCCGAAGCGGAACGATGAGTCCTTGATCAGGACCTGCTGATACTGCGAGGTCCCCTCGCTCTGATAGTGGACCTGCGCGCGAAAGCCGTCGACGTGCGAGACGCTGAGCGAGAATTTCTTGCCGTCGGAATAGGTGCCGGCCCAGTTCCCCTGATACAGGGAAGAATCGACTGCGGCGTATTTGGACGAGCCCGACGTGCTGGAGAGAACGTTGGACTTATACGCGGTCGACAGGATGCTCATGATGTCGGCCATCACGAGCCTCCATCACGGCCGGCCGGACAGACCGGCGGCAATATTCCGGTTGATCTCGATCAGCGGGCGGAAGTGATCGAACTGCGGGCTCATCTGGAGCGCCGCGGTCTGGCTCAGCACGAACACGCTGATGTTGGCGATCTTCTGCCGGACGTCGATCGGCTGCGGATTGTTGTCGCGCATGGCTTCGCTGAGGAAGATGGTCCAGAGCTTGCGATTGAACATCAGCGCCTGCATGGTCTGCTCGCTGAGCGGGTCGGCGTTGTTGATCGCATCCTGAAGCTTGTTCGCCGCCTTGAGCAGAGTCTGGGCCTCGACGTCACGAGGAGACGCGGTGGTCGTTGCGACGCGCGCGTAGGCCGAGGCAGCAGAATTCGACATCAATCACACCCTGGAGGTTACCTAGCCCGTTGAACGCGCTTAAGGATTTCTTTCCCAACCCTAGGCAGCACCGCTTAAGATTTGCTTACGTGTGTGCTTGGAAGCACTCCGGATTATTACGGGTCACGGAGTTTCTTCGTCGTCCCGAAGCTAGATGCGCACACGCACGCTGTAAACACGCCTCGTGTCATGCACATCAATCTCAGCTAATCCTGTCTTAGCAATCTCCCTCAAAACAACGGCGGAGCATTAGCCCCGCCGCGGTATCTCGAGTAGCTGTCTTGCGCTGCGAGATTAGCGGAGCAGCTGCAACACGCTCTGCTGCGACTGGTTGGCGAGCGACAGCGCGGAGACCGCGATCGACTGGCGGGTCGACAGCGCCTGGCTGTTGGCCGCTTCCTCGTTGGTGTCGGCCAGCGTCAGATTGGACGAGCCGGTCTGCAGCACGTTGATCAGGTTCTTGGAGAAGTCCTGACGCACCTGCACGATCGACAGATTCGAGCCGAGCGCGGAGCCTTCCGAGCGCAGCGTGCTCGAGGCCGCGTTCAGGCTGGTCAGCACCTTGTTGGTGGCGCCGTTGTCGATGAAGTCGACGCCGTTGACGAGGTTGCTGAGGCCGAGGCCTGCCGCGTTGAACACCACGCCGTTGATGCCGAGCGTCGAGCTGCCGGTCTCGTTGAAGACGAGCTTGAGCGTATCGCCGTTGAGCAGGTTGACGCCGTTGAACGAGGAGTCCTGCGACGTCGTGTCGATCTGCGCCAGGATGTTGTTGAACTGGTTGACCAGATTCGAGCGCGCCGTCTGCGCGACAGGATCCTGGACCGGAGGCTGCGCGGTGGTGAAGGCCAGAATGCCGGTGATCGTGCCGCCGACCGTGCCGCCCGCAGTCGTCGAACCGAGCGTCGAGGAGGCATATTCATTGACGGTGGTCACCGTCAGCAAGCCGTTGGCGTCGATCGTCGCCGTCAGGTGGTTGGCCTGAAGCTGTGCGTTGAGCTGGTCGAGCGTCTTGACGGTGCCGTTGGTGCCGTCGCCGAAGGTGACGTTGACCGGCGTGCCGCCGTTGAAGGAGGTGAAGGTCAGCGTCTTGCCGCTGACACCGCCAACGCCGGAGGTGCGCGCCGCGGTGAAGGCTGTCGCCGTTCCCGTGTTGCCGCTGAGGCCGAACGCGTTGAGCGCATTGCCGGTGCCGGTGATCGAGAGATCGGCGTTGATGCCGGTGGAGAGCGCAAGCTGGCCGCTGCTGTTGACCGACGACGGGATCTGGCCCGCAGTGGTCGTCAGCGACGCCGCGCCGTTGAAGATGCTGGCGGTCTTGACGCCGGTGGCAAGGTCGATCGAGTTGAGCAGGTCGGTGAGCGTCGCGCTCTGGATATAGACGGTCGAGTTGCCGTTGCCGTCGGTGACGATGTTGCCGCTGACGCCGCCTGAGGTCACGCTCGCCGCCGATTGCGGCGTCTGGGCGTTCTTGAAGGTGATGGTGTGGCCGTCGATGTTCAACGTCGAGCCGTCCTGAACGAGAGAGCCCAGCGAGCCCGCGGTCGTCGACCGGTTCGCGGTCACGTTGGCATTGCCGGCGCCGGTCGCGGCAGTCAGACCGAGCGCCTTGAGGAAGTCAGCCTTTCCAGTCACGCTTAGATCGGCGCCGGTCGAGCTCTTCAGCGTGACCTGGCCGCCGCCAGAAATCGACGATGCGACCTGAAGCGTGCCGATGGGACCGGCCGAACCGCTGACGGCGATGGTCGCCGCGCTTGCGCTGATTGTCGCGGTCTTGACGCCGCTGGCGAGGTCGATCGCGCTGAGGACGTCGTTGACGGTCGCCCCGGGCGCGGCCGCGGTTCCCTCATAGACGATCGAATTGCCGTTGCCGTCGGTGGCGATGTGTCCGCTGGCGTTGAGGCCCCAGCCGGTCGGTTGCGTGGTCGGAGCGATGCCGGTGCGGAAGGTGATGGTCTTGCCGTTCACCGTGATGGTGTCGCCGTCAGCCGGTGGCGTGCCGAAGGTGGTGGATGCCGTGGTGCCGAGCAGCGTGGCGGTGCCGGACAGTGCGGTGGTGCCGTCGGCGGCGGTCGCGACCGTACCGGTAAAGGTGCCGGCGTTCGAGCCCAGCGAGGCGCCGAGCGCGGCGGTTCCCGTCACCGGGGTCACGCCACCGGGTGCGCCGGTATAGAGCACGTTGCTGTTGGCGGTCGCGCTCGCGTAGGAGGTCGTGCCGCGCAGGTCGGCCGGCGTCGCACCGGGAATCGTGGTGGAGACGTTCGACTTGGTGGAGTAACCGACCGTGGTCTGGAGCGCCTGGTTGGCGATCGATTTCGCGCTGTCGATCAGCTTCTGCAGCGAGGTGATGCCGGTATTGGCGGCCTGGAGCACCTGCACACCGTTATTGATGCCGTCCAGCAGGTTGCTGATGTCGCTCGCCCGGTTGTCCAACCCCTGTGCGGTGAAGAAGTTGGTGGGATTGTCGAGCGCCGTGTTGACCTTCTTGCCGGTCGACAGCCGCTCCTGCGTCGTGGCCAGCAAGTCGGCCGTCGACTGCAGCGACAACAGGTTCTGGCGAACTGACGCCGAGAGAACGATGTTGGACATTGGCGAGTCTTCCTCTTGAACCGGATACGAATCGGCCGCGCGGTCTCGAAAGCGGGCTTTGTCCAGTTTTAGGAGGTGTCCTTTAAAGTATGGTTAACGCCGGTTTAAGCGATACGGTTAATGGCGAGTGAACGCCCCTGCCCGCCTCCGGGCGCAAAAAAAGCGGCGGGGCACAGGGCCCCGCCGCTCTATTTTATTGAGTTATATCAGCTACTTATTAGCGAAGCAGCTGGAGCACGCTCTGCTGCGACTGGTTGGCCAGCGACAGTGCCGAGACCGCGATCGACTGGCGGGTCGACAGCGCCTGGCTGTTGGCCGCCTCGACGTTGGTGTCGGCCAGCGTCAGGTTGGACGAGCCGGTCTGCAGCACGTTGATCAGGTTCTTGTTGAAGTCCTGACGGATCTGCACCACCGAGAGGTTCGAGCCGAGGCTCGACGCTTCCGAGCGCAGCGTGCTCGAGGCGGCGTTCAAATTGGTCAGCACCTTGTTGGCGGCGGCGTTGTCGATGAAGTCGACGCCGACGGTCAGCGCAGCGAGGCCGAGACCCTTGGAGTTGTAGGTCACGCCGGTGATGTTCAGGCTCGACTTGCCGGTCTCGTCGAACACCAGCTTTAGCTGATCACCATTGAGCAGGTTGACGCCGTTGAACGAGGAGTCCTGCGAGGTGGTGTCGATCTGGTTCAGGATGTTGTTGTACTGAGACACCAGGTTGGCGCGGGCGGTCTGTGCAACGCCATCCTGGACGGGGTTGGAAGCCGTCGAGAAGGTCAGCGCCGACGTGAGCGTGCCGCCGATCGCACCGCCGGCGGTCGTCGAACCCAGCGTCGAGGACGCGTAGTCGTTGGATGCCGTGATGGTCAGCAGGCCGTTGGCGTCGATCGTGGCAGCCAGGTTGTTGGCCTGCAGCTTGGTGTTGAGCTGATCGAGCGTCTTGACCGTGCCATTGGTGCCGTCGCCGAAGGTGACGTTGACCGCCGTACCACCGTTGAAGGAGGAGAAGGTCAAGGTCTTGCCGGCGATGCCGCCGATGCCGGAAGTGCGCGCCGCCGTGAACGCGGTCGCAGTCCCGGTGTTGCCGGCAAGGCCGAGCGCGTTCAGCGCATTGCCGGTACCGGTGATCGACAGGTCGGCGTTGATGCCGGTCGAGAGCTTGAGCTGACCGGACGTATTGATCGTCGAGTTCGACTGACCGGTGGCGGTCGCAAGCGTCGCGGTGCCGTTGGCGTTGACCGTCGCGGTCTGCACGCCGGTGGCAAGGTCGATCGCCTTCAGCACGTCGGCAACCGTGCCGGCCTGCAGATAGACGGTCGAGTTGCCGTTGCCGTCGGTGAGGACGTTGCCGCTGACGCCGAAGCCGCTCGGAACGCTCGGAGCACCGGTCGAGCCCGGGATCGGCGCGTTCTTGAAGGTGATGACGTGACCGTCGACGTTCAGCGTCGAACCGTCCGTGATGGTCGCACCCAGCGAGGCCGCGCTCGTTGTCCGCTTGACGTCGATGGTGGCATTGCCTGCACCAGTAGACGTCGTCAGGCCGAGAGCCTTGAGCAGGTCGGCCTTGCCGGTGACGCTCAGATCTGCGCCCGTCGAACTCTTCAGCGTAACGGCGCCCGCAGCAGCGGTCGAAACGGCAGCACCGGGCTGGCTGGCGCTCACGGAGATCGTCGCAGCACCCGAGGTGATGGATGCCGTCTTCACGCCGCTGGCGAGATCGATCGCGCTCAAGAGATCGTTCACGGTCGCGAGCGAGGCCGGCGTGGCGGTGTCGCCGAGATAGACAGTGGTATTGCCGCTGCCGTCGGTGACGAGGTGGCCGCTGACGCCC
>NZ_JBFULU010000072.1:0-24587 GCF_054049735.1 Bradyrhizobium sp. P5_C12
TCCTTGCGTCCTGCCTCGACCGCGAGCGAGGCCCAGGTCGTCGGATGCGGGTCGGCGATGACGAGCAATTCAAGGGCCTTCAGGCCGTTCAGGGATTCGGGAATGCGGGTGATGCTGTTGGAAGCGTGTCCCTGCACGAACACCGCCCGCACATTGTCCTTTTGCGCGATCTGATCTTTCGGCAGCGTCACCGCTTCGAACCAGCGGGTCAGCGGAATGCCGGGGGTCTCCATGATCTGCTTGGAATCGAAGCGCGACTTCAGGAAGTCATAGTCGACCTCCCAAACCCGCGACCAGTGCTTCCAGGCGCCTTCGGCGAGGCCGTAGTAGAACGGCAGCGTGACGATATCGAGCCCGACGTCGGTCGCGCCTTGCACGTTGTCGTGGCCACGGAAGATGTTGGCGCCCATGCCCGCGCCGCCGACATTGCCGGTCATCAGCAGCAGAATGCAACTGGCCCGTACGTTCGCGGTGCCGACAGTCTTCTGGGTCTGGCCCATGGCCCAGATCAGTGTTGACGGCTTTTCGGTGGCAAACATCTTGGCGACGCGCTTGAGCTGCTCGCCGGGAATGCCGGTGACGCGCTCGACTTCTTCCGGATTCCACTTCTCCACTTCTTTCCGGAGATCGTCGAACCCATAGACCCGCTGTCGGATGAACTCCTTGTCCTCCCAACCGTTCTGGAGGATGTGCCACATCATGCCGTACAGCACCGGGATGTCGGTGCCCGGCCGCATCCGCACATATTCGGTCGCGTGTGCCGCGGTTCGCGTCAGGCGCGGGTCGATGACGACAAAGTTGGCCTTTTGCAGCTCCTTGCCCTCGAGCAGATGCTGCAACGATACAGGGTGCGCCTCGGCTGGATTGCCGCCCATGATGACCTGGGTCTTGGCATTGCGGATATCATTGAAACTGTTCGTCATCGCGCCGTAGCCCCAGGTGTTGGCCACGCCGGTGACGGTGGTCGAATGGCAGATGCGCGCCTGATGGTCGGTGTTATTGGTTCCCCAGAACGCGCCGAGCTTGCGGAACAGATAGGCGCCTTCGTTGGTCATCTTGGCCGAACCGAGCCAATAGATGGAATCGGGGCCAGACTTCTCGCGCATGTCCAGGAGCTTGTCGCCGATCTCGTTGATCGCGGTCTCCCAGGAGACACGCGTCCACTGCCCGCCCACGAGCTTCATCGGATAGCGCAACCGCCGCTCGCTGTGCACGAGCTCGCGCACGGAAGCGCCCTTGGCACAATGCGACCCGCGATTGATCGGGGAATCCCAGCTCGGCTCCTGGCCGATCCACACGCCGTTCAACACCTCAGCGGTCACGGTGCATCCGACGGAACAATGCGTGCAGATGCTCTTGCGGACGGTGGCGCCCGCGGTGAGCGGCCCCGCGGCGGCCGCCTCCGCCTTGCGCACGCTGCCGACAGGGATGGTGCCGAGCGCTGCGAGCGCGCCGCCGGCAAGACCGGATTTGCGCAGGAAGCTGCGGCGGTCGAGGCCGCAGGCCTGACCTGCAAGGGACTCGGCCGCGGAACCATGGCGCAGGGAACGGTGGTTTGCTCGCTTGATCAGCACGGTCAACCTCCCTTAGCCGGATAACGATTGACGCGATAGAAGGCTTTGACGTGATCGGTTTCCTTGTAGCGCGCCTTTCGCTTCTCATCGTTGTTTTCGCTATCAGCCTGCGCGGACCCGACCAGCGGTGTCGCGAGAGAGGCGCCGGCGCCAACCGTGCCGATGCCGACCTTGCGAAGGAAATCGCGGCGCCCAACGGTGGCTTTTTTGTCTTCACTCATCGCATCCCTCCAGGACCAGCATGTGCTGGTCAGTCGGCGAATGTGAATGCTTCCGTCTCGATCTCGATAAACAGGCGGCCGAGCGCGCCGACCGCGCGATAGAAGGTGGCGCCCTCCGCGCCCTCCATGTCGGCGAACAGACGACCGATCCAGCACGCGACGTGCTTCTCGAAAAAGGCGCGCTGCGCATCCGCCGGCGCCTCGAATTGTCCGCTCGCGAAACCGGACATGATCTCGCACACGATCGCCGCATGATCCTCAGGCTCGGAATTATGGGCGACACGCTCGATGCCGAGCGTGGCAAGGTCTGCGCGCAGACGCGACAGAGGCCGCTCGTTGAGAAAGCCGGTCAGAGAGTAGGAAGCGTAGGGCAGCAGTTCGCCACGCCCGAGGCCCACGAACAGTTCAAAATATTCGCGTTCGAGCCGCGCTGGGACCGCGCGAGCGGCGGCTTGCGCGAGCGCAGCATGCGCGCGGCCGAGCGGCGTCGCATCTGCGCTCAATGCGGCGAGTTGATTGAGCAGTCTCTTCGATGGCGCTGAGGACAGAAGCGTGGCAAGCAGTGCGTATTCCTGGGCACGCGCCGCATCGATGGGGTCGATCGGTTCGGAGTAGAGATCGGGCCGCAACTGATCGCGCGACACGCCGGTTGCCGCCTCGACTGCAATCACCCGTTGTACAGGCACCTTGACCCAGTTCGAAACGGAAGGCTGGCTGATGCCGATCTTGCGCGCAAGCTCCGCAACGCCGCCTACGGCGTCAATGGCGCGATCAAGCCCTTCGTCACGCACGTGGACCTCCCATCAAAGTCCCGTCTGCCTGATTATTGCTTTTGTTACAAAGAACTAGCCAAGCGTAGTCCCGGCTCCGAGAACGGTCAACGCTGATCGCATAGCCGCAGGCTATAGCCTTTGGTAGAGCATCTAGGACGGCAGTGCGCCGCCATGCGTGCGGCGGCGCACGACGATGGTTTCGGCTTCGGTGTCTCTGGCTATGGTCGGTTGCGGTGCAACAGCGGCCGGCATGGACTGCGTCCCGGCAGATCCGTCTTCCGCGTCCGCAACCGTTGAAGGTTCCGCCTGCCGCCATTCTGGAGAAGAATCCTCGGGTTCGGCACGTGGATCCGGCAGCGTTTGCGCCGCCTTGCGCACGCCGCCGACGATGCGGTCAACGAGTGCGGCCAGATCTGCTTCGGAACAGTCCAGCGGTCCAAAGCCCGGCATCGCGTTCGGGTCGTTGAAGTCCCAGGCGTTCTCGGCGAGCCCGACGAAGTCACGAATGGCGGCATCGGCGCTCCATGCGCGACGAAGCGCCGCACGTGTCAGCTCTGGTGGGATTCCCTTGCGCAGGAAGGCGGTCATGTCCGTTGCCGAGGTGATCTGATCGATCGACGGCAGGCTCGATAGATCAGGCTCGGGCGCGGTTTCCTCAACCGCAGGCGGCGGCGACGGCACCTCGTCGTGCACTCCCGGCTCAGGAGACGCGGCGCTCGCCTTTGCCTCCTGCTTGCGGCGGGCCCAGCGTGCCAGAAATCTGTCCTCGCTCATTCGTGTCCGCCTTCATGCTGACGGCGCGCCAACGCCTCGGGATCGGTTTGCCGTCGCTCGCGCTTGAAGAACTCGCGCTCGACGTGGTGCTCGGCCGTGAACCGTTCAACCACCTCGCGCAACATCTCGGGCATGGCGACCGCCTCGACCAGATTGGCGCCGGCCTCGGTAAACGCCTCCCCTTCCGCGGGATCCGCAGTGACGGCAGCGATCGAATAGGGCCAAGGCCCCTCCGCAGGCGCCAGCACGATCCAGATGCTCGGACCGCCTGATGCGAAATTGTCGCGATATCGTGCAGTCTCGGACGGATAGAGATCGACCGTGGCACTGCCGACATAGAACAAGGTCGTCCCGTGCTCCTCGCGAAGAACGGTCCAGGGCTTTGTGTCCGGCTCGTCCGGCAGCACGGCGACGCCTCGCCAGACGAAATCGACCCAGGGCGAGTCCGCCTGGCGCCGTTCGACCACGACGCCGACGGGAATGCGAACCAATGGCAGCGCGGCGGCGTTCACGTCACCATCTCCAAATGTTTGATCGGCAGGCCGATCAGGAGATTCTGCGGTTTCATCCGGACCTTCCGGTCAGGCGTCATGGCCAGGATAAGATAGACGGGCTCTCCCCGCACCTCTTCCATTGCCTGACCACTGTCCGCAAGTGTCAGCCGAAACAGCGCGAGCACGCGGCCGGCGCTGCGTTCGTCGAGTTCCTCGCCGGACCAGAGACGGTCGCCGAGCCTGGTGGCGTCGGCATCGAGCCCGACATACCAGGTGAGCCGCACATCGTGCATCTCGCGCAGCGGCGAGATGGTAACGTCGGTTCCGAGCAGATGGGAGATCCAACGCGCCATCGCGTGAGCCAGCGCCGCCGGCCCTCGACCGCCAGCCGTGAGGTCAAACGCCATGTCGAACTGGTCGCTCCGCCGCCAATAGCCGTCGGCGGTCTCCTCGCTCATGACATCGAGCTGGGCATCATGCGTTGCGCCCAGCATCGACATCAGCGACAGCACCGGCGTCGGATTTCGTCCCCCGACAATCTCTTCGTCGCCCAGCAGCAAGGCCTGCTCGTGTGGAAGAATCCGCTGCGGGCGGAAGAATAATTCCGCGGCGCGCAGCACGAAGGGGTCGTCACAGGCGTCGAGCGCGTTGCGCAGGATCACGTGTACGAGCTGGTTGACGAACAGCGGCGGCAGGTCGCTTCTGCGTGAGCGGACAATTTCAAGATAGGCCGCTTCCAGCGTCGGATGTCGCAACAGGAGATCGCGAAAGGCCAGCACGAACTGCCAGTTCTCCCGGGCATCCTCGTCAGCGATCCCGGCAAGTTCCTCGATGCCCACCGGAAGGCGCGGAGTGGCGAGTAGCTCCCGGTGCACCCGGCGCTCGAGCGGGCACGCATCGTCCGGCGGCATCAGCTCGGGACGGGCAAAGTACGCCTTCAGGAATTCGTCTGTCACGCAGAGCCCACCGCTCTCGTTACGATCGAGCAGATGGTGGCCGCAGGCAATCCAGAAGTCATTCATCGGCGCCGCAACTCCTTGCTCAAATCCCCACGGTCGAGATCGCCGTCCGGTTCGGCGTCATTTTCGACCTCCATGAATGAGAATGCCCTGCCGTGGCCCTGCCCCTCCCGCAACTGCAGCCTCCGGAACGTCTCGCGGACCTCGCCGTCGCCGGTGGTGCGGTGCACCGCAATGAGCGAGCTGATCGGATGCGTGCAGAGCGATTGCACAAAGACAATTTCTTCTTCCGCGGCTGCCTGCGCGGTCGCGATGTCCGGCGCACCGAGGCGGTCGACAAGTTGCTTGGCAAGCAGGTCGACCAGCGTCCGACAATCATCCTCCGTCGCTGGAACGATCTGTACCAGCGTCGACCAGCCCCAGGATTGGACACCGAGAAAGCCGCTGCGGAAGGCCACGCGTGCCTTTCCGCTCAGCGTCGCCGGATCCTGGTCGCAGAAACAGAAGGCGCCGGACACAGCCCATTCGCCAGGCTCGGCCGGCACATCGAACACAAAGGTGTCGGACGGATCGAGTGCGATGGTGCGCAACAATTTCACGCGCGCGGCCCTCCAAGCTTCGGATCAAGCCAGGTCGGCGTCGCGAGAGCCTTCACCAGTTCGCGCCGCCCAGTCCTGTTCGTGCCGATGCGGCGCGTCACCAGATCCCCGCGATCATCGATCCGCTGAAGCGCTTGCCGCTCGCGTGGCACCCGGCTGAGATAGTCGCGGGCGATGCCGTCGAAGCCATCCACGCGCCAACCATCGATCACCCGCATCAGGTGACGGGCAAAGCTCTCGGTCACCTGCACGGCGCCCGCCTCGCCAAATCCCTCCTGGTCCAACGCGGAGACCAGCGGATGAATGCCCGGTTCCTGGTCCGTCATCGCGACGGTCCGGATCATGGCGCCGAACACAAGCCAGGCGGGCGGCGCGTCCTCGCTTGCCGATGATGGCCATCCCATTCGCCCGCCGCCAACCACCGCCCCGTCGATCCTGACCACGTCAGGCCAGTCGATCGCCACCGCCTTGTTCGGCGGCGCATAGGCGCGAAGTGCGTCGGTGAGAGCCACCATGCCGGCGTAGAAGGCGCGTCGCGCGCCGCGCAAGGGCTCGCCCGGCTCAAGCACCACGGCGAACTCGGCGAGGTCGAACCGCCCGACATGGACCAGCGTGCCGGCGCCACTCTCGGGTGCAATGCGGCAAGCATGGGCAAAGGCGTCGCCACTCTCGCGCAGCCGGACGAGCGTGAACGGCGGCGGCAGACGGATCGGCTCCGCCAGGAAAACGTGGCTGGTTGGGATCGACGGCAAGCCGTCCTCCGCATTCCATTTCTTCCCAATTGGGAATATCTATACGAGGCGATGGGTCGGCGCGAGTCCGCCCTCATTGTCGGAGAGGTTAACCTGGAGCAACCAGCGAAGACCGTCCTGATCTGCTCGTGCGAAGACACGATGCGCCTCGACACGGCGGCCATCCGGCTTGGATGTCCCAACTGCAACATCACGAGCTTTCGCCATCTCTGCGGCGCCGAGATTGATCATTTCCGCAGCGCGGCAGCGGCAAGCGGTCCGCTGACCGTGGCTTGCACGCAGCAGGCGGCACAGTTTACCGACGAGGCCGGCGATCGGCCTGACGGGATCGCCTTCGCCAACATCCGCGAGACGGCGGGCTGGGCGCGCGACGGCGCTCAAGCGGGCCCAAAGATGGCGGCGCTGCTTGCCGCAGCGTCCGTCGCCACTCCGGACTATCCGCTCGTCACCCTGTCGAGCGACGGCGTCATCCTGATCTATGGGCGCGACGAGGCGGCGATCGAGGCGGGCCAGCTGCTGGCCGACCATCTCGACGTGACGGTCATGCTGAAGCGGCCGCAAGACATTACGCCGCCCCCGGCGACGGTCTTCCCGATCGTGACGGGAACGATCCGCAACGCGAAGGGCCATTTCGGCGCCTTCGAGCTCACGATCGACGACTACGCCCGCCCCCSCCCTTCCTCGCGCGATCGATTCATCTTCGAGGCGCCACGCAATGGCGCGACATCCCGCTGCGACATCCTGCTGGATCTATCCGGCGGCATGCCTCTATTTCCCGCCCATGACCTGCGGGACGGATACCTGCGCGCCGATCCCGGCGATCCGGCCAGCATGCTTCGCGCCGTGCTGAAAGCGCGCGATCTGGTAGGAAGCTTTGACAAGCCGAAATACGTCAACTTCACTGCCGAGCTTTGTGCGCATTCGCGCTCAGAGCGCACCGGCTGCCATCGGTGCCTGGATTTGTGTCCGACGGGCGCGATCACGCCGGCCGGCGATCATGTCGCCGTCAATGCGGAAGTCTGCGCCGGATGCGGTCAGTGCGCTGCGGCCTGTCCGACCGGCGCAGCCTCTTATGCTTTGCCGCCCGCCGACACGCAGCTGCACCAACTCCGCGCGATGCTGCTGACCTATCATGACGCCGGCGGCGCCCAGCCCGTGCTGCTGTTTCATGACAGACAGCACGGCGACCCGCTGATCGATGCGCTGGCCCGCCATGGTGACGGCTTGCCGGCGAATGTGCTGCCCTTCGCGGCGAACGAAGTGACACAACTCGGTCTCGAGGCCGTCGTGGCAGCCTTCGCCTATGGCGTGGCTGCCGTGCGCTTTCTGTTGCGGGGCAGACCTCTTCACGATCTGGCCGGACTTTCGCAAACCATTGTCATGGCCGATGCCATCCTCACCGGACTCGGATTTGCCGGTCGCCGCGTCGCGACCATAGAGACGGACGACCCCGATGCGCTCGGTGCAGCATTGCGGGCGATCGAGCCGCTCGCAACCGTCAGTCAGCCCGCAACATTCCGGACCGTCGGCAAGCGGCGCGATCTGCTTCGATTTGCCCTTGGCGAACTGCACCGCATAGCCCCGAGCCCAAGGGACGTGATTGCACTGCCCGAGGGCGCCCCTCTTGGCGCCGTCAGCGTCAACATCGAGGGCTGCACGTTGTGCCTGTCCTGCGTTTCGGTCTGTCCGACCGGCGCATTGCGCGATGATCCCGAGCGTCCCATCCTCAAATTCGTCGAGGATGCCTGCGTGCAATGCGGCTTGTGCCAAGGCACCTGCCCCGAAAAGGTGATCACGCTGAAGCCGCAGATCGACTTCCGCGCCTCTCGTGCCCCGGCCCGGGTGATCAAGGAGGAAGAGCCCGCGCTATGCGTCCGATGCGGCAAGCCGTTTGGCGTCAAGAGCACGATCGATCGTGTCACGGCGAAGCTCGAAGGCCGGCACTGGATGTACCCGGCCGGCGACAAGCGGCTCGACGCGCTCAGGATGTGTGCCGACTGCCGGGTCATCGCCATGAGCGAGCAGCAGTTCGATCCGTTCGCCGGCGCCCCCGAGCGTGCACCGCCGCGGACGACCGACGATTATTTGCGCCAGCGAGACACCAAGAACTAGAGTGCTGTATCGGCAATGGGCTATTTCACGGTCGCGCGGGCCAGAAAATCCGTGAGCGCCCGGCGATCTTCGGCAGAGCCGATGCGCTGCTCCGGCATCTTGGTGCCGGGCGTATAGGCATTCGGACCGATCTCGAACAATCGTGCGACCGTCTCGGGCGTCCATACGATGCCCATCGTCCTGAGTGCGTCGGAAAAGCGATAGCCCGGCAGCGACGCGATCCTTCGGCCGTACAATCCCGCCAATGTCGGCCCGGCGCGCTGCGTTTCCTTCTCCGACAACGTGTGACAGGCCACGCAGGCGCGAAACACCTCGGCGCCGGGATCGCCGGCATAGGCCGCGAGCGGATCGGCCGGCGAGCCCGGCGGATTCGAGCCGATCGGCTCGCCGGTGCGCGCATTCCAGCGCCGGATCTTTCCGTCGGCACCGCCGGTCAGCAGGGTTTCGCCATCCGGCAGGAATCCAACCGACCAGACCGGTCCACCCGATCCCGTCAGCGTGCGCAACACAGCACGCGTCGTGCGATCGATGATCGCGACCGCGCCACCCACGCTCGCGGCCGCGATCAATGCGCCATTGCTGGAGATGGCAAGAGCCACGATCGGCATAGCGCCGGCGGCGACCTCGCCAAGATCCTTGCCCTCAGCACTCAGCATGCGCAGCTTGCCGTCGGCCGCCGCGGCGACGATTTCGCCGTCCGCCGCGATGACGACGGCATTCAACGGGGCCGGAAGTGCAATCGTTTCGACAGCCGCACTCGGCAGCTGCCAGATCCGCAGCGTGAGATCGTAGCCGACGCTGACGAGCGACTTGCCGTCGGGCGCGAAAGCAACGCCGTTGACGTTTTGCGAATGACCTTCCAGCACGCGCTGCGCACCGTCGATGAGTGACCAGAGCCGCACCGAGCGATCCCAGGATGCAGACGCGACCGTCGCACCGTCGGGCGAAATCGCCAATGCGACGACAGGCGCCTGATGTCCCTGCAACACCGTGTCAGGCTGCTGTTGACCGGCGGTCCAGATCGCGATGCGCGCGTCCGCGCCGGCGGTCACCATCCGCCGGTCGCTGAGGAAGCCAACCGCGTTCACCGCGCCCGCATGAAACCGCAACACCTGTTCCGCGGCTTCGCTTGCGAGCGACCATCTGATGGCGGCGGTGTCGAACCCGCCAGACAAGAGGCTCTTCCCATCGGCCGAAATGGCAATGGTCCTTACCGGCCCGCCGTGTCCCGCCATTTGCGCACGCGTTGTCTGCACCGAGAGGAGGAGCAATGCGATGAGGGTCAACGGGACGAGACGCGAGCAATTCATCAGCGATCCGAAGCAGCGCCAAACGAACCAGAACCGCTTCTCATTCTGCCTGAATTCGTGCTTCGCACAAACGCGTCATTTGTCCGGCGCGACGACAGTCTTGTTCGATCCGTCCGGAGCGGCCTGCATGCCGGGTGGGCTCTGCCCTTGCGGGCTTTCGGCGGGCGCACCACCCGATCGGGTTTCGACCGGGCCGGTCCATCCCTGCGGCTGCAACTGACCTTTATCCTCGGGAGCAGTTCGCCCCGCGCCGACGGTGGCCGGCTTCTCGATGCGTTGATCCGTTTGCGCGAGCGCCAGCCCACAGCAGGACCACACCGCCACGCCTGCAAGGATGACCAGCTTCCGCATGAGGCAAACCCGCTCGATTTGATGCAGCTCAACGAATGACGATCTGCTCCGTTCCATGATGCACAATGACGCGCCCGCTTGAACGACGGCACGCCGGGTTCTAGACTGAATTTGAGGCTGCGAGGGCCTCGGTCATGCAAATACGATCCAAAGCGTATCTGCTGATGATGTCGCGCATGCGCGCACTGCTTTCGTCGTCGACCGACGATCCGGCGACCAAAGAGCCCTCACCGATGCTCATTTTCATCGCGGTCGTGCTGGCCCTGCTGCTGGCGATCCTGGAAGTCGACCAGCACAGTGCAGCCCTCCGGTCTCTGGGACTGCTCGGCGACCCATCCGGTACGCCATCCAATTTCATGGGCCCTTGATGGGTCAGGGATGCTTGCCGGTCAATCCGTCGAAGCGCCACCACGGAAAGATCCGGCCGCCGCCTTCCTCGCGAGGCAAGGCTTGGCCGCCCGCAAGCAAAGGCTTATTCCATTGTTCAGCTAGCGTGGCATCGTCTCGCGTGGAAACACCAACGAACGATCCTCGAAATCCTGAACCGGAAGTTTGTCTGCCTGCGCTCCGGCCTGCGAGGCTTGCATGCCGGCAAGTCGAGCCGCCCCAACGGTCCCACTGGTTGGCCACATGTATGATCGCGGCAGGGTTGCTGCAGCAACGAGCGACGCGACGGCAATCAGTCCGCAAAGCATCAGGCGCTTCATGGCAATCTCCTTGGCTGAAGCGTGAGCCGAAGGCCTGATTAGCGCCCGATACGAGGTGCAGATGTGTGCTACCTCACATCTCTCGTATCAGTGATCGGAGTTCCACGCGTTCGCAGCCAGCTTGCGACCTTCGCGATCGAGAGCGTAGCCCGTGCCCTACATCAAGCCGGTGGTGCTCAAGCGCGGCAATGTCGCGTGCACGTGGGCACGGAGAATTGTTGCCGGCGGGTTTTTGTCAGCGGTCACAGGTGCCGATGAGGTAGACCTTGACATTCAGGACCCGGCCTCGGCCCAGCCTTGCTGCATGCCCTTGAGCCCGAACTCATAAACCTCCTCCTCGCTCGAGGAGAAGTCGCGCCACACGCGGGTGGCGGCGGCGAGCGCCGGAACGGCGCGGCCGAAGGCTTCGATCGTCAACCTACCATCATACTTTGCGGCCCTCAGCGCCTTATAGGTGGGCCCCACGGCACATGCCCCTTCCCCGGGGCGGGCCATATTGAAGGAATGGAATTCATCGCCGCCGCGGTCCGATCGAGTAACAATCAGAGCATGTGGACAAGCCTCAGCGACGTGTAAGGCGCGCGAAGCCGCGAGAGGTGATCAAGTGCCCCAGCGCAGCGCAGCCGTGTGGACCGGAGCATCCCACCATTCCTTTGCCTGGCCATCGAGCACGGACACGGTGATCGACACGCCAGCCATGTCGAGGGATGTGACGTAGGATCCGGTCAGGAACCGCGCTGCCGTGATCCCCGCACCTTCCAGAATTCGCTTGGCGCTGTTGACCATCAAATAGAGTTCGATCAGCGGCGTTGCGCCGAACCCGTTAACGAGAAGCAGAACTTCACTGCCCGGCTCCGGCGCAAGGTCCTTGAGGATCGCGCCAACGAGTTCCTCAGCAATCGCATCGGCGGAAGCCAGCGGTACCCGGCGTCGGCCAGGCTCGCCATGAATACCAACCCCCATTTCCATTTCGTCGTCGGCCAGCGTAAAATTGGGCCGCCCCGCCGCCGGCACGGTACACGGCAACAGCGCCACGCCCATCGAGCGTGTGCGCCGATTGATTTCATCGCCGAGTGCCTTGAGGGCCGCAAGCGACATTCCGGTTTCGGCCGCGGCGCCGACCATCTTTTCCACGATCAGCGTACCCGCGACACCGCGACGACCGGTCGTGTAGGTCGACTTCTCGACCGCCACGTCGTCGTTTGTCACTACGCTCGCAACTTCTCGCTCGGCCATCTCCGCTGCCATGGTGAAATTCATCACGTCGCCTTCGTAGTTCTTGACGATGAAAAGCACGCCCGCGCCGGTGTCGACGGCCGCTGCAGCCTCAATCATCTGATCCGGCGTCGGCGAGGTGAAGACCTGGCCCGGGCAAGCGGCATCGAGCATACCCAGTCCGACAAAGCCCGCATGCAGCGGCTCATGTCCTGAACCGCCCCCCGAAATCAGCGCGACCTTGCCCGGCTTCAAGGTGCGGCGGCGCACGAATTTGCGTTCGGTGCCGAGCAGCAGGATATCCGCATGCGCGGCCGCGAGGCCGTCGAGACTTTCTTCGAGTACCGTATCGGCGCTGTTGATCAGCTTTTTCATGAACGTCCTCCCGTCCTAGGCCTGCAGTTCGAATAAATGGCTCACCCCACGCTTTCGGCATACCGCGCGAGTTGCGCGGCGAAATCCACGATCAGCTGTTCGAGCGCGCGGTTCTTCTTGTCGTCGCCGAGGTCAGGTACGGTCACCGAGACGGTGCGCGTGTGCGCTTCGCGGTGAGGTGAGCGCAGCCGGCCAGGATGGGCGCGTCCATAGGCTTCGAGGAAAGCCGCGCGCTCGGCGCCGGACAAATGGCAGACTTCGAAAATGATCGCGACATGCTTCGCCGGGATCGGCACCAGATACGCCGGATTGGTGATCTGAGTCACGAAGGAGCGATTCTTGCCCAGCGCCGCCGCAAGCTTCAGCCGCGTGCCGGATGGCCGATTGTCGAGTACCCGCCGCAGGATAGCCTTGTATTCCGCGACGTTGCTGTCACCAGGCGCGCGGATGCCCTCGCCTGCTTCGTTCGTCATGAACCCACCCTCGCGATTGCGGCCTTGAGCCGTGCGACGGCATTCGGCGACACCGAGAGAGTTGTCAACCCGGTGGCGAGCAGCGCCGGCGTCAGTCGCGTGTCCGCCGCGGCGTCGCCGCAGAGCGAGACTTCGACGCCACGCTTTTGTCCGGCCTCGACGGTACGGGCTATCAGCGCAAGCACCGCCGGATTGCCGGTATCATTTAGGTCAGCGACGGCGCCGATGTCGCGCGCCGCAGCCATCGTGTACTGGGTCAAGTCGTTCGAGCCGATGGAATAGAACGCAGCGCCAAAATCCTCGGCGCGGAGCGCCGCCGCTGGAACCTCGACCATGATGCCGAGCGGCGGGCGGGCACAGGCCACGCCTTTCGCCCGGAGGGCCGTGAACTCCGCGTCAAGCAACGCATTCGCACTGTCCAGTTCCGAAGGAACCGCGATCATGGGCAGCATCACTTTCAGCGCCCCATGGACGGCCGCACGGCACAGCGCCCGCAGTTGCGTACGAAACACGTCCGGTCGCGCAAGCGAGAGGCGAATGCCGCGAAGGCCGAGAAACGGATTGCTCTCACCATCGATCGTCACGCCCTTGATTGGCTTGTCACCGCCGGCATCGAGGGTGCGGATCGTCACCGGCCTTCCCTGGGGCCAGTCGAGAATGCGCCGATAGACTGCATATTGCGTGTCCTCGTCGGGCAGGCCAAGAGACGACTCGAACAGAAATTCGGTGCGCACAAGACCAATGCCGTCGCAGATTGCCGGATCGAGGCCTGCAAGGTCTTCAGGGGCGGCAATGTTAAGCAGAACCGCGATCCGCCGGCCATCGGCCGTATGGGCAGGCGCAAGGCTGGCGCTCTCGGCGGCGGCCAGCGCAGCGTTCGCAACCGCCATGCGCTGCTCGAACAGGCGGCGCGTCTCCGGCTCGGGATCGAAGATCACGCTTCCCGCATCGCCATCGACCAGTGCCAACGCTGGCGGCTGCCCGTTCCACGAAAACGGACCGAGCCCGACGACCATGGGCGCCCCGCGCGCCCGCGCCAACATGGCGACATGCGAGGAAGGTGAGCCCCCGGCCAGCGCTATGGCGCCGCCGTGCGACCAGTCGGCGGCAAGAAAAGCGGACGGCGTGATGTCGTCGGCCGCCACGATCGAGCCACTGGTAATCCTGGAGATCGTGTCCACGCCGCTCAGATGCGCGAGCACGCGGTCGCGGATGTCGACGATATCGGCGGCACGGGCACGGAAATATTCATCTTCAGCAGCGCGATAGCCAGCGATCTCCATATCGAGTGCCAAGCGCCAGGCATGGTGGGCAGTGATTCCCTCCGAGATGACCGCATATGCCGCATCCGCCAGCGCATCATCTTCAAGCATGGCGACCTGGAATTCCAGAATGTCGGCGACCTCCCCCTGAATCGTCTTGATCTGCTCGGCGATCTCCGCCCTCGCGCCTTCGATTGCCGCCCGCAGTGCCGCCGCCTCCTGCGCGGGATCGTCGCTCGCCGTCCGCTTGGCCACGGCCACAGTCAGCATGGTGACCGGCCCGATCGCGAGACCCGGCGAGGCAGCACGGCCGATAAGATGGATCTCTGCCACCGCGATCAGCCCTCGCCGAAACCGTCATTCACAAGCGCAAGTACGGCAGCAAGCGCTGCCTTGCCATCGGGGCCGGTGACGCGGAAATGCAGCGTCGCGCCCTGCGGGGCCTTGACGCGCATCACCTTTACCGGGCTCTTCGCATCCGTCCAGGGACCGTCCGGCGCAAGCGCGAGTTCGATCTTCGCCGCAAAGCGTTTCGCGCACTGCGTGAGCTTGACCGACGGCCGCGCATGAAGACCGACGGCATTGACGAGAACCGCCGAGGCCATCAGCGGTACCGGCGTTTCACCTGCCCGGCTGGCGTGGGCATCATGCATAGAATTCCTCCGCGCTACGCTTGACGGCTGCAAGCGACGAACCACCCGAAGACTCGGTCGCCGCAATCACGGCTCCCTCGACCACCGGGGCATTACAGACGACGACGCGCGCCCGCCGATCTTCGGGCAGCATTTCCACCGCCATCTCAGAATTTGTCTCCGCCCCACCAAGATCGACCAGCACAGCCACACCTGCCGGCGACCACACTGCCTCGATCGCCTCGAGGATTCCGGCAACATTCGTACCGAGCCCTCCATCGACATCGCCGCCTGTCCAGGCGAGCGGCACGGCGTTGCCTACCATCTGGCGCACCATATCCGCCGCGCCCTCAGCGATCTTGAGGGAATGTGACACGATGACGATTCCGACATTGCCGGAATTCGGACTGTTCATGACCTTGCCTCGCATTCCAGTGCCTTGATTGCCGCGCCGATCAAAAGGGATGCCGAGCGCGAACCGGGGTCCATGTGACCAACGGAACGTTCACCGAGAAAAGAAGCTCGGCCACGAATAGCGAGCATCGGCGTCGTTCGATCGGCCGCTTGCGCCGCCTCCGTCGCAATCGCCCTGGCATCGCCGCCCCCTGCCAATACCGCTTGCACGGGCACCAGGACATCCAGCAAGGTTTTCTGTCCCGCCTCCGAGCGTCCGCGCGCCTTCACAGCATTGATCGCCTTGTCCGTCGCCGCGACGAGATCTGCACGCGTCGGCTGCTCCGGAAGCGCCTTGCCGAATTCCATGAAGAAAGTGCCGACCAACGGCCCGGAAGCCCCACCAACCTTCATGACCAGGGTCATTCCGATCGACTTCAGCATTTCTGGCAGCGATTTGTCCGCAAGGCCGGGCAAACTTGCGAGCACGGCCTCGAAGCCGCGCCTCATGTTCAGCCCGTGATCTCCGTCACCGATCGCCTGGTCGAGGCTGGTCAGTTCGTCGGCGTGCTGGATCACCGATTCCGCAAGCGCCCGCACCAGCTTTTCCCTGGTGACCCGATCGAGACTCATGCCGCGACCCTCCCGCCGGCCGCATCGAAGAACAGCGGCCTGTTAAGGCGTAGCGACACGACGTCGCCGACGTCCAACCTCGCCTCAGGGTCCGCCAACGTCACGACAGGTTGGCCGCCGAGATCGAGATGGACATGGCTCTGGTCGCCGAGATGTTCGACCCGCGTGACGGTGGCCGACGCGTCCCCGCCGCTGCGTGCGATCGCCAGGTGCTCGGTACGAGCGCCAATCGTCTTAACGCCGGGCGGAACGCCGGCAAATAGAGTTGCCGGCAGCAGGTTGATCATCGGCTGACCAAGCCGCGCCGCGACATGGGCGTTGACCGGATTCTCGTAGATCTCGCGCGGTGTACCGATCTGCATCAGTCGCCCGGCCTCCATCACGCCGATGCGCGAAGCCATGGTCATCGCCTCCGTCTGATCGTGGGTGACGTAGAGGATCGTCGCGCCGAGATCGGTCTGAATGCGCTTGAGTTCGAGGCGCATTTCACCGCGCAGCTTGGCGTCCAGCGAAGAAAGTGGTTCGTCCATCAGATAGATCGAGGGCGAGCGCACCAGGGCACGGCCAATCGCAACGCGCTGCATCTGCCCACCCGACAACTGCGTCGCCTTGCTGTGGAGCTTGGTTTCGATATGGAGAAGACGCGCAACCTGCTCGACCTTTGCGCGAATTTCGGCCTCCAGTAAGCGGCGGGTCGGCGCGCGCAGCGCAAAGGCCATGTTCTCGAACACGGTAAGATGCGGGTACAACGAATATTGCTGGAATACGAAAGCGACGTCGCGATCAGCCGGCGCATCGCGGGTCACATCGCGTCCGTCAATGCGGACCGAACCGCTGCCGGGCGTCTCGAGCCCGGCGACGAGACGCAGCGTCGTCGTCTTGCCTGCGCCCGTTGGCCCCAGCAACGCAACGAATTCGCCGTCCCCAATGGTGAGGGACAGATCCACAACGGCTTGGGTCTTGCCAAACGCCTTGGAAACCGCCCCGATCTCGACTTCAGCCATGCACGCCTCCCTCATACAATGCGGTGCGGATTGCGCGGCCCGATTTCTGGTCAAAGATCGACAACGTATCAGGCCGGAAGTCGAGCCCGACATTCGCTCCGATTTGAAAGGGCATGCTGGCCGGCGAGCGGGCCTTCAGAGCACCGTAAGGCGTCGTCACGGTCACGATCTGCGTCGTGCCGAGATATTCCGACCCATAGACCTCGCCCCGAACCATGCCGTTATCGGAAAAACGCACATGCTCGGGTCTGACGCCCAGGACAAGGTCGCTCTCCACCAACGCCTCGCGTGCGGTGGGTATCGCAACTTCGCGATCCCCGATCCGGATCGCCTGCGCCCCGGCTTGCAGGCTGCCGCGAAACGGCAGGAAATTCATCGCTGGAGAACCGATGAAGTCCGCGACGAAGAGCGAGGCTGGTCGATCATAAATGTCGCGCGGACTCGCAATCTGCTCGACCACACCGTTGTTCATCACGGCGATCAAGTCCGCCATCGCCATGGCTTCCAGTTGATCATGCGTGACGTAAACGGTGGTCGCGCCAAGCCGGTCATGCAGCGCGCGCAATTCCTGGATCATCGCCTCGCGCATTTCGGTATCGAGCGCTCCGAGCGGCTCGTCCATCAGGAAACACTTCGGCTTGCGGACGATCGCCCGCCCAAGCGCGACGCGCTGACGGTCGCCGCCGGTGAGGGTCGAAACCGACCGATCGAGGAGGTGGGAGATACGCAGGATCCGAGCGGCCTCCACCACGCGCCGGTCGCACTCCGCAGCTCCAATCCCCTCGCATTTGAGCGGAAAGCCGATATTGCGCCGGACATTCATGTGCGGATAGAGCGCAAATAGCTGGAAGACGAAGGCGATATCTCGCGCGGAGGCACGGTTCATCGTCACGTCCTCACCGTCGACGCTGATCGTGCCGGATGTCGGCAATTCCAGTCCTGCAATCATCCGCAGCGTTGTCGTCTTGCCGCACCCGGAAGGCCCAAGAAGACAAAGGAACTGTCCGTCATCCACCGTAAAGCTCGCGCCCTTGACTGCGTGAAACTCTCCAAAGGATTTGTTGAGCGCTTCAACCCTGATCTGTGCCATCGTGCGCTACTCCCGGACCTTCGAGACGATCGTGAACATCACCGTCCCAAAGAGAGTGACCGCGAAAGACCAGGAATAAAGCGTCAGAAAAAGCGGCTGCATCAGCATGACCACGCCCGCGGCAATGATCGCCGTCGCGACGGCCTCTAGCGGGCCACGCCGCAAAATTCTGCTCGCCAAGCTATGGCGCGGCATGGACGTGTTCACATCGAGACTCATTTGCGGACAGCCCCAAAAGTAATACCGCGCAGAAGATGCTTTCGCAGCAGCACCGTGAACACGACGATCGGCACAAGAAAGATCGTCGTACCGGCAGCTACGGCCGGCCAATCCTGGCCGCCTTCGCCGATGATGATCGGAATGAATGGGGGCGCAGTCTGAGCGTTGCCAGAGGTCAGAAGCACAGCAAAGGCGTATTCGTTCCACGCAAAAATCAGGCAGAAAATCGCCGTCGCCGCGATCCCCGTCGTCGCCTGCGGTAGAACCACCTTCACGAACGCCTGAAAGCGCGTATAGCCATCGATCATTGCCGCTTCTTCGTATTCACGCGGGATTTCGTCGATGAAGCCTTTGAGAAGCCAGACGGCGAGCGAGACGTTAACCGAGGTGTAGAGCAGGATCATCCCGAGCCGGGTATCCGACAGCCCGACGGTCCGATACATCAGGTAGATCGGGATCGCGACCGCAATTGGTGGCATCATCCTGGTCGACAGAATGAAGAACAAGAGGTCATCCTTCAGCGGCACGCGAAACCGCGAAAAGCCATAGGCCGAGAGCGTGCCGAGCGCGACCGCGAGCACCGTCGAACCAAAGGCGATGATCAGCGAGTTGATGAAGCGCGGCACGTAGTTTGACGGGCCGGCGATAACCATGTTGCGGCTGCGCGCGATGTTGTCACAAAGCCCCTGCGGTGGACCTAGCGTCTGGATAAACTCCTGAGTCTGACGCGAGCGTGTTGTGAAGACATTGCAATAGCCTTCAAGGGAGGGCTTGAAGAGGACCTTCGGCGGATAGGAGATCGCATCGTCAGGCGACTTGAACGAGGTGAGTACGATCCATACCAGCGGCACCATCGTGATGATGGCATAGAGTATGACGAGAAGGCCTGCGAAGCGGCGAGTGCCGGTCGACGGTTCGACGACTGAGTGGGCGGCGTTTGAGGCGCTCATCGGTTTTTCACCCGGTTCAGCGCCTTGACGTAAATGTTGGCGAGGCCGAATACCGTCACGAACAAAATGATCGCGAAGGCCGAGGAATAGCCGGTTCGCCAACTCTCAAACGCTGCGCGCTTCAGCGTGATCGAGGCGACTTCCGTGGTCGAGCCCGGCCCTCCCCCGGTCAGGAGGTTGACCATGTCGAACATCTTGAAATTCTCGATCCCGCGAAAGAGCACCGCGAGCATGATGAACGGCAGAGCCATCGGCAACGTGATCGACCAGAACTGCCGCCAATTCGACGCGCGGTCGACCTCCGCTGCCTCATAGATGTAATCCGGGATCGACCGCAGCCCCGCCAGGCAAATCAGCATCACGTAAGGCGTCCACATCCAGGCGTCGACGATGACGATGGCCCAGGGACTGAGGGTCACGTCTCCCAGCATCTGGAACGACGAAGCGCCGCGCCCCGTGAAGAAGGCGACCACGTAGTTGAACAGCCCGATCTGCGGCTGATAGAGGAAGGTCCAGAAATTGCCGACAACCGCCGGTGAGAGCATCATCGGCAATAGAATGATCGTGGTCCACAGGCCATGGCCACGGAATTTCTTGTCGATCAGGAATGCAAGGCCGAATCCGAGCACGGTCTCGATCAGCACGGTCCAAACCACGAAATGCGCCGTGACCTGCATCGCCGCCCAGATATCCGGATCGGTCAGGATCGACTGGTACCAATCGGTCCCCAGCCATAGCGTCGGCGCGTTCGGCCGATTGGCGCGGTAGTTGGTAAAGGACAGGTAGATCGTCCATACCAGTGGAAAGATATTGATCGCCAGCAGCAGCACGATCGTCGGTGTGATGAAAAGCCAGGCGAGCGCCTGGTCCGAAAGGCCGCGGATACGACGGATCACGCCTTGCCGGATCGGGACGGCCCGATAAGTGATCTGCGAAGAGGTACTCAAATCGTTCATGGCTTTGGTCGATCCTGCAACGGGACCATCGGCTGCGTGACACCATCGAGAGCCTGGAGCGCGTTTGGGCGCGCTCCAGGCAGTTGCCCTAGAACTTCTTGCCTTCTTCCTTGAAGATCGCCTTCCAGTCTTTCACCAGGCCGTCGAGCGCTTCCTGCGCGGTGCCCTTGTCGGCGACCACGTAGTCATGCACGCGCTTCTGTTCGGCTTGCAGGAGTTGCGCATAGGAAGGCTCGGCCCAGAAGTCGACGACCATTCCCATCGACTTCAAGAACTCGCCGGCAAACGGCGCGCTGTTCGGGAAGCCCGGATCGTTCAACACCGACTTGGCGCAGGAATAGCCGCCCAACGCCCACCACTTCTTCTGCACGTCCCCGCCGGAGAACCATTTGATATATTGCAGTGCCTCGCCTTGGTTCTTGGAATAGGAAACGACCGAGATGCCCTGCCCGCCGAGCTGCGTCGCCTGGGTCGCGGGGCCGGCGGGATTGCTGAAGAAGCCGATCTTGTCCCCACCGACGTTTGGATCCTTGTAGAGGCCCGGGAAGAAGGCAAAGAAGTTCATCTGCAGTGCGACCTGGCCCGACTTGAACGCATCGAGGCCTTCGGACATGTAGGAGTTGGATGCGCCGGGCGGCGTGCAGCACTTATAGAGCTCTTTGTAGGCCTCGAGCCCCTTCACGGCGCCGGGTGAATTGACGAACCCGTCCATTGAATATGGCTTCTTCGGATCCTGATATTGGAAACCGTAATCATAGAGATAGTTCGCAACGCCCATGGTGATGCCTTCCGAGCCACGCTCGGTATAGATCGAAGCGCCATAGACCTTCTTGCCGTCAATCTCGCGGCCCTGGAAGAATTTTGCGATGTCGCGCAGTTCATCAAGCGTCTTCGGCACGGCGAGATCGCGGCCGTATTTGGCCTTGAAATCCGCCTGGATCTCCGGCCGCGCAAACCAGTCCTTGCGATAGGTCCAGCCCACCGCGTCGCCCATGGCAGGCAGCGCCCAATAGTTCGGGCTGTTCTTCGGCCACTCGGAATAGCCGACCACCGTCGCGGGCATGTAGTCGTCCATGCTGATTCCTTCTTTCTTGAAGAAATCGTTGAGCTTGACGTACTGACCGTTCTCAGCAGCGCCCCCGATCCATTGCGAATCCCCGATGATAAGATCGCACAGCGAGCCATGCGAATTGAGCTCGTTCAGGAAGCGGTCGGCATAGTTGGTCCACGGCACGAATTCGAACTTCATACCGACGCCGGTCTTGGCGGTGAAGTCCTTCGACAATTCGACCAGGGCGTTGGCGGGGTCCCATGCGGCCCAGCACAGCGTGATGGTCTTGGCCTGCGCGTGCGCAGGCGTGGTCCCCACTCCGACACCGAGCGCGGATGCGAGAACTCCGCAAGTAGTAAGAAGCGCCTTCACTGTCTGTTTCATAACGCTTTCCCTCACAGTGGGGCCGGCCATCGACATGGCGCGACTCTCCAACCCGCTCGAATGCTTCGAGCAGAGCGATACAGTCCTTCACGGGCTGAACGACTAAACGGACGTTTCCTCGTGCCTGCCTGGATTCTTAGGGATTCAGCCAAGCTCGATTTGTTTAGTGAACCACCATATACTAAACATTGCAAGCGCGCTCTTCCGAGGCGCCAGGCAGCCTCGGCGCTGTCCGTCCAGAAAATTTCCCGCAAGGTTGGGTTCGGCAGCCCGGCTAATATGCGCCGCGCGTTCGTTCGTGCCATCCAGACGCCGCCTGCGGCGTACCGCCAGAGTATCGGCGGTCCAACGGCCGATTCCGCGAGGTACGAGTACTGAAGTCTAACCAGCTGGCCTTCGACAAGCCGTAAGACGTCGGAGAAAGGCTTTCACCGCTTCCTGTAGCTCATTCTCGCCACCGCGTTCCGACCGCTACCGTTAGGTGTACGAAATCGCGGAAAATAGTAGCTTGGTGGGCGCACCAGGGCTCGAACCTGGGACCCGCTGATTGAGGGTCAGCCACAGGTTAAGAATAATCATTGACTTGCCGGTCGCACCACCGGGCCTTTCCGAGAGAAAATGGGCGTTCGTCGCACGATTGCCGCGAGAGCAGTCGCCTAACGCAACGCGGCTCGAGAGGCGCTGCGCGTACCTGGGCGCGGACCTGGCTTCGGTGGTTCAGCCAATTGGCGACCCCGCTCGTCAGGCCGCCAATAGTGGCACCAGTGAGGGCGGCGAGCGCAGAGACGATCGAAGCGTCCATATGGTTCAGCGCTGCATTTGCCAATTCATCATCTCGCCATATGCCATCATGTTCTCATTCAAGTTGGCCATGATCACGAGGGAGCCCGCGAGGACCAGAGAGCAGCAGAAAAGCGGTCTCCATCGCTGCGTTGCGCAGATCGAACAATTGAGCACCGGTTGGGCCGCCGCTTTGGGTCCTTAGTGGTCCAGTCTGCTGGGCGTGCGCTGCACCTCGATCAGCATGCGCGACCGTAGTCTTACGTGGTCCCGGCGGAGTACCCCTCCTGGGCCGTTGCCCCGACCGGGATTCCTAGCGAGCATTGCGATCTACGAGAAGCAGGGGCTACGCGATTGCTCGTCTCACATTTCAAACGAATCGCCGACGCGGGGATGCGCACAGCGTCTGCCAACCCGGATTGGGATTCGTACGCTGATCCATGTGCGCGAACGACCCTATGCTGCGGGCGGTTGTCGGATTCGATCGGACGTTACCAGGACAAGAAACGTTACTGGAAAATCATAAGCCGTGCGCGGTCGTCAGGTGGCCGAGCATGAACGGGGCAGGAGTTGATGGCGTCGGGGTCTTTTCACAACAGACCAGAGTTTCTTCTGGCGGCAGCGCGTAGGCGCTGAACGGGCGCTCATTACCGGCGCTCTCCTGTGAATTGCTCTTCGAATGCGATTGCACCTGCTCTGCATCGGCAGAGTGGAGTGTGTTGTGAGCCGCGTTTTATTCACCTCGAAGTCTTTACTGGCGGCCGGCTGGTTCGAAGCGAATTCTCACCTCAAGGATAATTCGAATTCATCTCGACCATCGGATCTTCCGGTCGAACCGCTGTCCTCGCCGAGCGACGGCGAGCCTTCGCGATCCCCTCGTCAAGACACGGCTGCAGGATTCTGGACGGCTGCGGCGCCTGCTTCACGGTCGGCCGAACCCGTCACGTTGCTCACCCGCGTTCGGGCTGCTTCCAACTAACTTTCATATTCTACGAGCTTTGAGGTCGACGACATGGCTACTCAGACAACCGGCGGCGGCAGCACCACCTCGTTCTCCAATACACCGCAAGCGAAGGACGATATCTTTACGAGCGGTGTGACCGCCGCCGGCGTCTCCATCTCGCTGACGGAAGATAACCTTCAGCCTGTTGTCTTCGATGTCATGGGAAATGACCTGGGAGGCAATGCCAAGACCCTCTTCTCCATCGACAATGGCATCAACAACAGCGGCGCCATGAGCGGCTATAGCGCGGCTGATTTGCTGACCCAGGATACCGCGCGCGCCGAAGCCACCAGCAGCGATACGAGTTTGAATGGCGCCAGGATCTGGATCACGGCGGACGGTAAAGTCGGGTATGACGCGTCGGCATTGAGCGCTCAAATCGCGACCCTGGCAGCAGGTGAGTTCTTCACGGACTCATTCATTTACGCGATCCGGCTTGGCAACGGGACGCTGAGCTGGGCTACCGCCACGGTGAGAATTGCCGGGGTCAACGATGGCCCCGTTACAGTGGCCGACACAAATGCGGTGAAGGAAGACACTACGCCGAATTCAGTCAGCGGCAACGTGCTCACCAACGATACCGACACCGACACGCACGACAGTCATAGCGTCACGGCCGTCAGCGGCTCTGCCGCCAAGGTCGGTGCTGATGTGGTCGGCACCTACGGCACGCTGCACCTCAACTCCGATGGCACGTACACCTATACGCTCAACAACGCCCAGGCCAATGTGCAGGCGTTAGCGGCAGGGCAGCTGGTTTACGACACTTTCAGCTACACCAATTCCGACAATCATGGCGGCTCGAGCACCGCCAACCTGACGATCACGGTTACCGGGACCAACGATGCGCCGGTGATCACCTCGTCGGCGCAGAGCGGCCTGGCGACGGAGTGGGCGGATCTGTCGGCGGCGGAAATTGCCAATACGCCGCATACGGCCTCCGGCGCCGTGACGTTCACGGACGTCGACACGCTCGACAGCCACATTGCGTCGTTTGCGCCGCAGGGCGGCGGCTATCTCGGCAGCTTCACGCTCAATACCACCAACCACGATACCGGCAATGGCGGCTCGATCGGCTGGAGCTTCTCGATCTCGGACAGTGCGCTGGATTCTCTGCAGGCCGGTCAGACCCTGACCCAGAAGTACGACGTGACGATCTCGGATGGTCATGGCGGCACCGCGGTGCAGACCGTGACGGTGACGATTGTCGGCACCAACGATGCGCCGGTGATCACCTCGTCGGCGCAGGGCGGCCTGGCGACGGAGTCGGCGGATCTGTCGGCTGCCGAGGCGGCCAACACGCCGCATACGGCCTCCGGCGCCGTGACGTTCACCGACGTCGACACGCTCGACAGCCATACTGCGAGCTTTGCGCCGCAGGGCGGCGGCTATCTCGGCAGCTTCACGCTCAATACCACCAACCACGATACCGGCAATGGCGGCTCGATCGGCTGGAGCTTCTCGGTCTCCGACAGCGCGCTGGATTCTCTGCAGGCCGATCAGACCCTGACCCAGAAGTACGACGTGACGATCTCGGATGG
>NZ_JBFULU010000073.1:0-24515 GCF_054049735.1 Bradyrhizobium sp. P5_C12
CAATCCGGGCGGCAGCTCGATGGGATCGGAGGGTCCTGCGCCATTGATTCTATCGCGAAAGTCTTTGGCATGTTGGCGTAGATGCCTGATCACATCTCCGAGGATGTCAGCCGGATCGTTGACGCGTCCCTGTAAGCTCCTGAACGATCTGATGTAGCCATCAAGATCTTCGGCCCGTGCCTGCCAATCCTTGTGGACCCCATCCGGATAGTAGGACTGGTCTCCTTCCAGGAGATCGGCCAACTGCTTGCGAACGATATCGAAGACACGCGGGCGATCCGCCTCCGCGATCGTCGTCTCGGGATTCAGGGGAGGCAGGTATTGTCGTTCGATGGTGGCCATCAAGAGCTCCTGTGAAAGCAGGCCGATCCGGCCCCGCGATCAACGAAGGATCGCGGGAAACTTCGGCTGACGAATAAGGGGGATGAAAGCGAGCTAGCGGCGCGCCCGAACGCCGAACTATTTCAAGTCTGAAAATTGGAGATACAGAAGCCCCAAAGGGAGATTTTGGATGTATTCGTTTCTCTTGCGCGCGTGCCCTTCGTAGATGCGCAGGCGAAGCAATGATTGGGGCAGTTCGCTCTCAGCCAGGCGATCGCCGTCCGAAAAATAGCAACAACCTGTGTCACGGCTACGACCGCCGTAGGCATAGACGACCACCTTGCGGGGCCCCGAACGCTTGACGCTCAACGATATCGTCAGATCCGACTTCGTCAGCTCTATCGTGCAAGACTTCTCGTACTGGCACTCTTTCGTGGTCCCCTCTTCGCTGAGCGAACTCGTTGCGCCTGCGGCGACGTCCTCCCTGGTCGTGCCGTCGAAAGCATATGAAACGGTGTAATCACCGGCAAATGCATCAACCGATGGGAGAAGGCCTGTCGCGACAATCATGATGGACAAAATACGTCTCAACAGCATGGGCATCCTATCCTGTGTGCACACCGTCTCTATTCAGAGCCAGAGAAGGACATTCATCGCTTTTCATTCGGCGAAGGGCTGCTCGCGCAGACTCCCTCATCGTCGACCGCCTGTCCTCGCCTGGTAGAGCGCGACCGCGTCCTTGAGATCACCTGAGCTGGAAAGCCGCGCGCTCAACGCTCGCAGATCATGCTGATCGCGTTCACCTCGGCTCGTCGCCATACCCGGCCTTTGCACCGGCGGCATCGGCCTTGCCGCCACAGCACTCTTCGCCTTCATCATCAACCGGTATTTTCCGGCGTCGTACATCATGCGCTGGAACGTGGCGTTGCGCATCAGCGGCTCGCTGTCGAACAGGCGTTGCAGTTCCTCCGGTTCGATACCGCTGGCCTTGGCCGACGCCATGATCTCCTGCGCGACGGCCTGCCTGACGTCTCTCGTCTCTTCCTTGAGCAGCGTCTCCAGCCGGGCGTCCTCTGCCTTTGCATAGTTCTGAAAATCGCGCCGCGAGGCTTCCGCCGTCCGCCGCATCTCCTCATTCTGCCGAGCGCGCAACTGCTCGCTGCCCGCGACAATCGCCTGGATGCGGGAAAGCTTTGCGGGATCCTGGTGCGCCATTTGCGCGAGGGCTTCCGGAAGCCGCTCCGGCGGCATGCCGGCCAACTCAKGAAACTGGCTGATAAAGCTCGCTTGCGCGATCTGCATCGCCGCATCGAGGCCGTCGACATAGCTCCGCCGCGCGCGCTCGACTTCGCCTACCTTTTCCTCGAGCGCGAGGCGCACCTGCGGATGCTGCACGAGCTGCTCGATATCGAGATCGAGTTCGGTCGAGCGTTTCGCGTGATCCTTCGTCGCATTTGACGGCGCTTCGATTTCCTCGTCACGCGCATCGCTGGCCTCAGGCTGCTCAAAGCCGTAGAACTCGGGCGCATCGGAATCGTTGGCAGCCACTTCAGCGCGTAGCGCATCGATCCTTGCGGCAAGCGCCTCCGAAGAGCCATTCTCGGCAATCCGCCTGTCGCCGGCCGTTGCGCTTGCATAATCCCGCGCGGCGCGCGCGAGAGTTACGGCCTCGTTCGCGGCAGCGGGCTTGCCCTCTGCATCTGTGTATTGCCTGACGACGACTTCAGGCCGTGAATCGGATCGCCGGTCGGCGGCGTCGCGCAGCGACGCACCGTCGCTGTCGATCGACTGGCGTTCGCTCTCCCTGTCCGGGTCTGGCATTTCCGCGTAACCTGCATTCACCAAGTCGAAGGCGGCCCCGGTCAGCTCCGCGTCAGTCTGGATTGTCATACTTAGCCTCCCCAAATGCCTTTGAAGGGATTGAGCAGGCTGTTGACGCCGCCGGCGAGCGTCGCAAACTGTTCAACTCCGGACTTCTGCTGCGTCCCCGTCGTCGTGCTGTTGCCTTGCGTCCCAAGCTGCGCGATGGGCACACCGATCTGCGCCAGCAGGCTCAGGGCCTGCACGGGAATCCCTCGACGTTGCGCCTCCTCCGCCAAAGTGGCGTTGGCGCCATAGTTCTGGGCATCGAGCGCCGATTGCGCGGCGGTTACGCCCTGGCCGCGATTGGCTAGGTCGCTCTGCTGCATCTGGGTCAAGGTGTTGGCCGTCGTGTTGCCGGCGTTATACAGCGCATTTGTCGCGGCAAGCTGGTTCGCCACGTCCTGGTTATATTGCGCGGCGATCACCGGCGCCTCAGCAGCCGCGACGCCCCTTCCATAGGCCATCAGGTTGGCGCCGCTGAAATCGCGGCCCGCGGCGGCAAACTGCGAGTTCACGTCATTGCCGACGTCCGACCGGATCTGCGCAAGCTGCGCAGTGAGTGCCGGATTGTTGCCGACCATGCTGCCGTTCGCATATGGCGTCAGCCAGTTGCGATAGGCCGCGAGGTTGTCCCGCACGTCGCCGGCCTGCGCGGTGGCGGCGCCGCCATTGAGCAGCGACTGCGCGTAGCCTGCGATCTGGCCCGCATAAGGATTGCCCGACGCGGCGTTGTTCTTCAGCGTGTCGAGCGCCGAGCTCTCGGCCGACGTCAGGCCGGTGTTGTTGAGCCCCGTGCTAATCTGGCCCAACATGGTTTGCAGCGCCGGCTGCGCGGCAGCCCAAGGGGCAGTCTGCGATTGCTGGGTCTGTGTAGAGGTGGATTGTCCGCCCATTGACGATATTCCCTTAAATGTGAGTTCGCTCAGTCCGTGTCATGCAGTCTGCGCGGCAACAAGATGCGGTCGCGAGGAGCGATTCACGTGGCGGCCCATCCGGACGACGTGAACGCGGAAGCTTCGTCGCATTCCATTGGCAGGAAGCGCGAGGTGATCCGAACAACCGGTCGATGACGACGCGATCGGCAGGCGCAAGTTCATTCTGCAACCTTGGCGGACCCGGCATCTGCGGCGGAGGGCCGAATGGATCGACATCTTCCCGGGGAGCCGACGGCGGCGGTGACCAAGGAGGGGATACCGACGACGGTACTCTCCAATTGTCGAGATCAGCCCACCATGGTGGGCGCGGCAATGCACCTTCGATCCCGAAATTGGGTACGCGAAAGGCTCTCCGGACGATCTTGTCATCTGTACTCTCATCTTATGAAAGACAACTTGGTTGACCCCGTCGGCCGGATATTCCCATCGGCCAAGTTTCAGGCCACGTGTGAGACGCGTCGAGATGCATACTAGAACAAATCAAGAACAAACGCAACCCCAGGTCGCGCAGCGTAGTTACATCTGTCGGGCCGGTTCGATGGGCAAAGGCCGCCCCGAACCGAGCAATTGCATGAAGCGGATCTCGGCCGTCACGGCAAACGCTTGTCGATGATCGCGTAAGTCTGTTCGTATCCATCAAGGACGCGCAACCAGCCTTTCCGCCCGAAGATGCGTACACAGCGACAACCCTCCGCTCGTGCGTAGGCTTCGATACCGCGGATCAGTGGCAGCCAATCCCGCATGCCCGCCCCTGCGCATGCTGTGATGACGCAAACTTTGCCGGCGTCCGTCCGCTGCAGGCTCGTCGATGCAGCAGCCTCGATCCCTGAGCCGTTCCAGGCGACCCACAGCAGCGAACGGCCATCGAGGACATCGCGTTCGATCGTGGCGAACTCTGATAGGCCTGTTTTGACGATCGCCAGCCTGAGCAGAGGAGCCGTCAGCGGCCAGATCGCGCACACGTGCTTCGGATCGATGCAAATGAGCCGTGTGTCGCCAGCCGGCCGATCCCCACGGAGATCGCGTCTGCGCGACATTTCAGAACGGAAAGAAAATCGGTGGCTGGACCGGCCAAAGCTTTGAGGGCTCATTGGTCAAGAGTCCACGCGGGCGATCGTCCGGCCCATGTGGGACGTCCGGCGGCGGGCGAGAGGGCGCCGGTGATGCCTTCGACGATGGGCCCGGCAGCGACGCAACGAGGCCTTCCGGAAATGCCGGCGCACCGAAGACCGGGTCAGCATGATCGGGAAAGGCTGGCACTTGCGAACGCGGCGCCGACGGTTGCGTCCGCATCTTCCGGTCAGCCCATGATCTCAGCTCTCCAATTGTCATCTTCTCGAGGAACGGATTGGCTGTGACCGCATCATCGCCGAGAACTGATCTCGCCGACGCTGCCGGGTCGGCGGCAAGGACCTTGAGCGCGCCAGACGGGCCCGCGAAATGCGCAAGATAGATGTTGCCGGCGGTCGCCTCGTGTCCGGCCCGGACAAGTCTCTTGGCATTCTCGGCCGCATAGGCCTCGACCATCTCGGCCGAGAGCTTTGGATCCTTGCGCAGCGCCGCGAGCTCGTCCGGTGTACCCGTCAGGTCCGGCCTGTATTTGGCCAGCATGTCCAGCCAGGTCCCGCGAAGAAATTGCCCGGCTCCCAAAGCGGTCGAGAGACCGTTCGTGGCATTGGCCCTGCCCGCGCTTTCAGCGCTCACGATCTGGTTGGTCAGCGGACCAGAGGCCCTCGTTGCGCCTGGCCGATAGGGAGCCTGTTGCTGCTGCAGCTCGCGCAATCTTCGGATCAAGCCAGCCGCGGCGTTGCCGAAGGTTTTTGGATCATACGCGCCCGGCTCGGTCGCGTTCGGATTGGCTCTTGGTCCGACTTGCGCCGACAGTCTGCCGAGAAGGCCGCCGGTGCCCGCATATGTTTGCGGAGCAAACACGTCATCATCGCGGAAACCCATATCTACCTCCAGGTCCGGATTCAAAAAAGCTGGCTCGCCCTTTGGACGGGCAAGTGCGATTGCAATGTCGGACGATCCATCTATAACTAAGCATCCCACCACTGCAGGATGTGACAGATGAAGCTGCTACCCGTTGCGCTCGCTCTGATGTTGAGCGGCACCACCGCTCTGGCCGTCGACTTCCGCTGGACGCTCGGCTATGGCCAGGGCACGCTGGAAGCGAACATCGAGAACAGCGCCGGATCCACCTTCAGCATCTATTGTCCGGCTGGCAGCGACGACAAAACGCCGGGCATGTTCATCACGGTGACGCGGATMAAGCCTCAAGCCAAAGAAGCGGTGACCGTGCAGATCATCATCGATGGCAAGAACTATCCCTTCCTTCTCGACGGAAGCCAGTTCAAGGCTGCGGGACGACAGAACCAGTGGGATTTCAGGGAGCTCGTCAAAGCCCTGGCCACGACCAAACAGAAATCCTTTGTCGTCGAATTCCCCAAGTACCAGACCCAGGAGACCTTCTCCCTGCTCGACGTCCGCAAGAGCTTGGGGACTGCGAAGAAAACCATCATCAAGGACTGCGACGACGGGACGTGATGCGGCGACAATACCGTGTCCACAAAACGTTTGATAGCAGCTTCTGGTCGCGTAAGCCGAAGAATGGACCCTGTTGAATCGCACTCAAGCACGACCGATTTCGTCGCAGACAGGCTGGCCCGGCAGGCTCTATCGATCAAGGGCTTTCCAGCGTCGCCTCGAGCCTGGGGCCTCGGAAGAGGTCAAGCGCATGAGCGTTCGAGAGCTGCGCGATCCGCGCTGCACCGCGGTCGCGTAGGCGCGTCGAGGCTCAGCGTCAGCGCATCGAGCGACGACGAGATGCTGTCGAGCTTCTCCAGCGTCAGACCGGTTTGCGAGATGGCCAGCAGATACTCGCCCGTGAGCAGGAAGTCGTAGCCGAGCAGCTTGTCATAGGTGCCGAATGGGGCGACGTGCGATGAGCATCGCGCGCCAAATTCTGTGTGTTCATCTGCTTCAACCTCATCGGTCGGCTACAGCGGGGGCGCCTCGATGTCAGAATGTTGAAGGCTCATGGAAGAATCGCGTTCGGCCGAAACGGACAACGCTACGAGCGCCTGAACTAGTAGCCTTTACCAGCTCTTCCATTACTCGAGCGAATGTTTGTAGCGCCGCCTGGCCCTCGATAGCTGCGCCTCTTTCGTCTTGATCTCGACATCCACGAGATTGCACAACTTCCGGTGAAATTCGAGGCCATAGCAAAATGGAAGATACCGCGGAAAAACGACCTCGTAAGGCACCGAACTTGGACCAATTGTCTTCAACCGATCGAGTCGTGCGCGAATAGCCATGGACGCGATTGTGAGCGCTTGAACTCCATCCGCACCGCGCGCCCGCCGGATTCGATCGTCCTTGAGCCCTTGTATCTGAAAAGCGCAGATCCATTCCTTTGGATGCGCCTGATCAAGCTTCGGGAAGCCTAGCCGGGCAATCGCAGCGCGTTGTTTGGCGCCGACACGGAAATCGTACTGCAACAGACAAGGCTCGTCCCAATGCATTCGCCTTCCCCTCAAACGAAGCTACATCGTCAAGATCTCTTGCATTCTATTGCACTAGAACAGAGAACGAACAACGTCAAGGCGCTGTGCTTTAGGTCCTTCAATGCTCACGAGCGAAACTGGCAGCGAACGCGAGAAGCACTGGCCGGCAGCTTCCCAGTTCGAATGAAGCACTGCCAGCAACGCAGAACAATTCAATGCGGGGCAATGGCTACTCGATGGTCCGCGTGGTAACGACGCACAGGTGCAGCCGTTTCACTGCCTCTTGCTAAACTGATTATAGCAATAGTTCTTCTTCTCGCTCTTGGACAGAAAGGATTTACTCCAGCAAGCTCGGTTTTGCGACTCTCCGCCCGCTGTATTGTTTTGCCGTTGATCGAGGAACCTGCAAAAGTTTTCCCAATCGTCGGAATCTCCCTCGGCCGCTTTCACGCAACGGCTGTAGGCGTCGTCACCGGCGGTCCCATCACCATACATCCCCTTGAGAAAAAGTCGCAGGGGGAGATTGTTCTCTTCGGAGACRCTTGGTGAGGGTGCAACCCGAGAAACCGTCCTTAGCTCCCTTAAGTTTGGATCAGAGCGAGACGAGGACGAAGCCGAATCTTCCTGCGTCCGGTCCTTCAGCAGCCGGTGTAAGAGGGTTGCCGCGGTCCAGGAATCGCGCGTCGACTGAGGAATAATCCTTTCAAGATGCGGGTCCGGCATCTCGACAACTTGGCGGGGACCAACTGGTATCGGCAGGAGCCGCCCGCGCATTGAAGGACCAAGCGGCGTTGATCCTCGTGAGCTAACCGCGACTCCTCCGGGCGAGAGCGCCTGCACCCACCACGGCGCGCCCGAGGGAGGCGAGACCGCTCCGCCAAGAACTCCACCTGTGGGCATATAGCCATCGTCAGCTCCGAAAGCTTCGAGTGGCAATGGATAGGCAACCCGCGGAGTTTGAGACTGTGACTCTGATCGAGCCGGGTCGGACGAAATGCTATGCCCTCCATAAATTTGAAGAAACTGCTCGTACAGATTCCGGATATCTGGGGTAGCCATCGAAAATCCTTCACAAAGGCTCATTGTTGAAATGCAGACCAAGCGCGCTCAGCACTATTCGAACCGACCGCGTGCAAATGACACGTGCTCGGTGTGGCTCGCTTCGTTGAAATGAGATACTTGCTGGCTCTAGATGAGTACCTGCTGCGCGCTAGCAGGGCCTCACCCCACCACCGCCCACAAAAACACCCGCCCCGTCGTTGCGGAGTTCGCATGCGTGATCGTGAACGCGCCGTTCGCAACGGCGCTCACATACATCGTTCCGTTGCCGATCTCCGTCGCCGCATTGGCTGATGCCGGCACCAGGATCGGCACCGATCCCACCGCGCAATTCGCCGTCGTCACCGTCGTGCTCGCAGCCCCCGTCGCCAGCGTCACGCTGCCGACCGCGTTCGATCTCCCGGCCGCGAGCTGCTGGATTGCGAGTACGATCTTCTTCAGGTCGGTCTCGGTGATGCCGGGGACGTAAGCCGTCATAGCGTGCCGTTCGGTGAGAGGTCGGGGACGATGCCGGCGCAGAATGACCACGAGGTCGCGGCCGGGATGCGCACCTTGAAGCGGGAATAGCGGGTGTCGCGTCTGACGTCGCAGCGGCCGGTGCGGGCATTGACCAGAACTTCCGCGCCCGGCGTTGCCGGTGCAGCCGGCGTATCGCGCCAGGAGACCGAGCCGAACAGCGTCGCCGCATCGGTCACCGGGCGGAAGCCGCGGATGGTGATGCGGTTCTCGTCCGTGCCCTGCTCGGGGCTTTCCAGCGTCGCCTCGAGATTGGGGCCGCGGAAGAAGCCGAGCACATGAGCGCTCGAGAATTGCGCGATCTCGGGCTGAACCGCGGTCGCGTAGGCATCGAGGCTCAACGTCAGCGCATCCAGCGATGACGAAATGCTGTCGAGGTTTTCCAGCGTCAGACCGGTCTGCGAGACACCCAGCAGATACTCGCCCGTCACGGCGATCGGGAAGAAGCGATCGAGCAGGAAGTCGTAGCCGAGCAGCTTGTCGTAGGTGCCCACCGTGCCAGATACCGATTTGTAGGCCCAGTAGACACGCGTGGAGCGCGGATCGGCGGCACCCATGAAGAGCTGAAGGTTGCCCTTGTCGAGATCGGCTAGAAAGCTGCGATCGACCTTCTCGCGTCCGATCTGCTGCGGCACGCCGCCCGGCTCGATCTTGTGAAAGCCCTGGCCGGCGTAGAAGAAGATGCGCTCGCCGGCGCGGATGATCGAGTACGGCGCGTAGAGGCCCTTGTCCTGGGTGATGCGATCGATCTGGAAGATGATCGGCGAACCCGGCACGTAGGACATGCGCCGGATCGCCTGGTCCTGAAAGACGATGCCGGATTCGCCGCCGGCGACGCCGCGGACGATTCCGCCATCCGGAAAGTCCTGGAAGTCCGACGACTTGATGCCGCTCGTCCAGCTGTCCGAGGCGTTGAAGTTGTTGAGCCCGGACCAGTGGATCCGGTACGGCGTCGAAAGCAAACCGGACAGCACAAGGAAGCGCCCGACCACGCTGATATAGGCGGCCTGCGGCGGCGCGCCCAGCGCGTCCGCAAAAGCCGTCGACGACGAGAGATCGAAGATTTGCAGCACCGCATTGGCCTGCGTCGCGAAGACGAAATTCCCGGTTTGGGCGAACTGCCATTGTGCTGTGGCTGAGAGCGCCGAGTAGGACGATCCACCTTTGGATACGTCAACCCAGGTGAAGTCGATGTTGTTGAGCCGGTAGAGCTTGGTGCTCGTGCCGGCGAAGGTGATAACCGTGCCGTCCGATTTCAGCGCGTAGAACGCGCCGCGGCACGAGGCGGGCAACGGCGCCGTGTAGGCCGAGAAGGACGGGAACGGGCCATAGCCATCGCCTCGCGGGATGACGTTGAGTATGTTGCGGGTCGCCTGGCCTTCATAGTCGCTGACATCCGGGCGATATTCGCCATAGGCAAGGAGTGGCATTATTCAGTCGTCCATGTTTCGGGTTCAATCGCGGCGGGCGTCCATGCGGGCGATGGCTCCGACCCAGGCGCCCAAGAAGCTGCGGCGTTATCCCTCGGTATCCAGGCCTCGCGCTCTGTTCCCGTCGCGGTCCAGCTGTCGGAATCAAACGGTCGCGGAAACCAGGCCTCGAAATTGCGGGAAAACGTCGAAGGATAGCCGCTCACATCGTATGCGCCGGGGGGCGACAGCATCGAAGCGCCGGCTGATGCATTATTTGCTGTGAGCAAATAGATGCCTGGCACTGAAGCGAGCCGAACAGCAATCTTTGCCTGCTGGCCGCCAACAGAATATCCAACGGCGCCTGCCGCAAGGGACGATCTGAATGAAGCAACATTTCCCGCCGCAGCGTAGCTGCCTGTCGCCCCGGACAGGGCAGCGTTGAATGTGGCGGCAACGCCCGAGACAACGAACAGGCCCGGAATGCCTGACTGCACCGACCTGAAAGCCGCCGCCTGCCCCGCGACTGTATAGACGGCTGTGGTCGTGAGCAGAACCGTGTTGGTCAGCCCGAGCGTCGGCAACTGCCCGAGCGCGAAACGCCCGGCAGCGTCAAAGCCAAGAAGGGACATCCGTTAACTCCGAAGAACGCCACTTTGCGGTTTGGACCGATTGACGAACGCGAAGACGTTGGCGCGGCTGCTCACAAAGGAGCGAGCCGCACCCGGTGCGTCACCCGATCTTGATTGCGACAAGTTGCGTATCCCTGGCGGCTCCGGCGTCGTTATAGACGATCTTTCCGTTCGCGCTGGTCGCATTAAACGCCTGCATCCTGATACTGCCGGCAGGGTTGGTCGCAATCGCGGCAAGCGTGACCTGCACGGCGTTTCCGGCGCCTGTGCTGTAGACCCATCCGCTGTAGGCGTAGACGTTGGTGCCGTCCACGAGCCGCGCCAGGAACTTGGCGGCCGCGCTCGTATCCTTGAGCGACATGGTTCCGATAAGGAGGAACGTTCCGCTCGTTCCGAGCGAAAGGGAGACGGCGTCGAATAGCGTATTGACCGCAGACATCGTCACGTCGGCTCCCAGGATGGCCGAGAAACCCGAGATCGTCTGTTGCGCGTCGATATTGCTTCGCGCCTGCGCCTTTTGAGCTGTGCTGAAGCTGTTGCTCTCCTCGACCGAGATCAGATCTTCCTTGAGCGCCACGATCGCGACCTGCGGCGTCGTGGAGAAATTGATCTTCGCGGTGGTCCCGGACGAGTTGAACAGAATGGTTGTTCGCGCCAGCACGCCGGACGAGGTGTTGTAGGCGCCCTCTCCGATCTCCCATTGGCTGAGATCGGTACTCTCGGCGCGGTACTTGTACAGGCGACCGTTGACAACTCCGGCCGCAGCAGGGCTTTGGTAGCCCGTGACGGCCGAAGCATAGGTCCAGTCGGTGGTGCCGCCCGCTGATGGGCTGAAGCGGCAAACGTCGAGAAAAGCTGCCATGTCAGGTGATCGTCAGGATGCCGTTGGTCTGGTCGATATCGACGGTGAAGGTGTTGCCGTTGGTGAGCGTGATCGCGACGCCGTAGTCCCACCAGCCGATGAGCGGCTTGGTTGACGACGTCGAATTGTAGAGCACCGCATATTGAAACGGTCCGATCGAACCGCCCGACGCCGTCCACGCCGGATCGGCCCCGCCGACGAACTTGAACGTGCCCGTGGTTTGTGCGCCCGTGATGGTGCCGACGCTGTTGCCGCCCGCGGTATAGCCGTTGCCGGCTGCGAGATCCGCCGGCGCGTTGTAGACCGTGTTGGTTGCCACCGGCACCGTGTTGGTCAGATAGACTTTGTACACCTGCGCGGTGCCGGTCTTCATGTCGTGCAGCGCGTTCGCAACGTCCTGCACGAAGCAATAGAACTTGTTGAAGCTTGCCATCGGCGTTCTCCCAAGATGTCCTAGATGATCTGGCCGGAAACACGCACCGTCATCGGCCCGGCATTGAAGGTCGAGGTCAGCCCGAGATTGTTCAGATCGGCGAGCGCCGACGTGAACCCGAGTCCCCAGGTCTGAATCCGCGCGTCTTCCTTGATATACGGCGCGGATTCCAGCAGGGCGCCGTAGAGATAGAGATCGGGCGCCATGGTCAGCAGCCAATTGCCGGCGTTCGACGCAAGCGCAGGCACGTTCTGCCGGTAGACCATTTCGATGGTGTAGGCGGCATCGGGCGTTGGCGCGAGCTCAAGTTCATTGCCGAACACAGTGAAATAGCGCGGCTGCGCGGCGACATCGGACGTCGCGAAGCGGTATTCGTCCATCTGCGTCCCCGATTTGAATTCGAGGCACGGCTTGCCCGTCACGCTCGACAGCCGGACCCTGCGCATGGACTGGAAATCCGCCGGCAACGAGATGAATTCCGGCTCATCCGATCCGAGATCGACCAGCGCGGTCGCCCGCTGCTCCATCTGCCGCACGAACAGCTGGCGGTTGAACTTGGCCTCCGCGAGCTGAACGAAGGTCGGGATCCGCGCGATCAGAGTCGTATCCTGGTCGCGCGCGAGATATTCGGTCACTGCGGCTTGCAACGATGTGTAGTCCGTTATCTGGGTCACGTGAGCTCCGCTGACCAGCCGGCCTGCAGTTTCGGCCTGTCTGTTCGCAAATAGGCCCATTCGGGATCATCGAGCTTTGTCTGCACGATCGCGTCGAACTCGGGCGTGAACAGCCGCAACGAGGTGTGGCCTCTTGCATGCTGCTCGTTGAGCCATTTGACGTAGATGACGTTGGGAATGCGGGCGACGTGCCGCCCCCAATCGCCGCACTGCTCATCAAGGCGCGCCTGCCTGTTCCATTCCAGGATGGGCGCCACATCCTGGATATGCTCGATCGCAAGCTCGCGACCGTTGCTGTCGAGATGAGGTTTGATCAGAACACCGTCCATCACGACATCTCCGTGATCCAGAGCGTGCCGGCAGTCGCCGTGACCAGGCCATTGGTCGCGGCCTTCAGCGCAGCGATGCGTTGGCCGGGACTGACCGTGACGTATTCGACGGCGTTGGCCGGCAGATACGGATCCGAAATGGTCGCGGTCTGCGCACCGTCGCCGATCCGGTAGCAGCAGCCGGAATTGGCGACCAGTCGGAGCTGGTAGGTCTCCGGCCCGAAGGCGTTGGTGATGCTGACGCTGCCGTCATAGGCGATCGTCTGCGTGGGACCGACGCGCGAGGAATTTTGCTTGGAGAAGAACGGCATGTCAGGCGGTCCTCACGGAGATTGAGAAATGCATGGGGATCGTGGCACCGGAGGCGCCCGAGGGCGTCAGCACGATCACGTCGTCCTCGTTGAGATAGGTCGGCGACGGCGGCACAGCCGAGAACAACTGGCCCGCAGCGGAGCCCGCCTGGGTCACAGTGAAGGTCGCGAGCGTCGCCGCATTGGCCGAAACGGTGACGGTGCCGTCGGCCGTCGTGATCGCGCCGCCCAGGATGCCGGCGACTTTCAGCACGCGGCAGCGAAAGGGAACGCGGACATAGGCGGCGACCGGGCTTGCGCCGCAGGACGGGGTGTAGGCGGTGAGATCGGCGGTGTTGAGAGTGCGATTGCCGGGAAGCGGCATCTTGTGTCTCCAAATGAAAGAGGCGGCCCGAAGGCCGCCCCGAGGGTGAGATGGATGATCCTGATCGCTCAGGAAGTGGTGTTGTCGAACACGCCGCCGGAGGCTTTCTCGTTGCGCGAGACCAGCGCATACTCGGCCAGGATCTGCCGGCGATCGGAGTCGCCGGTCTTGGCCAGCGGGATCGAGATCATGTTGCGGCCGTTGAGATAGGCCACCGCCCATTTGTCCAGCTCGAGCACCAGGACATCGCGCGGGCGCTGGAAGCGGTTGGCGACCACCTTGAGCTTGCCGAAATCGGATTCATAGGCATCGACCGATGCCACGATCTTCTTCGACTTGGACTCCTCGACCGCCGTGGAACGCCCGGTGAAGGTCGAGAACACCTGTTTGTTGAAGGCGCCGGTCATGATGGTGCCGGGCTTGCCGCCATTGGTCCAGATCGAGGACAGCACGGTCTTCAGCCGCACCTCGGTGAAGGCGAGCTGCGTGCCGTCCGTTCGCGTGCCGGTGCCGTCGGCGGCCGCCGGGTCAGCTGCGCCGCCGGCCGTTCCCTTCGAGGTGTTCGAAAAGACCCAGGAGAGGACGGAGGCGGTCTTGCGCGCGGTCGTGGTGTTGCCGGCGACCTTGGCCTGGTTGGTGCCGCAGAGGATGGTCTCGAGGTCACGCTTGAGCTCGAGGCCTTTCAGCATCTCCTGATAGGCGAGCTCGTTGTCGCGGCCGGCGTGGTCCACCGCCTGCTGCGTGCCAGAGACGCGGGCAACCTTGTAGGAGATCTGGCAGAGGTTGCCGAGCCGAACGGTCGGCGTCGTCGTGTTGGTGTTGGGATCGTCGCCCTCGAGCTGGGCGTTGTTGGCGTCGGCGCCGGCGAGAGCCTGCGTCTGCCATTCATGATTGACGGCAGTCGCCTTCTCCTTGTCGACGCCGCTCATGAAGGGGGTGTCGACGGGATCGATGCGATAGATCATATCGCTGAGGTCTTCGCGGTTGCCCACCGCGGAGTAGGTAACGAAGGTGGAAGTCGGTAGAGTCATCGATGTTTCCTTGTGACAGCCGTGCTGTTCCGACAACGCAACGATGTCGCTGCGCCTCTCCTGGAAACTGCGGCCTGAGTTGCTGGCGTCTTCTGTTCTCGCTCACGCGATGGCGCGGAAATCTAGGCTTCCGGTTCGCGGATCCGCGAGACATCTCTGCCGGGCGCCCGCGCGAACCGCGCAGGGTCGGCCTAACTACGATGGTTGACCTGATCGGCGTTGTTGCGCGGCGTCAACCTGGCCGGACACGCGTCAAACGTCGGATGGGCGACTTGTCTTCAGGGGGATCGCCTTCAACCGGCTCGTATCCTTGCGGCGCGAACGTGGCCGTGGGGCTGAACGGTAGCGGTGCAGCCCCCGTATCGAAAGAAGAAGATTGAGTCTGACTCGAGTTTTGCTGCTGCAGACGCTGAATGCGGTCGATAATGAGATTGGCTAGCGGCGCTGAAGACGGCTGTGTTGCGGTCGAGAGAAGAGACTCGGCTATCGTCTGGCGCGAGACTGGCGAGGCTTGGACGATGCGCGGCGGACCGAACAGCCATTCAGGAGGCCGATCTGGCGGATCAACTTCGTGCGCCGGCGGCAGGTTCGGATTCCGAGACGGCGGTGTAACCGGCCGCTCACGCCGCAGCTGCGGAATGGGACCCCAATCTGGAAAACCAAATCTTGGAATCTCGCCAAGCAGCCACGAGAAAAAGCCTGGCATGTAGTAGCCGGGATAGTCGAGGATCGGATTCTGCCGATCGCTGTCGTTCGGTATCTCATTCATCTTTAATCCACCACGCTTTCTAATTCATGGGATGGAAAACGAATTGGTTCACTTCGCCGTCGAGCGAGTGCCCGATCTACGGATCGTAAATCACCTTCATGTCGAGACGCAGCCGGGCCACCATCTCGTCCACCTCGGCCTGTCCTTCCGGATAGGACTCGTAGACAATCGTGGTCTTGAACAATCTCGCGAAGTATCTGGGGTGAAGTGTCCACCCGATATGGTGGTAAGCATGAGTATCGGGATAGAGGGACTTAACGACCCTTCGCAGATAGCGATTATCCGGCGGCGGCTCAAAGTACGGGTCGACCATGCGCTCCTTGTAAAAGGCGGTCTGGGCCAGCAAGATATCCCGCCATTGAGCCTCGTCAGCCGCCGAAGGCTGACAAGAGCCACGCTGCAGGCGGTAATCTCCATCTCGCGTCTTTTCCATCGCAAATTTGGCGCATGATGGAAGGGCGGGATCGCTGCTCTCATAGTCCCATGCGACCAGGGCGCCTTTGAGCACATGGCTCTGACCGGACGCTATCAGAAGATAGTTGGCGCAGCTCGACAAACACTGGTCATACACAACGACCGCTGCGCGTCGTTCACGCAGTATCTCGGCAAGAGCAATTGCGGACGCTATGTCACCTCCGGCGCTTCGAACGACGAAGAGACCGCCTTCCTTCAATTTCTTCGCCGCCGATACGTCCGTATCCTTCTCGATCCGGCCGTCGAGACACAGGATCGACTGGTCGCCGCTGAGCGCAACGGGCCGCACGGCAACACCGCGGCAATAATCGACCGCGCGATAGGAGGCCTCCCTGTCGAATGACTTCTCCTCGGCACGGGACGGACCAAAGGAAAGAAGCAGGAGCGTGAAGGCCGAGAACGGAACCAGCGCTTCGAACAAGCGCAAGAGCACATTGCAGACCTGGACCATTCTCGAACCCTCAAATTCTTAGCAATGCACCACGTGGCCTGTCGCGTGTAATCACCTTGGCTCCCGGCGCGATGACAATCGGCGAGTCTCAGACCAGTCGCCGAAGCGATCTTGGAACGTGGCTGGCTCGCCCTGTGACAATGGATCACTGGCATTCACGAACGGCACCGGCGGCGCGACGGGCAAGCCGCCAGACGCCCGCGAGTTGCCCGCCGTATCCGGGCTCTGGCGCAGATAGTCGACGATCATCCCCGGTAACCCTCCGGGCCGGGGTGTCATTGCCGCTTGATCGGTCGTTGCGTTACCGGACGAGGATCTCCAGGCACCGAAGCGATCGGCAACAACGCCATCGCGATTTGGAAAACCCAGCCCGCTCAGGGGAGCCGAAGGCACGGCCGAACCGCCGGCTCCGGTAGCTGCTGCCTGAACCAGATAAGGGACACTGGTGTCGAATGTTGCGGGGTCGATCGTGGTGACCGGCCCACGGTTCGTATTGCCGTTTATGGCTACGCCGAGATTTCCTCCATTTGGATTGTCTCGTCCCAAGGCTTGCGTCGCTTGCTCATTCTTGATGACCGAGTAATGCAAATGAGGTCCTGTGCTGCGGGCACCAGTGCTCCCGACATTGCCGATGATGTCACCGGGCCAGACGCGCTGACCAGGCTTCGGCATTGGGCTGCCTTCCTGCATATGAGCGTAGAGGCTGTAGCCAGCCGCATTCTTGACAATGACAGTGTGGCCAAAATTTTCGTTGTAACCGGAGTAGACGACCTCGCCCGGAGTAGCCGCCGGAATCGGAGTGCCAAGCGGCGCCTTGAAATCCTGGCCCGCATGAAATTTTTCCTTGTCCGTAAACGGATCGCTTCGCATGCCATAGCCGGAGCCTCGGCGAAACGGGGGCCCGGGATTGTAAGGATCACTCATTTAACAGCCTTTGTCATATCTAGTATCCATCCGGGCTGACACTTGTCGTTGGCCCGATCGGGACATTTCGCGCGCTCCATCAGCCTCCACGACAGCACCGCCGTGGCAGCCGATGGAGACACGTAGAGCTGAGGCCCGGTTAGACCGGCTGCCCGGGTAAATTCCTGTCGGAACAGCAGACGAAACGAGCCGTCGCGAAGCTCCGCCGAGTAGCGCGCATAGACCACGGTTGAATCGTCGTCGGGCAGCTTCGGTCGATCGAGCGGACTGACGATGCTCATCAACCCCTTGCCACCGCCCGCGGCCTGCTCAACGCGCTCTCTTAGCCGCACACATCGCCAATCCGCGATACGGCATCTCACAAGAGGGCCGATGAACTGAATATCGTCCGTCACGAGGAACAGAAACAGTGACTTCTGCTCAGCGTCAAACCAGCCTGCACGAACATCCGAATCCTTTAGGAACTTGCCTCCCCCGATCCTCTCGCCCTGCGCGTCCAGGACATCGATTGTATTGGCGTACGCCACGAAAAACTTCGAGCTGTCGGGAGCCCAAACGATCCTGTAAACAGGTCGACCAATCGCGCCGGAGACATTGATCGTGCGCACCCCTCCAGCTTCCGCCGTCAGTTGCAGTGGCTGACTCGAGGCCACGATCTTCATGTTGGGAGAAAACGATATACTGGGATGTGACTGGTTCCGGAATGTCGCTAGGACCTCGCTCTTTCCGGTCTCGAGTTCGAATCTCCTCACCCGCCCGGCATCGTCCTCCGAAAAAACGATATAGCGACCATCCGGTCCGCATTGTACCGATCTGTCAGCCGTAGGAGATGGGGCGGAGATCTTGGCACCTCCATCGTATGCGTCGACATAATGATGGTCCGTCGCGAACAGATACCGCTCATGGTCGCCACACCACGCGATGAATTCGCCTTTCGGCAGCGGCGTATGCGGCAGCTTCTCGAAGGTCGGAACGGATGGAGGCTTGACTGGCGGCGCTCGTAATTCACCCTCGGCGCGGCACACCGTTGCCGCAACAAGCAATGTGAACGCCGCACCGGCAAGCGAGAATCGAAGGTCGAGATCAATCGGGCAAATGCGCATGATATCATCCCCGACCGTTCACATTCCGTAAGCAGTACAAACACGGTAGAAATGATCGACGAGACGAATAGCTACTCCGCAAGTCCGGATTAGGCCAACGTCGGYGGTCTCAAGATCATGCCAAGCTTGCGTCCATTCTGGTGTTCGTCGTTCCGGCTTCTGAATCCCTCCCGTTGAATCGTAGAAGACACTATCGAACTGCGTGTTGAGCGAATAACCGAATTCACGCCTCTCACAAAAGCCCATGGCCTGGGCTACCCCCGCTTCGTTGAACTCGGCCAACCGGCACTCCTTCAGATACTGCGCGAGTGGCGAAGCCTGGAGGCGGAATCCGAGTGACGTGAGCCAAGGGGCATTTTCGCGCTCGAAAAGATAGGGAACAAGAAAAATCAGCAAAGTGGCGAGGAGGACCGGTGCACTTCGCGGCTTCCGAATGAACGCGCAGGTGATGAGCCATACGACGGCRATGGCGATACCCGCCACGCCGATCCATAGGAGCCAGTCGGCCGCTGCAGGCTGGAGATACGTCAGGAATTCTTGGCCTGCCACGCTCGCCAGAGTCACGGCAGCGAACGCATAGGTCAGCCAGGGCGGACGTCGGAACATCTCTCCGCCAGAAGTTGCAGGGGCCAGCTGTTCCTGATCACTGCTCAACTGACGCCTCTCCAACTTTCCCAAGACCGCGCGACGGGGATGATATTCATTGAACAAAACAGGAACAATGTCAACTCTCCCTGTAGTTGTGCAGAAGCTGTGCAGACTAAATGATCCCAAACCGCTTCCGCCGCTCTGCGGTCTCCGCAAGCTCCTTCAGCTCCGCCCGCGCCAGCTTGCCGTTGGCAACCACGCCCGCGAGGTGATCGCGCACCTTGCCGACGATGTTGATGGCGAGGAAGAGTTTTTCCCGCCCGGCGGCATCGTCGACCGTGGTGGCGCGCCAGGCCGCGATGTAGCTCTTCTCGAGCGTGTCAAACGCCTCGTTCAGGATCTCATCGTCGAGCAATGCTTCGGCCCGAACCGCCTTCGCCGCTGCCCGCTCCAGGGCACTCTCGTCAGGCATTGCTCCCCTCCCCGTTGTTCGGCCGCGCCTTCATCTCGTGATGCGCCGCGGATGCGGCAATATCCAGCGCGGCCTCGGCGACATCCATCCGATGCTGCTCCTGCGCATGCTGGAGCTTCTGCTCGTGGCCGAGCGTCTTCAGATGTGCATCGAGCACCGCGATCTTTGCGTCGAGGCCCGCTCTTATTCTGGCGATCTCGATCTCGGCCTGCATCTTCACCTGCTGGTGGATCGCATCGGCCTGCGCCTTCTCGCGCTCGATCTGCGCCTTGTGCGCGGCGGCGAGCTGGTCGGCCTGGAGCCGCGCCTGGAGCGCCAGCAGTTTCGGATCGGGCGGTGGCTGCGGCGGCGCCGGCGGCGGATGCAAGAGCTGCCCGGTCTGCGGGTTGACGGCCATGGGATCGTTGAAGAACTGGTCGGGATTCCTGTGCCCCATGATCCGCGTCAGCTCGGCCGCCGTGTTGTAGAGCTGGCGGTCGCCGACCAGGTTGATCTTGCCGCCGGCCAGCAGCTCCTTTTGCACGTTCGCGATCGCCATGGTCTGGGCGAACTGCTGCGCCTTGCCGCCGGCGCCGAGGCCGACATTGATGGTCATGTCGTCGCGCGTCTTCCAGTTGCGCGGATTGACGTCGACCCAGGCATTGCGCAGCCGCACCGTCTCCTCGCGCTGGCCGTGCTTGCGGATGGTGCCGTGGAGCAGCGCAAAGATGTCGCGCACGCCTTCGGCCATGATGCGCGCGATCAGCTTGATGCGCATCTGCGAAGCCGAGAACACCTGCGCAACTGCCGTTGCCGACTGGTTCTGCAAAGCGTTGGCGTCGATGCCCTGCGTCTGCTTGCCGAGGCCGGTGCGGATCTCGAGCTCGGCGTCGAGATATTGCAGCATCGGATAGATCGACGTGGTGATGTCAGGCACCACCTGCCAGTTCAGCCCGCCCGCCGTCTTGGTGCGGACCACCCCGCCCGGCCGCGATACCAGCAGATCGTCCAGGGTATTCGGCCCGGCATTCTGCTCGGCGACCTCGACGCGCGGGTTGTTGTGCAGATAGAGATTGTCGAGCGCACCGCGCTTGAGGGCCGTCTTCTCGCGCTGCAACGGCATCACCAGGTCTGCGATCGAGCGGCCGAAGAAGCGGTGGGTCACCGGCACCGGCGTGGTGGCGGCAAACGGCATCTCGTCGAACGGCGTGATGCAGTCCTTGCCGTCCTTGCGCAGGATCTCGGCCTGATCGCCGCCGGTGATGACCTGGTACAGGCAAGGCCGCCCCGAGCCTTCATAGTCCATTCGCACATAGTGCTCGGTGATGCGCACCAGCCGCGCCGCCGAATTGGCGCTGCCGCCGCCGGCGGTCGCGGACAGATGCTCTTCCACCGTGTCGCGCGCCTGCGTCTCGATCTCGGTCGTGCCGGTATGCGGCCGCAACGCCCTGACCTGGCCGGCATCGAAACCTTCCGCGATCAACTGCGCCTCGGTCTTGGTGACAATTTCGTGGAAGCAATAATTGCAGTCGCGGATGCTGCGTGCACCGCGCTCGATGCCGAATTCTTCGGGCGGCACACCCATCACCCGCGCCTGCGCAAGCTTGCGCGTGGTGACGATGGTGACGTCATGCGTGACGAGAGAGCCCATCGGCGCGAGCGGCGCCGGGGCTAGCAAGGGAACGGGCATGTTTGATTGAGCTTTCAGTTCGGTATGCGGGCGCCCGACGCGGGGCGGAAAATCGCGCTAGTAAGTGTTGTTGCGCATATAGTCCTGGATCATGCCAAGCAGCCCTCCGGCGGAGCCGCTCGTCGCGCTCCGCGCGTCACTGCGCGTATCAAATCCTCGCACTGACGATGCCATGGAAGAGTTGGGCTCATTTGCGAACACCCCGATTGGCCGGCTGGCCTGCGACGATTGCGGCTCGCCAGACGGTCCGCCCCAGTCACCAAATCGGTCGTTGAACGTCGAAGGATACGGCGCTGGAGCGCTTCCCGACGCGGAAACAGCGCCAGCATTTGAGGTGCCTACGCGCGTGAGACGTCGAACGGGAATGGCGCTCGTCTCCGGGCTCTTCCCGCCTTCCGGCTCAGGGTAGCCATATTCCCACACGTTTCGGCGGCTTGGTAGACCCGCTCCGTCAACGGAATCCTTGATCAGCTCTTTGATCCATGGCAGCGAGTAGTCTTCCGAGAAATCGAAGGGGCCAATTCCATAGGTAACGCCAACGCCGGGCGTACCGAACCCGACACCCGTCTCGTTGCCCACAGTCGCCACGTTCGCTCCGATCCATCCTCTCCCAATGGTCCCTGATGCCGACGGCCCTGTCAGCAGAGCCCCCAGATCATTAGTATATCCTGCCGAGGCACTGAAGCGAGGAGTACCGTAATAGAACTGCGGATAAAGCCTGCCGGAATTGTCGATATAGGCCCCAAAGCCCACTCCTCCCAACGGCGACGGAAATCCAACCGTAAATCCGCCATAAGTTCCCTTGTCGCTCATTGGTTCTGCCCATCATTCTGGGCCTCGGCCCTTTTGCAATTCTGCTCGTAAATTCTTGAACACCTGATTGCGGAAAACACGCCGTAGAGAAAAGCTGCCAGCCACACGCTGCCTAAGACCATCAGGACCGGCTGACCGGATGAAAGCGAGGCCAGCGCGCCGCACAGAATTGCAGCGTTCGATCCTTTGACAAATCTGACGTACTCAGCCTGCACAGGCAGCGGCGTCGGATGCCGTAGCGCCCACACCGAAAATGCATAACGCGAACTCTCATCGTCTTGAAATTGAGGCGGGAGGTGCTCGCGCACTGCATTGTAGACCCGAAAGTAAGTGACGATTGACCAGATGAGGGCCATCCCCGTCAGAACCGTGAAGAGAGCTGCCATGAAGTCCTCTCGGTGAACCGGCCTTCGCGAGCCAAACGTATGTACTCCACATTTACCGGCAAGCCAGTGCCGCGTCGCGATAGACATCGCCAGCCGCCGGAGAAGACCCGGTTGCAGGCTTCCGCCATCACAATCTCCTTTGTTGACCGCCGCACGACTTTTGGCAATGCTTAAACCGGCAATATCCGGGCGGCTTCCGACATGATCTTTGCTTTAGCCGTCCTCGCTGCGATCTGGGCCTGCGGCCTCCTTGTCATCGCGGGGCTGTATCTCAACGACCTTCGCGTGGTGCTCAACAGCGTGGCTCCATGCGCTCAGACGTCGATGCTGCCTGCCCAGGCTGGATGCACGAGACGGCGGCTATCGTGTCGCTAGCATCATTTGAAGCCCTGCTTCTCGCCGCCGCATCACTGACGATTGGTCGCTATCGCGTCGACCCGCTCCTCGGCGAGCCGCGCGGCCGACATCGCAGCGAGTGCAATGGCCTTCTCGGCTGCGAGCATCGCCTTCACTTCGGAGAGCGACATTTTGCCATGAAAGACCTTTTCGGCTGTCAGCGCTGGCCTGCTGGTTTTGCAATTGTCGGCAGCACCTCAATCGCTTTGCCCGCTGCACAATTCACCGAAGCCGCACCCGCCTCTTGTCAACGCCCTGTCGGAGGTACCCGGGTCAAACGACGGATACCTGCGGGCCGAACGGAGTCCGCAGCCCCCGTCGCGAGCTCATCAGCTTCGCCGCGAGCGAGCGCGGTGCCAGCCTGAGACGCAGTCCAATTTCCAAAACGGCCAGCAAAGGATGGACCACTACCGGACGCTCGCTCAGGTGGGCCGCCGTCCATTGCCGGGACGATCGCGCCTGCAGCATCAACGGTCCAGTTCTCGGGGTGCGTGAGAATGTCGTTGATGAGCAGACCTTGAAGATAGGCGCCATGCGCGGCCCATCCCCCTGCGAGGTTCCCCGCGGGTCCCAGCGCCAATGCGCCCGCCGTTGCTCCATACGGTCCACCAACGGCCTGTCCGCCGGTTATTCCCGCCGCGGTCCCGAGGATGCCGCCCCAAGTCTTCCCCGCTCCGACGAGACCATCATGGAGAATATCGCCGCGAGAGGGCGGGTCATATTGCGAAAGCCTGTTCGACAACGTACCTTTTCCGAACATTGCAATCAGGCGAACCAGCAAATTATCGACAGCCATTCCATTCCACCCATGTTACGACTTCGAACAAAAAATCAGCGAGATTGGAAATGCCGCCACCTCCGGAACGAGAAAGTGCGGGCTGCCTGAGAACCGCCCTCAAACACTCCCTGATACTCGGCATCTTCGGGATCTTCGGGTACGTCTTTTATGGATCCGAGGCGCTCGGAAAATTGCTCCTCACTTTCGTGGCGGCTTTCTCAGGCCTCGCATTCCTCAGAATTTTCGGACGCGTCGAGAAAAAATAGCGACTGGCACAGCGTGTGGATGTGACGTCGTCCCCACCGCGTGCCGAGGCGCCGACGTCTCATTCGGTCGACGAGACGCTACTCAGCATTCGTGCTCACCTCAATCAACTCGTCGCCTCCGTGTTCTCCAGCGCCGCGCCGACGTCGTGCACCGTATGCGCGACGATCTTCATAGCGCCGTTCGATTCCGCGACATCCTGGGCCAGCAGCGCGAACTGGTCGTCGGTGAGATCGTAGTAGGTCTCGCGGCTCTCCTCCTCCCGCTCCTCCCACCAGACCTTGACGATGCCGGCCTTCGACAGCAGCGCATCCTTGATGAAGGAATAGAGGACCATGAAGCCACCGTTCTGCTGCATGAAGACGTGATTGACGTAGTCCGTCTCCTGTTGCGCGGCGGCGACGTCCTCCGGACCGACCGGTTCGAAGCGCACGACCTCGTCGGAGCCGGCGAAGATGTCCATCAATGAGGGCATCAGGCCTTCGATGGTGTCGGCGACGTCGGTCGACACCGCGCGCGAGCGGCCGTCCTGCGCCGGCATGTCCTTGCGCATGTCGCCGAGATAGTAATCCATCGCGTCGGCCCGCTCCTCGGCGAGCCGCGCCGCCGACATCGCGGCGAGCGCGTTGGCTTTCTCGGAGGCGAGCATCGCCTTCAGTTCGGAGATTGGCATCTTTGGCATCAGGAACCTTCCCGGTCAGGACTCGTTCGCAGCGATATTTGAGCACCAGGCGCTTCAGCGCGGCGACATGATTGGCTGGATCCAGCGGGCGAACCACGCCTGGTCGTCGTGGCTCCCCGCATTGGTGGCTGCGCGCATGATGCGATCGACGATCGTCGTGCAAACGCGAGGATCTGGCTTCACGGCGAAGCCCGCGTAAGTCTGCCCCGACGGGGCGGTCAGGGTGACGGCCGCATGTCCCATGCCGTACGGATTGAGTTGAATTGTGAGCGAATGTCGGCCCGGCACTGATTGCTCCCGAATTTGGCGCCCCTCCCCGCGGGGCTATGGCACGATGAGATTTGTTGGCGGCGACGCATTCACCGAGAGGGCACGCTGCCCGTCGACCGTGCAAATACGACCTATCGATCGTCCCTGTGAACGCGATCGAACCATCGATCATCAAGACGGTTCAGCCAAGGCGCTATGCTGAGAATGATCTTCTCGAAAGCCCATCCAGAC
>NZ_JBFULU010000074.1:0-23672 GCF_054049735.1 Bradyrhizobium sp. P5_C12
TGCGCTGGAGCCCGGCGGCATCGGCACCGGCTCGGGCCGCTCGATTGCCGGGGTTGATCTTGGCAAGGCCGTCCGCCAGGCGGTGGCCGACGGCATCCTGCTGAAGGGCGGCGGCCATGCGATGGCCGCGGGCGTGACGCTTCGCAAAGAGAAGCTCGCCGAGTTTCGCGCCTATCTCGAAAGCACGCTGGCGCGCGACGTCGCGGAGGCGCGCCACGTCGACGAGCTCTACATCGACGGTGCGGTCTCAGCGCGCGCGGTGACGACGGAGCTTGCGGCCACGCTCAACCGCGCAGGTCCCTTCGGCAGCGGCAATCCGGACGTCGTGCTGGCGCTGCCGGCGCATCAGCTCGTCTATGCCGACGAGGTCGGCCAGGCGCATCTGCGGCTGCGCTTCAAGTCGGGCGACGGCGCCATCGTCAACGGCATCGCGTTCCGTTCGGTCGGACAAAAACTCGGCAATGCGCTGCTCGCCAATCGCGGCCAGCAAGTGCATGTCGCGGGATCGTTGTCGGTTGACCGCTACCAGGGCGCCGAACGCGTGCAGTTCCGCGTCATCGACGTCGCGCTACCGGACCAGGGGCCATCCGTGATTAGATAACAACGGCCCCAAACAACAAAAAAGGGAGTGAACATGGCAGGGCAGGTTGAGGGCAAGGTCGCGCTGGTGACGGGCGGCGCCTCCGGCATCGGCGAGGCGATCGTCGAGCTGTTCGCGCGCGAGGGCGCCACCGTCATTGCAACCGATATCGACGAGCTGCGCGGGCCCGAGCTCGCGAGGCGCATCACCGAGGCCGGCGGCAAGGCGATCTTCCTCGAGCAGGACGTCACCAGCGAGGAACGCTGGATCGAGATCGCAGCCGAGATCGCGAAGCGATACGGCCGGCTCGACATCATGGTCTCCAATGCCGGGATCGGCATTGCCGTGCCCTCGATCGTCGACATGACGCTTGGCGACTGGCGCAAGCAGAACGCGATCAATCTCGACGGCGTGTTTCTCTCCGTGAAGCACTGCCTGCCCTTGATGCGCAAGACCGGTGGCGGCTCGATCGTCATGATGTCCTCGCTCGCGGGCCTGCGCGGCTCGCCGGGGCTGTCGGCCTATTCGGCGACCAAGGGCGGTGTGCGCCTGTTCGCGAAATCGATCGCGATGGAGTGTGCGGCGGCCGGCGACGGCATCCGCGTCAACTCGGTGCATCCCGGCATCATCGACACGCCGATCTGGGGCAAGATCCCGACGGGCGCGACCGGCAACCAGGGCAATGCGCCGATCGATCCCGACGAGCGCGCCAGGGTTGTCACGCCGCTCGGCCGCGCCGGGCAGGCTGCGGAGATCGCCAGCGGCGTGCTGTATCTGGCCTCCGACGCCTCGCGCTACGTCACCGGCAGCGAGCTCGTGATCGATGGCGGCATGAACGCCGGCGGCGTGGCGCGGCGGCAATAGAGCATGATCCGGAAAAAGTGTGCAGCGGTTTTCCGAAAGGATCATGCTCAAGCAATAAGCCGCCGCGCGGGCTGCGAAGGGCAGGGTGGCGCCCGCAGGGGCTGACGCGCAGGCGCCGCCCCTGTACAACGCGAGGAGCTTCCGACCGACAGAGGTTTCCTTCGCCATGGCGCACAGTCTTAACGCTTCCTCATCCTTGCCGGCGCCGTTCCGTTCGAACCGGCCGGACCTCGCCACCGATGCGATCCGCGCCGCGCGCGAGGATCTTGCCGCCTGCTTCCGCATGGCGGCCCGCAACGGTTTTGAGGAGGGCATCTGCAACCATTTCTCGACCGTGGTGCCGGGCCATGACGATCTCTTCCTCGTCAACCCCTACGGCTACGCCTTCCGCGAGCTCACCGCGTCAAAGCTGCTGATCTGCGACTTCCACGGCAATGTGCTCGACGGCGAGGGCGTGCCCGAGGCGACCGCGTTCTACATCCACGCCGAGATGCACAAGCGCCTGCCGCGCGCGAAGGTCGCCTTCCACACCCACATGCCCTATGCCACGGCGCTGTCGATGACCGAGGGCGATCCCCTGATCTGGGCGGGGCAGACCGCGCTGAAGTTCTACGGCCGCACGGCGGTCGATCGCGACTATAACGGCCTCGCGCTCGACAACAGCGAAGGCGCGCGGATCGCATCCGCCGTCGGCGATGCCGACATCGTCTTCATGAAGCATCACGGCGTGATGGTGCTGGCGCCGACCATCGCGGAAGCCTGGGACGATCTCTACTACCTCGAACGCGCTGCCGAGGTGCAGGTGCTGGCGATGTCGACCGGACGAACGGTGCGGCCGGTCGATTCCGCGATTGCGGCCGCCACCTACAAGCAGATGCGCGAGGGCGATTCCGAATCCGCGCGGCTGCATCTTGCCGCGATCCGTAGACAGCTCGATGCCGAGGAGCCGCAGTACCGGCACTGAGGCAGGGGCGCGTCACCCACAGTGTCATTCCGGGGCGCGCCACTTGGCGCGAGCCCGGAATCCATTTTTCTGCGTCGCTTGCTGCACGATGGATTCCGGGTTCGCGCTTCGCGCGCCCCGGAATGACGAGGGGAGAGAGCACACTTACGACCCCTGCCGCAGCTTCGCCAGCACCTTCAGCCCGCCATAGCCATCCGCGGGCGTGATGCCTGCCTTCTGCTGAAAATCCTTGATCGCCTTCATGGTGTCGTTGCCGACGCGGCCGTCGGTGCCGCCGGTGTCGAAGCCTGCCTTGGTCAGCCGCGTCTGCATCTCCTGCACCTCGGCGAGCGTCAGCGCGCGCTCGGAGCCGGGGAAGGGCTGGATGAAGGGCGGCGCGCCGAGGCAGCGGTCGCCGAGATGGCAGATCGCCAGCGCATAGTTCATCGAGGGATTGTAGCTCTTCACGGCGTTGAAATTCGGTCCGAGCAGGAAGGTCGGTCCGCCCGCAACCGGCGTCCATATCTGCGCCGATGCATTCGGTTGCGGAAACGGCTGGCCGTCGGCACGGGTGACACCGGCCGATGCCCAGGCGGCGTATGTGCGGCTCCCGCTCATATCGCCTGATGCGCGTACCTCGTAGCCCCAATGCTCGCCGCGGTGCCATTTGCCGCGGTTGACGAGATATTTCGCCGTCGATCCCAGCGCGTCGTCGGGCTTGCCGAACGGCGAGACCTTGCCGTCGCCGTCATAGTCGATGCCGACATTGAGCCAGACCTCGGGCATCCATTGCGAATGGCCCATCGCACCGGCCCAGGATCCCTGCATCTGCTCCGGGGTGCTCCAGCCCTTGTCGACGATGCGCAGCGCGTTGATCAGCTCGGTTTCCCAATAGGCTTTCCGCCGCGGCTCGTTCCAGGCGAGCGCGGCGAGCGAGGGAAACACCGGTGTCATGTGGTTCTGTTGGACGAGCGGATCGCCGTAGGCGGACTCCACGCCCCACAGCGCCAGCAGCGTGCCGCGCTCGACGCCAAAGTCGCGCTCGATGCGCGCGAGCAAGGCCTCGTTGTTCTTGAGCGCGATCTTGCCGTTGATGATACGCCAGTCGGAGACGCGGCGGTTGATGTACTGCCAGAGCTGCTCGTGGAATTCCGGCTGGTTGCGCATTTGCTTGAACACGCTCATGTCGGGCTCGACGCGCGCCATCGCGCGCTGCCATGTCGCTGCCGAAATGCCCTTTGCCATTGCCCGCGCGCGAAAGCCTTCGCGCCATTCGTCGAAGCCCGGCGGCGCGGCCAAGACGTGCGTCGGGAAAGCGAGCAGGGCGGCTGCGCCGAACGCAGATTTCAGCAAGGTGCGGCGGGTGTGATTGGCCGAGGAATCAGCTTGTTTCATGGACCCATTCTAGCGGGAAACATGGCTCCTGTGAGCACTGGAACAGGAGGAACACGCCACTACGGATCAAAGCCGTGTGCGGGTGATCGCGGCGAGTGCGACCTGGCCAGACGGCGAGGTTAAGAAAGCGTTGAAGGGCGGGCACAGGCCGCCTCCCGCAAAGTCGCGATCCCCAACTTTAAGCCTTTCGTTTTACGGTCGGTTCGTTCCTGTCTGCGCAGATTGCGCGCATGCGGGAGCTGTTCGACATCATCCGTGCCAATCCCTGGCCTTTTGGCGCAGGGCTGTTCGTCGTGATCCTGATGATCATCGCCGAGAATTTCGGCCGGGGCATTCAGGGCGACGGCGCCTTCGGCGATTTTTCGGACGCCGATGGGGGTGACGGAGACGGCGGAGGCGGCGGAGGCGATTAGGCTTCGTCCCGGCGTTCGGCGCATGCGGACTGCCTAATCGTCCTGCAAATCGGTTGCGATGCCGGCGAGCCAGCGCCGGATTGCGATTTCTGCCTTGGCATCCAGGCCCGCCGCGAGGCGCTTCTCCAGTGCAATCACACGTTCCCGGCAAGCTTTCAGCAGCGTCATGCCGCGCGGCGTCAGCGTCCATTGCTGGATGCGGCCGTGGACGGGATGAGGCGTCATCACGATCGCCCCGTCGCGCTCGAGATTGCGGATGATCACGCCGACGGTCTGGGGCGTCAGAAAGGTGAGACGGGCGACGTCGGCGCCCGACAGGCCGGGATAGGCATTGAGCATCGTCAGCACGGCGAATTGCGGCGAGGTCACGCCGAGGTCGGCGAGCGTTCGCTCCATCGTCAGCCGGACCGCGGCGTGGGCCTGGCGCAGCAGATAGCCGAGATAGCCTTCTTCGCCGCGCTTGCCTTCGCCGGGAGCGGGCACGCGCGGCGCGCCGTCGGCGGCCGGCGGGTCGGCGTGCTTTCGGGATGCCGTTTTCTGCCGCGGTTGCGGTCTCGTGATGTCAGCCGTCTTGCGCGTCATATGAGAGCTCTTATAAGATGTAAGTGCTCTTATAATAAGACGAGGTGAACCGCAATGTCACAGGCCCGCAGCGAATACGATGATTTCAAGCGCCTCGCGCCCGATGCCTATGATCTGGTGCTGGCGCTTGGCCAGCTTGCGGCCAAGGCCGGCCTCGACAAGCAGCTCCTCGAACTCGTCAAGCTGCGCGCCTCGCAAATCAATGGCTGCGCCTTTTGCCTGCAGCATCACATCCTGCTCTCCGAGCGGATCGGCGTTCCCGTCGACAAGCTCAATCTGGTCGTGGTCTGGCGCGAGGCGCCGGTCTTCTCCGCACGCGAGCGCGCCGCGCTGGCCTGGACCGAGGCGCTGACCTGTCTGCCCGACGGTGTCAGCGATGAAGTCCATGCGGAGGCTGCTCGCGAATTCTCCGAGACCGAGCTGATGTACCTGACATCCGCGGTGGCCTCGATCAACGTCTGGAACCGTTTTGGCGCGGCCTATCGCTGGACGCCGGCGAAGCGGCCGGTCGCGGCGAATGCCGCGGCATCCTGAAGGCATGAAGAGGAGGTGGACATGACTGGACTGAGTTTGGCCGCTGCGCCGCGACAATTGCCGTCGCCATCGCGCGCGACGATCCTCGCTGTCGTCGGCGGGCTGGCGTGCGCTGTCGCGCTCGGCAAGGCGCTGCCGGTCACGATGGACACGGTCTCCGCTGCGCTGGCGCCGCTTTGCGCCAACCCCGCCGAGAGCTCGCCGCTGGACAAGGTCGAGCCGATCGGCTCCTACGCGCTGCCCAACGTCCCGGGCAAGCGCGTCACCATCGTGCGCGTGTTCTACGGTCCCGGCGGGTTTTCGCGGCCGCACCGTCACGCAGGCTCGGTGACCGCCTACATCACCAAGGGCGAAATCCGCTCCCAGCTTGGCGGTGGCCCGGTCGAGACGTTTGGGGTCGGCCAGTCCTTCTTCGAGCCGCCGGGCTCGACGCATTTGGTCTCGGCCAATGCCAGCGTCACGGAGCCTGCGGAATTGATCGCGGTGTTCGTGGCGGACGAAGGCGCGCAGCTCACGACGTTGTTGGAGTAGCCGGTAGCCCGGATGGAGCGAAGCGCAATCCGGGACCGCTGCATCTGCGCAAGAAGACCCCCGGATGTCGCTGCGCTCCATCCGGGCTACGCGCCGTGCCCCGCGTCAGCCTCCGTACGACGCCGGATCAGGATTGTCCGACGGGTGCTCGAAGGACTTCTTCATCGAGGCCGGCATCGGGACGTGGAAGTTCAGGCCGCGCGGCGGCACCGGCTCCATGAACCATTTGTTGTAGATCTTCTCGATTTCCGGGCTCTTGTAGAGCTTGGCGGTCGCCCGATCGACCACGGCCTTGAACGGCGCGTCGTCCTTGCGCAGCATGATGCCGTAGGGCTCCGGATCCGAAAAGGCGCCGGTGCTGATGGCGTAGAGCGATGGATCCTTCGAGGAGGCGATCATGGCCGCAAGCTGGATGTCATCCATGACGAATGCCTGAGCGCGGTCGGTCTCGACCATCAGGAACGCCTCGGGGACGTCCTTGGCGTTCATCACGGTGATGCCCATGGAGCGTGCAGCGTTGGCTTTGTTGAGCTGGGTCAGGTTGGTCGAGCCTGAGACCGAGACGACGGCCTTGCCCTTGAGGTCGTCGACCTGGTCGAGCTTCAGCGCCTTCTTGGACACGAAGCGGCTTGCCGTGAGGAAATGCGTGTTGGTGAAGGACACCTGCTTCTGGCGGTCGGCGTTGTTGGTCGTCGAGCCGCATTCGAGGTCGACGGTGCCGTTCGCCATCAACGGAATGCGGCTGGACGAGGTGACAATGCTCTCATTGACCTCGAGCTTGTCCAGCTTGAGCTCGGCCTTGATCTCGTCGACGATCTTCATGCAGATGTCGATGGCGTAGCCGACGATCTTCTGCTTGTCGTCGATGTAGCTGAAGGGTACGGCACTGTCGCGTATCCCGAGTGTGATCGCGCCGGTCTCCTTGACCTTCTTCAACGTGCCGCTCAATTCCTGCGCATGAACCGGCGCGGCAAACGCGACGGCCAGAACGGCCGCCGTGGTGAGAAAACGCATGTGATTCCCTTCGCTTTGCTTCGATGCAACGCTTGCGAAGGCGGGGTTTCGCCTTGGCTACCGGTAGCCAAGCAATTCTGGGGCCAGACGGAATCCGCTCGTGGGATGCGGCGCCATGCGATTGTGCGACGGCATTCCCGCCAATCGCCGGGACGACACCGAGAAGGCCGAGCCTGCAAATTAACAGGCTTGGGTTTCAGTTCTCTTCGCTGCTCGATCCCTCGCGCAAATCCGGCTTGATCACATCCTCGGGCAGCGCATGTGCCACGGGCTGCGGGGCGCCCGCGATCTCGGGGCCGACCTCGCGGCCGCGGGCGCGGATCAGGCGCTCATAGGCCGAGACCAGCGTGATGTAGGGACTGACCCAGATCCAGCCGTCGCGGGTGAAGACCTGCACGTCGAAGTGCAGGTGCATGGAGGTGCCGGCGGGATGGTCGAGATAGTTCGAGACCACGCCGATCTTCTCGCCCTCGGTGACGAGGCGGCCGTTGAGCAGGCCGTCCGCGTTCATCGCCTGCGGGTTCATGTGCATGTAGCGGAAGCGGATGTGCTCGGTGCGGCCGTTGATCTCAAGCGTGGCGGCCTGGTCCTTGGAGCCGCGGATCACCATGGCGTCGCGCACCGCGACCACGCCGCGTTGCTTGGGGTCGCAGCGCTCGCCGCCCTCGCCCTGCGGCGGGCACCCGGCCGCACGGATGTCCTCGCCCTGGTGGCCGTAACCGCCGCCGCATTGCCAGACCTCGAAGCTGCGCGACTCGCAGAAATTGTCGCGCCAGGGATAGGCGGTCGGCCCGTCGCTCCTGTCGCGCTTGCCGTAGGATTGCGAGCGCACGAAGGCGGGCGCCTTTTCGAGGGGAAAGCGAATCTGGGCATAGGCCATCACATCGGGATGGCCGCTCTTGTTGCGGTAGCCGGTGTTCGGGATGATGTCGCCGCTCGGCCGGTAGCCGAATTCCGGCGAACGCGCTGAGGGACGATCGATGACGCTGGAGGCGACGTCCGTCAACGGCCGCATGCGCTGGCCGCCGGCGATGCGTAGCGCCTTCAGGAAACGCTCGGCAACCGGAGAGGCTTCCTTGCAGGCGAGCCGGCGCGGCTTCGCCACGCTGTCGAGGCATTGGATCGACACCACATAGGCGACGCCGAAGCGGGTGAAGGCGTAGCGCACATAGCCTTCGCGGATGAACCTGCGCAGATCCGGATAGGTTGCTGCGAGCGGTTTGACCGGCTCGCCCTTGCCGCCGCTGGGATCGGCGATGTCATAGATCAGCGCCGAGCCCGTGATCTGCACCTCGACCGGCCGCGCAAAAACCCGTGTTGGCATGTCGTCGCCGGCGCCCGGGTCCAACGAAAAGCTCGCGCTGTAGCCGGCGGGACCGGCGTCGAACATGTCGACGGGATTGAAATCGGCCTGGTAGCGCGACAGCGCGAGCGTCGCCGGCGCGCCGCTGCGCTGTGCGTCGAGGTAAGCGGCGGCGTCGAACGGCAGCAGCACCGGAACGGAGCTGCGCGCAATGCCGGTGAAGAACTGCGAGGAGACCGCATTGAGCTGCACCAGCGCCGGCATCGCGCGCGGATCGTATCGCGGCACCGAACGGCGCGGCACGAAGATGAAATCGCCGGCAATCTGGGGGCGGCTGTTGATCTCGGTGCGGAGTTGGTCGAGCGCTGCGCGCCAATCGACGCGCAGGGCCGTGAGCGAGGGGCTGCGGAATTCGTCCGCCGCGACCGGGGTTGCAATGAGGAGCGAAAGCAACGCCAGGGCTTGCAAGACGAAGCGGAAACTCTCCCTACCCACTGTCTCGCCCCCCGGCGGTACCTGTCCCGATCCCTCAGTCCCTTTGTTAGTCCTTGGCGCGCTCGGAGTAGGAGCCGTCTTCGGTCATCACCACGATGCGGGTGCCGACCGCGATGTGCGGCGGCACGGTGGTGCGCACGCCGTTGGAGAGCACCGCGGGCTTGTACGAGGACGAAGCGGTCTGACCCTTGGTCACCGGCTCGGTCTCGACCACTTCCAGCGTCACGCGCTGCGGCAGCGCGAGCGAGACCACGTTGACGTCGTGGGTCGACAGCTTGACGGTCATCTCTGGCTGAAGATAGGCGGCCGCGTCGCCAACCACGTCCTTGGAAACCTGGACCTGGTCGTAGCTCTCGGGGTTCATGAAGTGGTAGCCGTCACCATCTTCATAGAGAAAGGTGAAATTGCGCTCTTCGATCGTGGCCTTTTCGACCTGGTCGGTGGTCTTGTAGCGTTCGGAGATCTTTACCCCGTCCGAGATTCGGCGCATTTCGATCTGGCTGACCGGGGTGCCCTTGCCGGGATGGATGTTCTCGGCACTGACGACGACATAAAGCTTGCCGTCTTGCTCGATCACGTTGCCCTTGCGAATAGAACTGGCGATGACTCTCAAAGCTGTATTTCCTGCTTGCTTGGCCCGGCTCAGGCCAGGACGTGGTCAAATTGATGGGGGACTTGGGGCCTCAAATCAGACCTCGGCACCCGTTTCGGGCCGCAACATACGCATTTTGTCGTTGAATGCCAGCATTTTGCTGGCCTGCGGGGTCGTCGGCTGATGGCTGGGGACAAGCCGATTTCGCCGTTCTGGTCGCCCTCGCGCCACCTGGACCGGCGGCCGTTCCTGCAGGCGCGGGGGGCCATTACCGGGTCACTACGGGGCTTTTTCGCCGAACAGGGCTTTGTCGAAGTCGAAACCTCCGTGCTTCAGGTCTCCCCGGGCAATGAGACCCATCTGCATGCTCCCCGGACCGAGATCATGCGGCCCGACGGCAGCCGGGCCAGCCGATATCTACGGACATCGCCGGAATTTGCCTGCAAGAAGCTCCTGGCTGCCGGCGAGGAGCGAATTTTCGAATTCGCACGAGTGTTCCGCGATCGCGAGCGCGGGGACCTGCATCTGCCCGAATTCACCATGCTGGAATGGTACCGGGCGGGCGCCCCCTATGACGCCATCATGGCCGACACCGTGGTGATTGTCGCCCGGGCCGCGCAGGCGACCGGGATCGGGACTTTCGCGTTCCGGGGCCGGACCGCCGACCCCTTCGCCGAGCCGGAACTGCTCACGGTTGCAGGTGCCTTCGAGCGGTTTGCGGGGATCGACCTGCTGTCGACAATCTCGGGCAACAGGGGTAACCGTGCCGCGCTCGCCCAGGCGGCCGGTGGTAGGGTCCGCGTCGCCGAGGACGACACCTGGTCGGACATCTTCAGCAAGGTCTTGGTCGAGCATGTCGAGCCGCATCTGGGGCAGGGCCGTTTGACCATTCTGTTCGAATACCCATCTCCGGAGGCAGCGCTGGCGCGGGTAAAGGCTGGCGATTCCAGGGTCGCGGAACGGTTCGAGGTCTATGCCTGCGGCGTCGAGCTCGCCAACGGCTTCGGCGAACTCACCGACGCCGAGGAGCAGCGCAAGCGCTTCACGGAATCGATGGTGGAGAAGCAGCGCCGCTACGACGAGGCCTATCCGCTGGACGAGGATTTTCTGGCCGCCGTTGCCGCCATGCCGGAGGCAAGCGGTGTCGCGCTCGGCTTCGACCGGCTGGTGATGCTGGCGAGCGGCGCTTCAAGAATTGATCAGGTGGTGTGGACACCGCCTGCAAATGAAACGCTAAGTGAAAAATGACGAAGACCAATCTTGCACGCACCTTGCGCGAACCGGCCGAACTCGTGGCCGAAGGCTTGGCGCCTGCCGCCGCGCTGCCTGCGCTCGAGCACGTCGCCGCGCGCTATGCGGTCGCGATCACGCCGGCGCTGGTCGAGCTGATCGACCCATCCGATCCCGACGATCCCATCGCGCGCCAGTTCGTTCCGAGCGCCGCCGAGCTCGAGGTGCAGCCGGGCGAGAACGCCGATCCGATCGGCGACCACGCGCACTCGCCGGTCCCCGGCATCGTGCACCGCTATCCCGATCGGGTGCTGTTCAAGCTGGTTCACGTCTGCGCAGTCTATTGCCGCTTCTGCTTCCGCCGCGAGATGGTCGGCCCCGGCAAGGAGAACGCGCTCTCGGAAGCGGCCTACCGCGCCGCCATCGACTACATCCGCGCGCACAGCGAGATCTGGGAAGTGATCCTGACCGGCGGCGATCCCCTGATGCTGTCGCCGCGGCGCATGGGCGAGATCATGGCCGACCTCGCCGGCATCGAGCACGTCAAGATCGTCCGCCTTCACACCCGCGTGCCCGTGGCGGACCCTGCGCGCATCAGCGACGAGATGGTCGCGGCACTGAAGGCCGAGGGCGCGACCACCTGGGTCGCGGTGCATGCCAATCATGCGCGGGAGCTGACGGGCGCGGCTCGCGCGGCCTGCGCGCGGCTCGTCGATGCCGGGATTCCCATGGTCAGCCAGTCCGTGCTTTTGCGCGGCGTCAATGACAGCATCGCCGCTCTGTCGGATTTGATGCGAGCTTTCGTCGAATGCCGGATCAAGCCCTACTACCTGCATCACGGCGATCTCGCGCCAGGCACCGCGCATCTGCGCGCCACGATCGCGGAAGGCCAGGACCTCATGCGTCAGTTGCGTGGACGGGTGTCAGGATTGTGCCAGCCTGACTATGTCATCGATATCCCCGGCGGCGCCGGCAAATCGCCGCTGGGCCCGAATTACGTGTTGGCGGAGCAAAATACCGCACCCGAGGCACGTGATGCGGCATTGGAAACGCGCTATCGTATCGTCGACTATTGCGGCGACGTTCATCTCTATCCGCCAGAGACCTGATCGGTTGAGATGCGAGAGCCGGCTTGAGGAACGGAGGAGCAAAATGAGAAACATCATCGCGGCACTATCGCTCCTGGTAGTGTTCGGCGGCACAGGCTTCGCGCAGAGCGGAAGCAAGGGATCGACGACGTCGGGACAGTCGGCGGGTTCCGTGCTGCCTGCGCCGGTCGGGCATCGCCAGCCGCGGGCTTCCGACGTGCCGAGCGAGAAGAATCTGAGCGATCCGAATAATCCGGTGAACAAGGAAGACGCGGCGCTGGACAAGAAAATCAAGAGCATCTGCCGCGGCTGCTGAGGCAGATGGATGTGCGGGCAGGGCGCGACAGCATCACCCCGCCCGCAATCGTCCGCTAGGCGGAACGCTCGTGGAGGCCCGCGCGCGTTGTATTGCGCCGGATCTCGACCGCGTCGGCGAGCTGCTCGAGCACCGTTGCCGTGGTCGCCCAGTCGATGCAGCCGTCGGTGATGCTCTGGCCGTAGGTCAGCGGCTTGCCCGGCACCACGTCCTGGCGGCCGGCGACGAGATTGCTCTCGATCATCACGCCCATGATGCGGTTCTCGCCGCCGGAAATCTGTCCGGCGATATCGGCTGCGACCAGCGGCTGGTTTTCCGGCTTCTTGCTGGAATTGGCGTGGCTTGCATCCACCATCACCTGCGGCGCGACGCCGGATTTCGCCAGCTCGTTGCAGGCGGCGGCGACGCTTTCCGCGTCGTAGTTCGGCTTGCTGCCGCCGCGCAGGATGATGTGACAGTCCTCATTGCCCGCCGTCGAGGCAATCGCCGAGCGGCCGAGTTTTGTGACGGCCATGAAGTGATGCGGATGCGAGGCTGATTTCACCGCGTCGGCGGCGATGCGCACATTGCCGTCGGTGCCGTTCTTGAATCCGACCGGGCAGGACAGCCCCGAGGCCAGCTCGCGATGGATCTGGCTCTCGGTCGTGCGGGCACCGATCGCGGCCCAGGACACCAGGTCCGCAATGTATTGCGGCGTCGTCATGTCGAGGAATTCGGCGCCGGCGGGCAGGCCGAGATTGTTGACCGCGGACAGCACGTTGCGTGCAAGCCGCAGGCCCTTGTTGATGTTGAAGCTGCCGTCGAGGTCGGGATCGTTGATCAGGCCCTTCCAGCCGACCGTGGTGCGCGGCTTCTCGAAATAGACCCGCATCACGATCTCGAGCTGGTCGGCGAGATCTTCGCGCAAGCTCGCAAGGCGCTCGGCGTATTCAAGCGCGGCCTTGGGATCATGCACCGAGCAGGGGCCGACCACGACCAGAAGCCGGTCGTCCTGGCCATTGAGGATGGCGTGGATGGCGTTGCGCGCCGCCATCACCACACGCGTTGCGGTGAGCGTGCGCGGGACTTCCCGCATCACCTCGTCCGGCGTGCTCAGCTCTTTCAGTTCGCGGATACGAAGATCGTCTGTCGTGCTTAGCACGGCGGGCTCCTGTCATTTTGAGAACCTGCCGGCCAATAAAAAAGCCGCCAGGTCTGGCGGCTTGTTCGGACGTTTGCTTCAATATTTTAGATTGAGCGCGATCCTCCTGCCGCCAGCGAGCTGTCGTAGCTAAAGTACCAAAAATAGCTGGTGACGAGGGTGATCATGGCAGGCCATATAGCGCGCCATTGGCGGGTTGTCACCCCCCAATCGGCTGCGGAAGCAACGATCCCGGGTCAGGTGTTGCTGTTGCGTGCCGCCAGCGCCATGCCGATCAGGGTGGCGCCGCCGAACAAAAGGTTGATGCCGACGAGGACGCCGATCGCCCATTCCGCCGAGCTCGGCAGTCCCGTGATCACCATGAACGAGATCGCGATGTCGACGAGGCCCGAGATCAGGAGCCACGACCAGCGGCCGCTCAGTTCGCGGCGATGCTCCAGCGCATACATGATGGTGGCGACGCCCTCGGCGAGGAAATAGGCGCCGAGCACGATGGTCAGCGTCAGCACGGCCTGCATCGGGCGGGCCAGCAGCAACATGCCGGCGAGCACGGCAAGTGCCGCCGAAATCAGCGACCACCAGAAGCCCGGCGTGCTGCGCGCCCAGTAGGTCACGATCAGCCCGCCGATGCCGCTGATCAGGAACATCCAGCCGAGGACGATCGCGACCGCGAGGCTCGCGAGCGGCGGCAGGATCAGCGCGGCGATACCGAGAACGGCGAGCAGGATGCCTTCGAACAGGAAGGCCTTCCAATGCGCCTTGACCGTCCGGCTCATGGCGGATTGCAGCCGTGAAAAATCCTCGGGCGATGGCATGGTGGCCTCTACGTCGCAAGCAGCAGATGGGCTCAATGTAGTATGTGCGCACCGGGCTTGCCATCCCGCGGCTCAGCCGCCACCGGGCGCAGAGGAAAAACCTTCCGCGCTGGTACGGATGCGGTTGCGGCCGAGAATGTAGATCGCACTTGTGACAATCAGAAGCGCGATGCCGAGCAGGATCGAGGTCAGGCCGATCGGGATCAGGGCCAGCGTCAGGTTGCGCTCGGGGTTGATCAGCCAGTGATGGATCGAGGTCAGCACAAAAGCGAGGCCGAGGAAGCCGACGCCGCCGCCGGCGAGCAGCAGCGCCCACATCCGGCGCAACTGGCTCAGCCGCTCGCGCGCCACCTCGGTCCGCGGCGCATGATGGCGCGCGACGCGCCGGACCAGACGCATGGCGAACGCGATCGAGCTGAACCCGATCAGGAGGCTCGCGGCGCCCAGCCACATCCGAAGCGTCGGATCCAGGTCCGGCATCCGCTGGAGCGTGAGCAGCGGGAAGTCGAAAGCCGCATGCAGCGCGAGCGGGCCTGCGAAGATCAGGAGGCGACTGGACAGGCGGGCCCAGTCGCGATGATGGCGGTTTGCGCCCAGCGCCGTGCCGGCGCGCGCGATCGTCAGATAGGCGCCGGCGATGATGCCGAGCGCGCCGTGGAACGGCACCGTGAGCACGCTGCGCAGCGCCGCCAGCGACCGCCACATCTCGGCATGCTGCACGAGATAGGCGAGGTTCTCGTAAGCGGCGAAGCCAAGGCCGACGGCGGCGCCATAGACCACGGTGTCCATCGGATTGGCAAAGGTCCGCCGCTTGGTCGAGGAGACCAGCACGATGGCGATCACCTTGACGGCTTCCTCCGGCAGCGCGACGCCGAACACCGAATGCATGGCGAGCGCCGCCCAGGGGTTGTCGGGGGCCGCGACCATCTTGGCGAAGGGGGCGCGGGCGAGGCCCAGCAGCGAGATGCTGGCCGCGCCGAGCAGGAACGCGGTCCAGACCTGGGCCGGCGGCCCCGGGCGTTCCTCTGCCGCTATGACAAGCCACAACATCAGGAGCGCCGGCGCGATGGCGGCAGTTCCGATGACGGTGGGTAACGCTTCAATCAGGTACATCGGCGTCGAAAATAGGTTCCCTTGACCGGCTTATCTACTTCTACCGATGCGACCATGTGTCATGCGCTTGCTGTCCCGTCGCTTAACAAGCGCGACAGCTTCCGTTCATCGCGTCGTCACCAATGCTGTAGAATGCGAGGATAATCAATCGCATGACGGAACTTGTTCGTCATCAATGGAAACGGTTGCGCGCCTGATATCAGGCCGCGATTGGTCAGCGAGATCAAGGGAATGCGCGGGTTTCTTCGATTCACGATGCATTTGTCCCCGCCGCGCGGCTGGAGGCGCCATGGCCTCAACCCGGACAACGCGCAGCCGGGGCGATCGACCTAGTCACGCTTCGTTGTCCGCCGGCGAAGCGATGAATCGATGCGGCGGGTTCGCATCTGCTCCAGCTCCCAGAAGGCGCGCACGAGGCACGCGCCCAAGCAGGCCGCGATCAGCAGCAGGAGGAAGGCTTGGTCGACCGGGGCGATGTGCATCACGGCGTTGATAAAGCAACGCCCGTGCCATGCGTTCCGGTGTGGATCTGCGCTCCGTGCAACCGTTCCTCACGCGAAGCGCCGGTTGTGGCGGCTCGAATCGGCGGTCGCGGCAAGGCGATTGGAGCCGGCATCGACCGCCCTCAGTGGGTCGTGAACCGCGGCGGCGCATCGGGGGCGATGTCGAACGCCCCGAGATGGAATTCCTCGCCGGCGAACGCGTCCGGCTCGGCGTGTTGGGCGAGCAATGTGAACGCCGCCTGCGGGTATTGCTTCCAGATATCGAGATCGCCCGCGGTGATGGTGAGCCAGCCGAAGGTGTACATGTAGCGTCCGGGCTCGGTGACCCGGCCGACCCTTTCCCAGGTAATCTTCTCGACTGCCATTCGGTCCTCCGGTCGCAAGTCTGCAAATGAAGGCCGGCACGGGGCACGGACCCCCATATGCTGATTCCGCAATGGGGCCGAGATAGGGCGAAGGTGCGGAGGCGGCGTCTGGAGCTTCAGGCCGGCTGCAGCACGGCCGAGCGAACGACCAGGCGGGCGAGGTCGTCCCGCTGCTGTTTTTCGGCGAATTTGACCGCAAAGCCGTCGGCGAATTTCCGGATGACGCGCCCGACGCAGGCCCCGACCGCGAGCGGCGTTCCGATCTGGGGATCGTATTCGCAGGACACCGCGACGCCCGCGGTGGAGACGTCGATGATGAAGCAGGGATGGGTGCCGCCGTCGGCGAGCGTCAGGAAGGTATGCGAGACCTGCGGCACGAACCGCGCGTCGCGCCGCAGTTCCTCGACGCTGGCGTCCTTCTGCTTCTTCTCGAGCCAGGTCAGCTTTTCCGACATCCAGGCGCGCCGCGCCCGCGTCATGTCGAGTTCCATGAGGAAGCCCGTCTTCAGCGTGGCGCTGATGGTGCACTCGAACTCGCCGAAATCCTGGAAGTAGGAGGTCACGCGCTCGCCGACCTTGCCGACGACCGGCACGTCCACGATCATGCGGAACGGCGAGACGCGCTTGGTACGGCAGGCGAAGGTTCGCAGCTTGCCCTCGCAATCGTACCAGCGGTGCAGCGAATAGCTGCCGCTCACGGTGACTTCCACCGCACGCTGCCTGAGGAACTCTGCGACGGACATCAGCACCAATCGTGTTGTGGATTGCTTCCCGTGTTTCCACGGTAGCGGACAACCTCTAAGCAAATGATACCGGCATTCAGGAGCAGGGGTAAATTTGCGGTAAACGCGTGGGTCGGTATCGCGTCATCGTGAGCGCGGCGACCCATGGCAGATGCGCCGCGGCGGTTTTTGCCGACCTCGCCGGCGACACATTCGTGTCCATCAATTGCCAATCCGTGTCGGATTGTGTCTCGACGCGAATGCCGCTAGTGCAACCTCGATGATGCCGTCCGAGAATTACCGGCCAGATATTGACGGGCTCCGTGCCGTTTCGATCCTGCTGGTGGTCGGCTATCACGCGCACCCCTGGATGCTGCCCGGCGGCTTCGTCGGCGTCGACGTCTTCTTTGTCATCTCGGGCTTTCTGATCACGCGGATATTACTGGCGCCCGGCGGCGTTCCGCTCGCGACATTCTACGCGCGGCGGATCAGGCGGATCTTTCCGGCGCTGATCGCCGTGCTGCTGGCGACCTATGCGCTGGGATGGGCAATCCTGCTGCCCCCACAGTTCCGTCTGCTCGGAGAGAACATCGCGGCCAGCGTTCTCTTCGCCTCGAACCTGTTCCAGCTCGGGCAGGCCGGCTATTTTGCGCCGCTCGCTGCCGAGAATCCGCTTCTCCACCTCTGGTCGCTCGGCGTCGAGGAGCAGTTCTACATCTTCTGGCCGCTGGCGCTCGGCCTGCTGGCGCGCTCGCGGTGGCGGCGGCAGTACATCCTCGGCGCAATCGCGCTGTCGCTGGCCGCCGGCGTGGCGCTGGCGGCGACGAACCCGGATTGGGGCTTCTACGCGCCCTTGCCGCGGGCCTGGGAGTTGCTGATCGGCGGCCTCGTGGCCGAGGCCAACCTCGTCCGCAAAGGCAGCAGCAACCTGCTCGGCGCGATCGGCCTTGGCGCCATTGCAGCGTCCGCCCTGCTGTTCGATCGCTCGATGTCCTTTCCGGGAGCATTGGTGCTGCTCCCAATTGTCGGCGCCGCGCTCGTCATCACGTCGCCGAATGCCGCGGTCAACCGCGTGCTGTTGTCGAGCAGGCCCGCCGTGCTGCTCGGTCTCATCAGCTACCCGCTCTATCTCTGGCACTGGCCGCTGCTCGCCTATCTCGGAATCGTGCGGCATGGGGTGCCGAATTTCATCGAGATCTGGGCCGCGGTCCTCGCCGCGACCGTGCTTTCGATCCTGACCTACCGCTTCATCGAACAGCCGATCCGCCATCGACGCAACGTCGTGCCGGCCTTGTCGATCACGCTGGCTTCGGTGGGTGCGATCGGTATCGCCACGATCCTCTCCGCCGGCTTCGTCTCGCGATTTCCGCAGGCGTTGCAGGCGATCGCGGCCGTCAGCACCGATGACAATCCTGCATTCAAGGATCACTGCTTCCTGGAGGCGCCGGGTAGCGGCTTTGATACGAGCTGCGTCGAGCGGGGCGACAAGCCGCTGCTGCTGTTGTGGGGCGATTCAAACGGCGCGGCTCTCTATCCGGCCGTGGTGGAGGCGGCACAACGCGCTTCGTTCCGCGTCGGGCGTTTCAATGCGCCTGGCTGTGCGCCGATCCTCGGTGCGGGACCGAACGCGTCCTGCGTCGAAAGCAACGCCAGGGCTGTTGCCCTCATCAGGGAATCTCGTCCGGACGTCGTCGTGCTGCACGCGATGTGGGGTTTCGACAACGACCTGAACAAGCTCGGCAGCACCATCGCCGCCCTGCGCGGCGCCGGGGTGGCGCGCGTGGTCATCATCGGGCCGCCTCCGGTGTGGAAGCGCACGCTGCCGCACGCGGTCATCAACCACTATCGCTTCTCCCATGACCTGCCGGACCGGCTCGGCTCCGGCGTTTCGGGCCCTGCCGAGGACGAGCTGATGGCGGATTTCAGCAAATCCGCAGGCGTCGACTATGTGTCATTGCGCAAGGTGCTTTGCGATCCGCGGCAACAGTGCCTGGTCCGCACGCCGGACGGTGAGGTGGTCGCGACCGATACGATCCATCTGTCGCCGGGCGGGGCGAGGTTGGTGATCGAGGTCATCGGCGGGGATCTGTTTCGCGGGCCGCATCCATGACCGCACCGTCGGCGGGTTTCCCGCTTCCGCGCCCCAAACGCGTGCGCCGCGCCGGCACTACGTCGAGTTGATCGCGCCGCCGACCGCGTGTTACTGATCAATTCTGGATTGTTTGGATTGATTTCATGCAGGCAACCGATTTCAGCGCAACGCTGCAAAATTTGTTCGCGAAAGGCCTGCGTTACGGCACCGTGGTCGACCTCGGGTGCGCCGACGGGCACTTCGTGCTCAACCATCTGTCGTGCCTCGGCGATGCGGTGCCGCTCAACATCGACGCCAATCGGATCTACGAGGACTCGCTCAAGGCGATCAAGGAGGCGCTTGGCGGGCACTATCGCATCTGCGCCATCACCGACCACGAAGGCGAGATCGAGATCACCGAATCCGTGCATCCTTACTGGTCATCGGTGCGCCCGGCAGGCGACCTCTACTGGTCGCGGGTCAACGATTTGATCAAGAGCAAGGTCAAGGTCCCGGCGCGGACGCTCGACGCGCTGGTCCAGGAGCTGTCGCTCAAGCCGCCGTTCCTGCTCAAGCTCGACGTGCAGGGGGCGGAGCAGGCGGCGCTGAAGGGCGCGCGCCATGTGCTGGAAAATTGCAGTGTGGTGGTGTGCGAGGCCGACATTGACGACTTCCAGGACATCAACGCGACGCTGCTGGCGGCGGGCTTCTTTCTTTACGACCTGACGACGCTGCAGCGCCTGCGCGACGGAACGCTCGGCTGGTTCTATCCGGTCTATGTCAGCGGCAAGCTCGCGCATCTCAAGCCGCAGGCGTTCTGGGATGTCGGCGACAACGCGGCGGTGATCGGCGTCCAGGAGACGCGCCGCAAGACGATCCTCGAGCAGAACAGGAAAATCCTCAACCGGCTGCGTTACGGGCACATCAAGGTTGGACGCAACGATCCCTGTCCCTGCGGTTCAGGCGAGAAATTCAAGCATTGTTGCGGCAGCTACTGATCCCAAGGCGCCGCAGGTGCGAGACGGCCTCCGGAGACGGCGTTCAAGAGCGGGCAGCGAATGAGGGGTGCTGGCGCTCCCTAGCGGAATCGAACCGCTCTCTCCACCGTGAAAGGGTGGCGTCCTAACCGATAGACGAAGGGAGCAAACGCAAGGCCCCGCCGCTCTTCGCGGCACGGCCGCCGTCCGCACGAGTCGTGCCCGGCGGTTTGCGGCGGGCGAACGTATAGTGGCCTTTGGGCCCGTGGGCAAGCCGTTCGGGAACGGTCTTTTGGGGGCGGTGGATAGCCTCGCCCCCGGGATCATTCGGGGGCGATTTCAACGGTTTATTAGGGTTCCCTGCGGTAGCTGGAATGGGAGATTTTTTCATCCATGCCACAGCCCACCAAGCGCGCAGCCCGCAAACTGCTGTCGCGGCATGCCTGGATCACGCTGGACGGCGGGTTCGCCGCGCGGCATTGCCTGGTCCAGGACATCTCGAGCTCGGGCGCCAAGATCACGATGGACGAGGATGCGAGCCAGCTTCCGGGCGTGGTCCGGATGGCGTTCTCGCGCGATGCGCGGACCGGGCGGAGCTGCCAGGTGGTCTGGCGCCGCGGCAAATCGGCCGGCATCAAGTTCCTCTGAGCTCGGCCGGCGCGACCCGGATGGCGCAGGGCAGCCGTCCGGGCTAGAACGCGTGGGATGCGCGCAACGATCCTCATTCCCGGCTGTCTTGTTTTCAGCTGTCTTGCAGCGACCTCCGCCACAGCGGCCGAGAGCCTGCGCCTGCCCGCCGCTGAGCGGCCGCAGGCGGGCAAGGCCTCGTCAGTGAAGACCTTGCCGCTGAAGAGCGCGGCCGGGAGCGCTAAGGCCGGCTCCTGCGCGTCCTATGGCCCGCGCTTCGTCATGGTCGAGGGCACCGGCACCTGCGTGAAGATCGGCGGCTCGATCAGCATCGACGCCACCGTCCGGCGCTGACCGACATGTCGCCGGATCTGTTGCGGCTCGATATCCTCGTCCCTGTGATGATGTACTGCGCGCTGCTGTGGTGGGTCGGCCGCGGCCTGAGCTGGACCGCGCGGCTTGCCACCGCGGTGGTGACGCTGGTGCTGATCATCTGCGTGCTGCTGGTCGAGCGCGGCTGGCGCTAGGGCCCGCCAAGAGGACCCGCCAAAACAAAAAAATGACAAACAACCCCATGCACAGTAGCCGTCAAGTGCGAAGATGAGGCGCCGGAAACGCGAATCCTCGCGACAGCAGCGCGACTTAGGCCGCGCCGCCGCCTCACGACATCGGCGGGGCCACATGCTGCGCGAATCCGGGCCGTTTGCCGAGCTCGGCGAGCCAGCGCGTCAGGTGCGGCTGGGCCGGGCGGGTGACGCCCTCGACGCCGAGCCAGCGCCGCGCATAAGACCCGATCGCGATATCGGCCAGCGTGAACTGGTCGCCCTCCATGAAGCGGCGCGATGAGAGCAGGCGGTCGGCGATCGCCCAGACCTCGGCGGCAGCATCCGCATCCCTCTGCACCTGGAGCATGTCGCGCTCCGCGGGYGGCGTGCGCACGATGCCCCAGAACACCGGCCGGTCGACCGGCTGTACCGTCGACAGCGTCCAGTCGAGCCAGCGGTCGACCGAGCTGCGCAGCTTCGGCGCCTCCGGATAGATCGGCGTACCACGGCCATGCGCGAGGCAGAGATAGCGCAGGATCGAGTTGGACTCCCACAGCACGAAATCGCCATCGACCAGCGTCGGGATCCGTGCATTGGGATTCATCGCGAGATAGTCGGCCTCGCGGGTCTTGCCAAAACTCATGCCGGCGTCGATGCGCTCATAGGGCAGGCCAAGCTCGGTGAGGCACCACAGCACTTTCTGCACGTTGACCGAGTTGGCGCGGCCCCAGATCGTCAGCTTGCTGTCCGGCATCTCTTGACCTCCCGCGGCGCTTTTTGCTGTCGTCGTTTTTTGGTGTCGTAGCCCGGATGGAGCGAAGCGCAATCCGGGGTGCTTCGGCCGCAGTGGTCCCGGATTACGCTGCGCTCCATCCGGGCTACGCGCCCACCTCGCGGGTGATAGCTGAATTCCCTGGAGCCAGCGACGGCGATTGCGCCGGGCCTCTCATGCAAAAAGCTCCGCCGTCGGCGGAGCTTTCATGCATGCTGGTCGGTCGATCAGTGGCCCAAGAACAGCCACAGCAGGATGATCACCGGGATCGGCACGCCCAGCATCCACAACAACAATCCTCGTCCCATTGCGTTCCTCCTCCAATCGCATTGTCGAAGGGTGAACGCAGGCGGCGAGGGCTTGTTCCTACGGGAATTACCAGTGGCCGGTGTTCGGCATCGACGACCACGGCTCCTGCGGCGCTTTCGGCTCGCCCTTCTGCAGCAGCTCGATCGAGTGCAGATCGGGCGAGCGCACGAAGGCCATGTTGCCGTCGCGCGGCGGCCGGTTGATGGTGACGCCGGCCTTCATCAGCTTCTCGCAGGTGGCATAGATGTCGTCGACCTCATAGGCGAGATGGCCGAAGAAGCGGTCCTCGCCGTACTTCTCCTCGTCCCAATTGTAGGTGAGCTCGACCAGCGGCGCGCCGCGCGTGTTGGGCTGCTTCTTCAGCGCCTCGAGGTCGTCGGCCGAGCACAGGAACACCAGCGTGAAACGCCCCTTGTCGTTCTCGATCCGCCGCACCTCCTTCAGTCCCAGCGCATCCTGGTAAAACTTCATCGCGACATCGAGATTGCGCACGCGCAGCATGGTGTGGAGGTATCGCATGGTTGTTGCTCCCTTGGAACGGATGGAGGGTTTTTGGTTTCGGGCGGGGGCGATGAATAGCAGCAAAATGCGACAAGGGGCAGGGGGCGCGTGCACATGCGCGTGAGGAGGACGGCCGGTGAAGTATCGCAACGCGGTGGGCCTGAAGTCACGCCGCTTATCCGAACCAGGGTGGAGCGCGGCTTCATCACGTGCCATGGCTTGAATTTCGTCAAACGACCGGCGTATCTATTGGTCACCATGGACGATTATCCCAAACGCCTTAAGCCAAAAGTCGACGCCAGTGGGTGGGAGAAGGAGCCATTTGACGAGTGGCGGCGGAGAGCTCGGCGCCAGTTCAGAACGGTCCCCGAGAACGTAGCCCGTTACTGGCTCCATGAGCATTGGGGCAAGTCGCCGTATTCCTACCTGCGCTCGGCCAACTATCAATTTGAGCTCGTGACGTGGAAATCAGAACGGCTGTTTGAGGTGCTATCGATCTGGAATCGCTTCAACGCCGACCAGAAGGACTGCGTCAGCCACGGCCACCGCCTAGTGGATGATTGGGAGTTCGATGAGCCTTACCGGACGTCGGCCTATATGCTTCAGCACGGCGATTTTCCAGCGCCGATCATCGTTCTCGACAATCGAGACGCGCACATCAACCGCGAAACGGTTGAGTTTCCCGATCAAGTGCTTCCGGCAGCCTATCTGTTGATGGAGGGCCATCGCCGCTTCAACATCGCGTTGTATCTGCACACTACTGGCAGATTGAAACCGGAGGTGCATCTCTGGCTCATGACGAGAATCCGGGTTGGTTAGGCCGAGATGTTCTCAACGATCGCCGCCAGGATTTGGCGGGAGTGCAGCAGGAGGGCCGGGCAGAAGTTCGCTACCCGGAGGTCCATCGCTTCATAGAGACGGACCTAGAGGTGGCGGCACATCTCGATCTCCTCAGCGTTCGGAGTCTTACCCTCGACTTCGACACGCACCGGGCTATCAGGATGTAAGGGCGGTGCAGGTGAAGCTTGGTCGTACCGTCATCGAAGATGATGCCCCGACGGCGAATGAATTTGATGCACTGTCACCGCAATTCCATCTCCTGCCTTTGGAGATGCCCTTGCGTGCCACTTGGACGCCCTTGGCGCAAAGCATAGCCTGTGGCTGAAAACAGCGAGAGGTTGTATGGGATTACGGCAACAGTGCCGCCATCGTAATCGCGAGTTGCTGAAGCGTCCGCAGTATTGATTATCCCCAGAAATCGTCGGCRTCGCGACAGAGTTACCCTCGAACTTCGTTTTCGGAAAAACACGCTGATTTAGAAGGTTATAGGC
>NZ_JBFULU010000075.1:0-23380 GCF_054049735.1 Bradyrhizobium sp. P5_C12
GGGTGCGCACCATCCCGGGTGCGCACCATCCCGAAGTAGGACGCCGAGCTCAACGCGATGAAATTCCTGGAGCGGGGCAAGATCCCGCCCCCGGCCAACTAGTTTCCGGGCCCGATGTCCGGCGGCCAGCAGCAGCGCGGCGCGATCGCGCGGGCGCTGTCCCGGAACCCGAGGGGGAGGGTGTGCGACGAGCCGACCTCGGCGCTCGATCCCGAAATGGTCAAGGAAGTCCTCGACACCATGGTCGACCTCGCCAGGGAGGGCATGACTATGCTGGTGGTCACCCACGAGATGGGATTTGCCAAGGAAGTCGCCAACCGCGTGGTGTTCATGGACGCCGGCCAGATCATCGAATCGAACACCCCGCAGGAGTTCTTCGCTCACCCGCAGCACGCCCGCTCGCAACTGTTCTTGAGCCAGATCCTGCGGTGAGCACCTGAAAATCCGGTGGTCTCGCCGGTCTAACCGCCCCACCAGCTTCGCACCATGCGAATCAGCTTGCCTCTTTTCGGACCATCTTCCGGAGAGAGACCTTGCACAGCAGTGTCGGCGCGCGCGCATACCAGAATGCGCGTTTGGAAAAGAAGTTGAGGAAGCAGGCGGACGCCGTCATGTCCTTCGCGATCGAGGCGCTCGGGCAGGGCCGATTTGACGAGGTCGAGATACTCTGCCGCGAGATCTTGAAAGAGGTTCCGGATCATTTCCACGCCACGCACCTGCTCGGCCTGCGCGCATTTGATGGCCGGCGGCTCGACGACGCGGAATTCCTGCTCGAGCGCGCGGTTGCGCTCGATCCGCGTTCGCCGGACGCCCATAGCAATCTCGGGGCCGTGTATTTCGATCTCCAGAAATTCAAGGACGCCCGCGCATGCCAGGAGAAGGCCATTGCGCTGAAGCCGAATTGTCCGATCACCCTGACCAATCTCGGTAATACAATGCTGCACCTCGGCCTCGCCAAGGAAGCGATCGGACTGCACGAACGTGCCATCAGGCTGAAGCCGGACTTTGCCGATGCATTCTGCAATCGTGGCATGGCGCAGCTGATGATCGGCGAGTTCGAACGCGCCGGGGAGAACTTCGATCGCGCCCTGTCGCTTCAGCCGAGCCATGCGGAGGCGATCGCCGGCAAGGGCATGGTGAGCCTCGAGCTCCGGCACTTCGAGGCGGCGGAAGCCGCTCTCGACGTCGCGCTCGCGCTCAAGCCGGGTTCACCGCGGATTCTGGTGCAGCGTGGACGGCTCTATCTGACTCTGTCCCGGCTACAGCAGGCGGCGGCGGATTTCGACGCCGCGCTGGCACAATCGCCACGGAACGAGCTCGCGCTGTGCTGGAGGGCGCAAGTCGACATCATGGTGAGGAACACGGCGGGGGCGATGGCCGGCGTCAAGACGCTGCTCGAGGTCAATCCGCAATCCGAGGCGGGAATGGCGCTTCTGGCCTCTTGCTATGCGAACCAGGGAGACATCGCGACGGCGCTCAAACATCTCGATGCGGCGCTGGCGATCGCGCCGGACTTTCCGGAGGCCATCGGGTACAAGATCTTCGTGCTGGATTACCTGCCGGAGGCCGATTTCGTGGTCCAGCAGGCGGCGCGAAAATACTGGTGGGATCAGATCGGCGCCAAACTTCCGCAAAGGGCGCTATCGCCGCGCAAGCTCGATCCGGACAGACAGATCGTGATCGGATATGTCGCTTCCGAATTCAGGCAGCATTCGGCAGCGTACTCCCTGTTGCCGGTGATGCGCCATCATGATCACGCCAAGTTCAAGATCGTCTGCTATTCCTGCTGGCCGTTGCAGGATGAGATGACCGAGAATTTCAAGGCTTGCGCAGACGTCTGGGTCGAGGCCGCGCAATTTTCGGACGACGAGCTGGCCGATCGTATCCAGGCCGACGGGATCGATATTCTGATCGATGTGTCCGGACATACGACCGGCAGCAGGCTCCATGTCTTCGCCCGCAAGCCGGCCCCCATCCAGGTCACGGGTTTCGGCCACGCGACAGGTACGGGTCTTCAGACCATGGACTACGTGCTCGCGGATCCGATCTTCATTCCGCAATCGGCGCGTCATCTGTTGGCCGAAAAGGTCTATGATCTGCCGAGCCTGATCACGATCGACCCCATCCTTGATGTGCCGCCGTCGGAGCTTCCCATGCTCCGCAATGGCTATGTGACCTTCGGCGTGTTCAACCGCATCTTCAAGATTTCCGACGAGGCCATGCGAGTGTGGTCGAAAGTGATGCGCGAGGTGACGGGATCAAAGATCGTCATCAAGAACGGACTGCTCGACGATCCAATGCTGCGCGACCGCCTGGTTGCGCGATTCGTGGCACAGGGCATTGCCGAGGAGAGCGTCATCTGCATGGGCACGACCCCGCGCACCGACCATCTGCGGGCCTTTGCGAATGTCGACATTTCGCTCGATACTTTCCCGCAAAACGGCGGCATCAGCACCTGGGAATCCCTCTATGCGGGCGTTCCGGTCGTCGCCAAGCTCGGCAACGGCTCCTCCTCGCGCGCCGGCGGATCGATCGTAGCGGCCGTCGGTCTTGGCGACTGGGTTGCCGATGACGACGAGGGCTATGCCGCGATCGCGTGCAAATATGCCAGCCAGCCCGCCCATCTGGCGAAGCTGCGCGCCGATCTGCCAGCTCAGATCGCAGCCTCACCCGCCGGCAACGTCGAACTCTACACGCGCGAGGTCGAAGCGGGCTATCGCCAGTTCTGGCGCGACTATTGTGCCGCGGCCTCGGAAGGCGAAGACGTTGCGTAGGCAAGTCAGCTGCGCCGGGCACCGGGAAATCCCGGAGGTGCTGCCGGTCCAGCCGACCGGCCGGGACGGCTTGCGAATCAGTTAGACTCTTCCCGGGCCATCCTCCGGAGAGAGACCTTGCAGAGCAGCGGCGGCGCGCGCGCATTCCAGAACGCGCGATTGCAGAAGAAACTGAAGAAGCAGGTGGAGGCCGTCCTCTCCGACGCGGCCGCCGCCTATGGCCGGGGCAGGTATGCGGAGACCGAGGCGCTCTGCCGTCAGATCCTGGACGTGGTTCCGGACCATGTCGACGCCACGCACCTGCTCGGCATGTGCGCGCATGACGGCCGGCGTCTGGAGGAGGCGCAAGAGCTGCTCGAGCGCGTGATTGCGCTCGATCCGCGCCTGCACGATGCCCATAACAACCTCGCGACGGTGCATTTCGACCTCGGCAATTTCGAAGAGGCGCGGCGGTGCCAGGAGAGGGCCATCGCGCTGAAGCCGAATTTCGCGGTCGCGCTGACCAATCTCGGCAACACGTTGATGCATCTGGGGCTGTACGGACAGGCGCTCGAGCTGCACGAGCGCGCCATCAAGCTGAAGCCGGACTATGCCGATGCGTTCTGCAATCGCGGCATGGTCGAGATGTTGCTTGGACAGGTCGAGCGCGCCAGGGAAAGTTTCGATCGCGCCCTGCTATTTCAGCCGCGTCACGCGGAGGCAATCGTCGGCAAGGGCATGGTCAGCGTCGAGCTGCGGCACCACGACGAGGCGGCGGCCAAGTATGCCATGGCGCTCGCGATCAAGCCCGGCTCGCCGAGGATCCTGGCCCAGCGTGGGCGGCTCAATTACGAGCTGTCGCGCCCGGACCAGGCGCTTGCGGATTTCGAGGCGGCGCTTGCGATCTCGCCCAAGCTCGAACTGGCCCTCCGGGGCAAGGCGCAGGCCTGCCTCCTGATGGGAAGGACCGCGCAGGCGATGGCGGCGGCAACGGCCTTGATCGAGCAAAATCCGCGCTCCGAGATCGGGTTGGCGCTGATGGGCTTCGCTTATTCGAACCAGGGAGACATGGACACCGCGATCGAATATCTCGATCGCGCGCTGGCGATCATGCCGAACTACGGGGATGCGATCAGGGGAAAGATCTTCTTGCAGGATTACCGCGCCGAGGCCGATTTCGCGGTCCAGCAGGCGGTGCGAAGAGATTGGTGGGACTTGATCGGCTCCAAGCTGCCGCGACGGAAGCTGCCGAAGCGGCCGCTCGATCCGGAAAAGCGGATTGTGGTCGGCTATGTCGCTGCCGAATTCCGGCAACACTCGGCGGGGCTCACCCTTCTGCCGGTGTTGAGCCATCATGATCACGCCAGATTCGAAATCATCTGCTATTATAGTTGGCCGGGAGAGGACGACTACACCGCCCGGTTCAAGTCATTGGCGGACGTCTGGGTCAACGCCTGGCAGCTTTCGGACGACGAACTCGCCGATCGCATCCAGGCCGACAATGTCGACATCCTGATCGACGTTTCGGGCCACACAACCGGCAACAGGCTGCAGGCTTTCGCGCGGAAGCCGGCCCCGATCCAGGCCACTGGCTTCGGACACGCGACCGGCACGGGCATGCAGACCATGGACTATGTGCTCGCGGATCCCATTTTCATTCCGCCATCGGTTCGGCATTTGTTTGCCGAAAAAATCCACGATCTGCCGTGCCTGATCACGATGGAACCCGTCTCGGATCTGCGGCCTTCCGAGCTTCCCATGCTGCGCAACGGCTATGTCACCTTCGGCGTGTTCAACCGCATCTACAAGATATCGGATGATGCGATCCGTGTGTGGTCGCGCATCATGCGCGAGGTTCCGGGATCCAAGATCGTCCTCAAGCACGGCCTGCTCGATGACCCATTGCTGCGCGATGGCCTGATCGCGCGTTTCGTGGCGCAGGGCATTGCCGAGGAGAACATCACCTGCCTGGGCTCGACCTCGCGCGACGACCACCTGTCGGCCTTCGCCGATATCGATATTTCGCTCGACACGTTCCCGCAAAATGGCGGCATCAGCACCTGGGAATCGCTCTACAAGGGCGTTCCCGTCGTGGCCAAGCTCGGCAACGGAGCCTCCTCGCGCGCCGGTGCCTCCATCGTGACCGCCGTCGGCCTCGGCGATTGGGTCGCCGAGGATGACGAGGGCTATGTCGAGATCGCCCGCAAATTTGCGACGCAGCCCGCTCATCTGGCGAAGTTGCGCGCGGAGTTGCCGGCTCAGATCGCGGCCTCGCCCGCCGGCAATGTCGAAATCTACACGCGTGAGCTCGAAGCGGGTTACCGCAAGTTCTGGCGCGAATATTGTGCCGCGGCTTCGGAAAGCGGCGACCCTGCGTAGGCATGTCAGGTGTGCCGCCGCACCGCCGACCGGCCGGCCAGGCACGCGAATCAGCTAGACTCTCCCCGAGCCATCTCCGGAGAGACACCTTGCAGAGCAGCGCCGGTGCGCGCGCATTCCAGAATGCGCGATTGCAGAAGAAATTGAAGAAGCAGGCGGACGGCATTGTTTCCGCCGCGGCGAGCGCCTATGGCCAGGGCAGATATGCGGAGACCGAGGCGCTCTGCCGCCAGATCCTGCAAGCTGTTCCTGATCATTTCGACGCCACGCACCTGCTCGGCCTGTCTGTGCAACAGGGCGGGCGCCTGGAAGAGGCGCAACAGCTGCTCGAGCGCGCGATCGCGATCGATCCACGTTCGCACGAGGCCTATAACAATCTCGCGGCTGTGCACTTCGGCCTGCAGAAATTTGAAGCTGCCCGGGCATGTCAGGAGAAGGCGATCGCGCTGAAGCCGAATTTTCCGCCGGCCCTGACCAGCCTCGGCAATACCTTGCTCCACATGGACCTGCCGGAACAGGCCATCGAACTGTACGATCGTGCCATCAGGCTGAAGCCCGATCATGCCGATGCGCTTTGCAATCGTGGCCTGGCGGAGCTGGCGCTGCGCCAGTTCGACCGCGCCAGGCAAAGTTTCGATCGCGCTTTGTTGTTTCAGCCGCGTCACGCGGAAGCGCTCGTCGGCAAAGGCGTGGTCGGCATCGAGCTCAAGCACTACGATGAGGCGCAAGCCGCGCTCGACGCGGCGCTCAAAATGAGGCCCGGTTCGGCGAAGATCCTGGCGCACCGCGGACGGCTCAATCTTGAGCTGTCGCGGCCGGAACAGGCCGCAGCGGATTTTGATGCAGCGCTTGCGCTGTCGCCTAAGCTCGAAGTGGCCCTGCGGGGGAAGGCGCAAGTCTCGCTCGACATGGGGAATACGGCCCAGGCGATCCTGGCCTGCAAGACCTTGCTCGAGGAAACTCCGCGCTCCGCGATCGCGATGGCGCTGCTGAGCTCCTGTTTTGCAAACCAGGGAGAGATCGCATCCGCGATCGAATATCTCGACGCCGCGCTGGCAATCGCGCCGGACTATGCGGACTTGATCGCGCGGAAGATCTTCTTTCTGGACTATCTCGCCGACGCCGATTTCGCGGTCCAGCAGGCAGCACGAAAACATTGGTGGGAAGCGATCGGCGCCAAATTGCCGCAAAGGACGCTCTCGCCCCGGCCGCTCGATCCGGATCGGCGGATCGTGATCGGTTATGTTGCTTCCGAATTCAGGTACCATTCGGCGGCGTTCGGCCTGTTGCCGGTGCTTCGCCATCACGACCACGCCAACTTCGAAATCGTCTGCTATTCGTGCTCGCCACTACGAGATGAGACGACCGCCGCATTCAAGCTGATGGCGGATGTCTGGGTCGACGCCTGGCAGCTCTCGGACGACGAGTTGGCCGATCGCATTCAAGCCGACAACGTCGATGTCCTGATCGACGTGTCCGGGCATACCACAGGTCACCGGCTCCATGTCTTCGCACGGAAGCCTGCGCCCATCCAGGTCTCGGGCTTCGGACATGCGACGGGTACGGGCCTTCAGACCATGGACTATTTGCTCGCGGATCCGCTCTTCATTCCGCCCTCGGTGCGGCACTTGTTTGCCGAAAAGGTCCACGATCTGCCGTGCCTGATCACGATCGATCCCATCCTGGATGTGCCGCCTTCGGAGCTTCCCATGCTCCGCAATGGCTATGTGACCTTCGGCGTCTTCAACCGCATCAGCAAGATCTCGGACGAGGCAATCCGTGTGTGGTCGAAAGTGATGCGAGAGGTGACCGGATCGAAGATCATCATCAAGCACACCCTGCTCGACGATCCGTTGCTGCGCGACAGCCTGATCGCACGGTTCGTGGCGCAGGGCATTGCCGAGGAGAATGTCACCTGCCTGGGCTCGACCCCGCGCGTCGAGCATCTGCGGGCCTTTGCGAATGTCGATATTTCGCTCGACACATTCCCGCAGAACGGCGGCGTCAGCACCTGGGAATCCCTCTATGCGGGCGTTCCGGTCGTCGCCAAGCTCGGTAGCGGCGCCTCCTCGCGCGCCGGTGCGTCGATCGTGGCGGCCATCGGTCTCGACGACTGGGTCGCCGAGGACGATGAGGGTTATGCCGCGATCGCATGCAGATATGCGACGCAGCCCGCCCATCTGGCGAAGTTGCGCGCCGAATTGCCGGCTCAGATCGCGGGTTCGCCCGCCGGGAATGTCGAGATCTACACGCGTAAGGTCGAGGCGGGCTATCGCCGGTTCTGGCGCGATTATTGTGCCGCGGCCTCGGAACGCGGTGAGGTGATGTAGGCTGGCCGAACCGCGGGGGCCTTGTGGACGCGCGTCCCCGCGGTGAGGAAGCCTGCGACGATCACGCGAACGGCGGCTTGATGTTGCTGCGCTTCTCCAGCCATTCCGGCACCGGCAGGTTCTTGGCGCGCATGAAGTCGGCATTGAACAGTTTCGACTGGTAGCGGCTGCCGGAATCGCAGAGCACGGTCACGATCGTCTTGCCCGGCCCAAGCTGCTTGGCGAGGCGCATGGCGCCGGCGATGTTGATGCCGGTCGAGCCGCCGAGGCACAGGCCTTCGTGCTGGAGCAGGTCGTAGATCACGGTGACGGCCTCAGTGTCGGGAACGAGATAGGCGTCGTCGACCTCAGCGGTTTCGACGATCGCGGTCGCCCGGTTGAGGCCGATGCCCTCGGTGATCGATCCGCCGGGCGTGGCCTTGGCATCGCCGCTCCTGAAATACTCGTACATGCCCGCGCCATGCGGATCGGCGCAGGCAATCCGGACGTTCTTGTTCTGCTCTTTCAGATAGCGGCTGATGCCGGCGAGCGTCCCGCCGCTGCCGACCRAGCAGACGAAGCCGTCGACCTTGCCGCCGGTCTGCTCCCAGATCTCAGGGCCCGTGGATTCGTAATGCGCTTTGGCGTTGTCCAGATTGTTCCACTGGTCGGCGAACAGCACGCCATTGGGCTCGGTCTTGCGCAGCTCGTCGGCGAGCCGGCGGCCGACATGCTGATAGTTGTTCGGGTTGGCGTAGGGCAGGGCCGGCACTTCGATGAGCTCGGCGCCGCACAGCTTCAGGAAGTCCTTCTTCTCCTGGCTCTGCGTCTCCGGGATCACGATCAGCGTCCGGTAGCCGCGCGCGCTTGCCACGACCGCAAGGCCGATGCCGGTATTGCCGGCGGTTGCTTCGACCACGAGCCCGCCGGGCCGCAAGTCACCGCGCTTTTCCGCTTCCAGGATCATCCATTTCCCCGCGCGATCCTTCACGGACTGGCCGGGGTTCATGAACTCGGCCTTGCCGAGAATGGTGCAGCCGGTCGCTTCCGAGGCGCGCTTGAGCTTGATCAGCGGAGTGTTGCCGATGGCTTCGACAACGTCATTATTGATGGTCATGTCAGGCAATTACCGGCTGGTTTATGACGTGGGCGCCGACCCTAAAGTAGGGTCGCCGGCCATACAAGCCGACCCCGCAAACTCTTATTGCTGCTTTGCGAAGATGACCTGCCGGACATCGATATTCCCGGACAGGAATCCGGCCTCGCAATAGGACAGATAGTACTCCCACAGCCGCCGGAACCGGTCGTCAAAACCGAGCGGGACGAGGCCAGGCCAGGCCGCGCGGAAATTATTTCGCCAGGTGGCGAGTGTCTTGGCATAATCTTGCCCGAAGATGCGCTCGCGGATGACGGGAACGCCGAACCGGTCCCCGAGCGACTTGAGCACGGCGGGCGAGGGCAGCATGCCGCCGGGAAAGACGTAGTGCTGGATGAAGTCGACCTCCCGCCGGTAGCTCTGAAACAGCTTGTCCTGGATGGTGATGGCCTGGATGCCGGCGAGGCCGCCCGGCAGCAGCCGGTCACGCAACTGTGCGAAATAGCGCGGCCAGAACTGCTCGCCGACCGCCTCGATCATCTCGATCGAAGCGATCCGGTCGTAGCGGTCGCGCTCGTCGCGATAGTCCTGGAGGCGTATCTCGACCTTCTCGGCAAGGCCTGCCTCATGGATGCGCTTTTGTGCGAAATCGCGCTGCTCGGTCGAGATCGTCAGGCCGACCACGCTTGCGCCGAACGTCTTCGCCGCGAATTCGGCAAAGCCGCCCCAGCCGCAGCCGATCTCGAGCAGCCGATGGCCCGGCTTCAAGTCGAGCGCCTCGGCAAGCCTGCGATATTTGTTGGCCTGCGCGGCCGTGAGGTCGGACGTGCTCTCCTCGAACAGCGCCGACGAATAGGTCATGCTGGGATCGAGCCAGGCCGAATAGAACGCGTTACCGATGTCGTAGTGAGCGTGGATGTTGCGCCGCGCCTGGCGGCGGGTGTTGCGGTTGAACCAGTGCCGCACGACCTGGACGAACCGCATCAGCGGCTTGTCGCGCAGCATGGCCTGGATCAAATCGTGGTTGACGCAGAACAAATAGAGGAATTGCGTCAGGTCGGGCGTGTCCCAGTCGCCGGCGAGATAGGCTTCCGCGATGCCGATGTCGCCGCCGTTGATCAGGCGTGAGGCGAAACCGTAATTGTGCAGCCGCATCGCCGCGTCCGGGCCCGGCTCCTGCCCGCCGAGCCGGATCACGCGCCCGTCAGGCAAGGTGACATCGAGCGTCCCGCGCCGCAGTCGGGAGCCGAAGGTGAGCGCCAAGCGAACGATGCGCGGCAGGTCGGCGAGTACTGTTTCGATGTTGTCGGGCGTCACCTGGACGACATTCGACATCGGCGGATCCATCACCTGAGCTGGTACGGTTCGACCGCAAGCCAGGCGCGCCCAACCCTCCATGTCGCCAGACCAGAGCGCGCCCCGCATTCGGTCAGCTATCGATAATATAAGGGTGGATTTTGCCGGCCGCCAAGGTGCTATCGTCGCGGCACTGCCGCAGGGCTTGATCGCCCCCATCACCTTGAAGCTCACGAGCGGCAGGCGAAGAACGATCGCAGCAGGGCACGGGAGGTGAGCGCCCGGCGCCCGGCCGTTGCGTCCGAGAGCATCGCAAGCGTCCGCCGCGATCATCACTTGATCGAATGTTTCGTGCCGGCCATGGACGGGGACGCCGTGTGTGCTGCGTTCGATCGACGTCACGGCGCAGCCGAGCCGGACGCGATCCTTGAACGCGGCCTGGAGCCGCTCGACATAGCGCCGGCTGCCACCCTTGACCGTGCGTCAGACCGGCCGGTTGTGGTGCAGCAGCCGATGATTGTCGAAGTAGGTGATGAAAGTCTCGGCGGGGAAGTCCAAGCATCGCGTTCGCCGGTGCCGACCAGATCGCGGCGCTACGGTGCGCCGCGGCGAGGGTTTCAGTGGAGCGCGGGCCGGGTTTGGTGGCTTCGGCGCGAGTGTGGCGGCAATATCACATGAAATCTTGGTAAGCTTGAAGGCCCTTCAGTGCGGCGCACGAATGCAAGAAATCATTGCAAGACAGGCATATCTTGCACTTTCGTGACCTTGATATCGACCCGTTCGGGTGTGCGTTTCGCAGGTGCGGGACTGTCCCGCAGTTCCGCGTCCGGCTAGTATCCGTTTCAAGTTCCGCAGAAAGCATCAGCGCTGTGAAAGAGTTGCCCGAAGCCCCCCGACTGATCCGCCGCGAATCGGTTAATCCGGCTGCGCGGCGGCGGTTCGGTCTGCCCGGCAGGGGGTGGATGTGACACAGCACGTTCCGGCGGTCGCCATGCGGCGATCTTGCGGGTCTGCTTCCCGAACGCTGCGAGCGGCGCGCTGGTTCGCGGTGCTTGGCCTTGCCGCGAGTTCGGGGGCCTGCGTGCTGACCCAGGATCTCCCCGATCCGGCGCTCGACGTTCCCGCCCGGTACAAATACGCCGGCAAGCCGGACGCACCGCCGACGCTCGATTGGTGGCGCGGCTTCCGCTCGACCGAGCTGACGCAACTGATGGAAGAGGCGCAGACCGTCAACCTCGACATCGCCGCTGCGGTCTCGCGCATCGTGGAAGCCGACGCCCAGGCGCGGCAGGCGGGTGCGGCGCTGCTGCCGAGCGTGTCGGGCGGCGGATCGGAGACCTATTCGCGCACCTCGGGCTCGAGTGCGTCGGGCCTGTCCATCGGTGGCCGCGAGGTCGTCAACTATTCGGCTTCGCTGAGCGCAAGCTACCAGCTCGATTTCTGGGGCCAGAACCGCGACGCGCTGCAAACGGCGGAAGAAACCGCCAACGCCAACCGCTTCGACCGCGACGTCGTCGCGCTGACGACCCTTTCAAGCGTCGCCAATGCCTATTTCCAGGTGCTGGCCTCGCAGGACCGCCTGCGCACCGCCCAGAGCAACATCGCCAGCGCGCAGCGCATCCTCGACGCCATCCGCGAGCGCCGCAAGGCCGGCACCGGCACCGATCTCGACGTCGCGCAGCAGGAGAGCGTGCTGGCCAACCAGAAGGCGCTGGTGCCGCCGCTGCGCCAGACTCTCGACCAGAACGTCAACGCGCTCGCCGTGCTGGTGTCGCGGCCGCCGGAGAGCGTGCGCGTGCTCGGCGGCTCGCTGAACCAGATCGCAATCCCGAAGGTCACGCCGGGCCTGCCGTCGGAGCTTTTGACGCAGCGGCCAGACATCCGCAGGCAGGAGGCGCAGCTTGCCTCCGCCACAGCGAACATTGGCAATGCCCGCGCGCAGTTCTTTCCGAGCATCCAGCTGACCGGCAATGGCGGCTATCAGAGCTCGGCGCTGGTCTCGCTGTTCCAGCCGCATGCGGCGTTCTTCCAGCTGGTCGGCAGCGCGACGCAGCCGATCTTCGACGGTGGCAAGATCCTCGGCAATTTCGAATTCGCCAAGGCGCGACAGGAGGAATTGCTGCAGACCTATCGCAAGACCATCGTGCAGTCCTTTGCTGACGTCGACAATGCGCTGTTCTCGATCAAGCAGACCACGATCAAGCTGCAATTGCAGCGCGATGTCGTTACCTCCTCGAAGCGCGCGTTCGATCTCGCCGAGCAGCAATTGCGCGCCGGCACCGCCGACATCGTGACCGTGCTGAACGTCCAGCAGACCCTGTTCACGGCGGAAGACGCGCTGTGGCAGGCACAATTGGCCCGCTTGCTCGCCATCGTCAGCCTGTATCAGGCGCTCGGCGGCGGCTGGGAGCCGCGAATGGAGAAACCGGTCAATGCTCTTTAAGCCGGACACGAAGCAGGGCGCGAAGGACGGGACGGCGAAAAAGCCGCGTGGCCGCGGCTTCGTCATGACCCTGATCACGCTCGCGATCCTCAGTGGCCTCGGTTATCTCGGCTGGACTGTCTGGCATCAGCAGCCGCAGCAGGCGAATGGCCGCAACCAGCGGCCCGATCTGCCGGTGCCGGTGCTGGCGGCGACACCCCGCATCCAGGACGTGCCGGTCTATCTCGACGGCGTCGGCGCGATCCGCGCGCTCAACACCGTGACCGTGCGCTCGCAGGTCGACGGCAAGCTGATCGCGGTGAACTTCACCGAAGGCCAGGACGTCAAGAAGGGCGACGTGGTCGGCGAGATCGATCCCGCGCTCTACCAGGCGACCTACGACCAGGCGGTCGCCAAGAAAGCGCAGGACCAGGCCCAGCTCGCCAACCAGCGCATCGACCTCGTGCGCTACGAGCAGCTCGCCGCCTCCAACGCCGGCTCCAAGCAGCAGGCCGATACGCAGCGCGCGCTGGTCGCCCAGACCGAGGCGCTGGTCAAGGCCGACCAGGCCGCGATCGACAATGCGGCGGCGACGCTGAGCTACACCAAGATCGTCGCGCCGATCTCGGGGCGCGCCGGCCTGCGCCAGGTCGACCAGGGCAACATCATCCACGCCGCCGACACCACGGGCCTCRTCGTCATCACGCAATTGCAGCCGATCGCGGTGTGGTTCAGCCTGCCGCAGCAGCAGATCATGCGGGTCAATGCGGCCGCCGCCAAGGGCAGGCTTGCGGTCGACGTGTTCGGCAATGACGGCGTCACCGTGATCGACACCGGCAAGCTCACCGGCATCGACAACCAGGTCGACCAGACCACCGGCACGCTCAAGCTCAAGGCGGAATTCCCCAACGCGAATTATCAGCTCTGGCCCGGCCAGTTCGTCAACGTCCGCCTCAAGGTCGAGACGCTGATGCAGGCGCTGGTGGTACCGACATCGGCGGTGCAGCGCGGCCCGATCGGTACCTTCAGCTACGTCATCGGCGAGGACAATGTGGTTTCGGCCAAGCCCGTGACGGTGACGCAGCAGAACGAGCATGACGCCGTGATCGCGAGCGGCCTGGCGCCGAACGACCGGGTCGTCACCACCGGCTTTGCCAACCTGTCCGACGGCGCCAAGGTGATCGTCGGCCGCGACGACCAGACGCCGTCCGCCGATCTCGCTCCGCGCAAGCGCACGCGTGCGCCGGATGGCCAGAAGAAGGATGGCGCCAAGGAAAACCAGAAGGATGGACAAGGCAGGGACGGCGAGGTTCGCGCCAAGCGCATGAACGGCGAGGGCGACCAGAAGGGCCAGACCGGACCGGCACCGGCGCAGGGGACTGAACCATCGGGACGTGGAGCCAAGCAGCCATGATCCCGACAACAGCCGCTTGAGCGGCAGGCGCATCCCATGGGTGTCTCCGAACCCTTCATCCGCCGTCCCATCGCGACCTCGCTGCTCGGCATCGCGCTGCTGATCGGCGGGCTGCTAGGCTATTTCTCGCTGCCGGTCTCGGCGCTGCCGCAGGTCGACTTTCCGACCGTGCAGGTGACGACCCAGCTTCCCGGCGCCAGCCCCGATGTCATCGCCTCGCTGATCACGGCGCCGCTGGAGCGGCAGCTCGGCCAGATCCCGTCGCTGTCGGCGATGAACTCGACGAGCTCGTTCGGCGTCAGCCAGATCTCGCTCCAGTTCGACCTCAACCGCGACATCGACGGTGCCACCCAGGACGTGCAGGCCGCGATCAACGCCGCGGCCGGCGTCCTGCCCAAGACGCTGCCTTATCCGCCGACCTACGCCAAGGTGAACCCGGCGGACGCGCCGGTGATGACGCTGGCGCTGCGCTCCGACACGATCTCGCTGCGGGCGATGAGCGACATCGCCGACACCCTCCTGGCGCAGCGGCTGAGCCAGATCTCCGGCGTCGGGCGCGTCTCCGTGCTCGGCGGGCTGAAGCCGGCCGTGCGCATCCAGGCGGATCTGGCGCGGCTCGCGTCCTACGGCATCGCCATGGAGGATCTGCGCACGGCGATCTCCAACGCCAACGTCTCCGGGCCGAAGGGCTCGCTCGACGGCGCGCAGCAGGCCTACATCATCGCGGCCAACGACCAGATCGCCGCGGCGGACGCCTACAGGCCAATCATCGTCGCCTACCGCAACGGCTCGCCGGTCACGATCGGCGACGTCGCGCAAATCGTCGACGGCCTGGAGAACGACCGCACCGGCGGCTGGTATCAGGGCACGCCGGCCGTCATCATCGACATCCAGCGCCAGCCCGGCGCCAACGTGATCGACGTCGTCAGCCAGATCCGCGCCGAAATCCCCAAGGTTCAGCGCGCGATTCCGGCCGGGGTGAACCTCACCATCGTCTCCGACCGCACCGTCACCATCCGCGCCTCCGTGCGCGACGTGCAGTTCACGCTGATCCTCAGCGTGGTGCTGGTGACGCTGGTGGTGCTGCTGTTCCTGCGCTCGCTGCGGGCCACGCTGATCGCGGGCGTGGCGCTGCCGCTGTCGCTGATCACCAGCTTCGGCATCATGTATTTTGCCGGCTTCAGCCTCGACAATCTGTCGCTGATGGCGCTCACGATCGGTACCGGCTTCGTCGTCGACGATGCCATCGTGATGATCGAGAACATCGTCCGCCACATGGAGAACGGCGAGAGCGCGATGGAGGCCTCGCTGAAGGGCGCGAGCGAAATCGGCTTCACCGTGATCTCGCTGACGGTATCGCTGATCGCGGTGTTCATCCCGCTGCTGTTCATGTCCGGCCTGGTCGGGCGCATGTTCCGCGAGTTCGCGCTGACGCTGACGATCGCGGTCGTGACCTCAGCCGTGGTCTCGCTGACGCTGACGCCGATGATGTGCTCGCGCCTGCTCAAGCACGCCCACGAGGAGCTGGCGGTGCCGGGGCTGGCCGCGATCAGCCGCTTCATCGATCGCACCGTCGAGGTCTACCACCGGTCGCTGCTCTGGGTACTGGAGCGCCAACGCGCCACGCTGGTCGTGACCTTCGCCACGCTGGTTGCGACCCTCGTCCTCTACGTCGTCGCGCCAAAGGGCTTCCTGCCGCTCCAGGACACCGCCTCGATCACCGCGGTGACGGAGGCCGGGCCGGACGTATCGTTCGCGGAGATGCAGAAGCGGCAGGCCGAGGCCGCCGACGCCATCAAGGCCGACCCCGACGTGGTCGGCGTGGTCTCGGTGATCGGCGCGGGGTCGGTCAACCCGACCACCAATGTCGGCCGCCTCGTCATGACGCTCAAACCGCGCGGCGAACGCCGCGACGATGTCAGCGGGGTCATCACCCGGCTGAAGCAGAGGGTGGCCGGCATCCCCGGCATGACCGTCTATTTCCAGCCGGTGCAGGACGTGCAGATCTCGACCCAGTCGAGCCGCTCGCAATACCAGTACACGCTGACCGGCACGGATGCGGCGCTGGTGTCGCAATGGGCACGCAAGCTGGTTGACGAGATGCGGCGCGATCCCCTGTTCCGGGACGTCTCCTCCGAGGCGCAAGAGGGCGGCCTGCGCGCGCAGCTCGACGTCGACCGCACCCGTGCCGGCCAGCTCGGCGTCAGCCTGCAAGGCATCACCGACACGCTCAACGACGCGTTCGCGCAGCGGCAGATCTCGACCATCTACGGCCAGGCCAACCAGTACCGCGTGGTGCTGGAGGCGCTGCCGATGTACCAGCGCGATCCCTCGATCCTGTCAAAGCTCTATCTGCCGGGTGCTGCGAGCAGCATCGCCGGCGCGCCCAGCGCCCAGGTGCCGCTGTCGGCGGTGGCGACCCTGACACGCACCACGGCGCCGCTCGCGATCTCGCACCAGGCGCAATTCCCGGCGATCTCGCTCAGCTTCAACCTCGCACCGGGCGCGGCGCTCGGCGATGCCGTCGCGGCGGTGAAGACGATCGAGACCCGCATCGGCATGCCCAACAGCATCGTCGGCGTCTATGCCGGCGATGCCGCCGAATTCGCCAAGGCGCTCGCGGGCCAGCCCTGGCTGCTGCTTGCCGCCGTGATCACGATCTACATCGTGCTCGGCGTGCTCTATGAGAGCTACATCCACCCGATCACCATCCTCTCGACGCTGCCTTCGGCCGGCGTCGGCGCGATCCTGGCGCTGATGCTGTGCGGACAGGACCTCTCGGTGATCGGCCTGATCGGCATCATCCTGTTGATGGGCATCGTCAAGAAGAACGCGATCATGATGATCGACTTCGCGCTCGAGGCCGAGCGCGGGCAGGGGATGCCGGCGCATGAGGCGATCGTGCAGGCCTGCCTGCTGCGGTTCCGCCCGATCATGATGACGACGCTGGCGGCGCTGTTCGGCGCGCTGCCGCTCGCGATCGAAAGCGGCACCGGTGCCGAGCTGCGCTTTCCGCTCGGCATCTCCATCATCGGCGGCCTGCTGCTCAGCCAGTTGCTGACGCTCTACACCACGCCCGTGATCTACCTCGCCCTCGACCGCATCAACCGCCGCCTCGAGCAGGCGCTGCCGCCGGTTGAGCCCGGCGGCCCGCCGGTCGCGGGGGCTACCGAGGGGATGCAGTGATGGCATCGATCTCGGAGCCGTTCATCCGCCGCCCGGTCGCGACCACGCTGCTCTCGATCGGGTTGTTCCTGCTGGGTGTCGTCGCCTACGCGTTCCTTCCCGTCGCCTCGGTCCCGAACGTCGACTTCCCCGCCATCTTCGTCTCGGCGAGCCGGCCGGGCGCCGATCCTTCCGTGATGGCAGCGACCGTGGCTTCGCCGCTGGAGCGCCGGCTGGGCGAGATCGCCGGCATCAACCAGATCACCTCGACGTCCTCGCTCGGCACGACCAATATCCAGCTTCAGTTCGACATCGGCCGCAACATCGACAAGGCGGCGCGCGACGTGCAGGCGGCCATCAATGCCGCGCTGGTCGACCTGCCGAGCGACCTGCCGACGCTGCCCAGGTTCCGCAAGGCGAATACCGCCGGCGCCCCCGTCTTCGTGCTGGCGCTGACCTCGAAGACGCTGTCGGCAAGTGCGATCTACGACGTCGCCGATACCGTGCTCGCGCAGCGCATCTCGCAGGTGCCGGGGGTCGGCGATGTGACTGTGAGTGGCGCCGACCAGCCGGCCGTGCGGGTGCAGCTCAACCCGGTGGCGCTATCGAACGCCGGCATCGCCACCGACGACGTGCGCACCGCGATCATCAACGCCAATCCGCTCGGTCCGGTCGGCATCTTCAACGGCGAGCGCCAGAGCGAGACGCTCTCGCTCAACCGCCAGATGCGCACGGCGAAAGAGTTCCGCGACATCGTCATCAAGAGCTCCAACGGCAATTTCGTGCGGCTATCCGACGTCGCCGACATCGAGGACGGCGTCCGCAACGCGCGCTCGATCGCCTGGTTCAACAAGCAGCCGGCGGTCCTGATCCAGATCACCAAGCAGGGCGATGCCAACGTCATCGACACCGTCGACAGGGTCAAGGAGCTGATCCCGGAGCTGAAGCAGTGGATCCCGGCCGGCGTCGATATCTCCACGCTGGTCGACCGCACCAGCACCATCCGCGCCAGCGTGCTGGACATGCAATGGACGCTGCTGGCGACCGCCATTCTCGTGATGGTCGTGGTGTTCGTGTTCCTGCGGCGTATCACGCCGACGATCGCGGCCGGCATCTCGGTGCCGCTCGCGCTCGCCGGAACCTGCGCCGGCATGTGGGTCGCGGGCTTCTCGATCGACAATCTATCGCTGATGGCGCTCGCGATCTCGGTCGGCTTCGTGGTCGACGACGCCATCGTCATGATCGAGAACATGTACCGCAATCTCGAGCATGGCATGCGGCCGTTCCAGGCGGCGCTGGAGGGCGCCCGGCAGATCGGCTTCACGGTGGTCTCGATCAGCCTGTCGCTGATCGCGGCCTTCACGCCGCTGATCTTCATGGACGGCATCGTCGGCCGCCTGCTGCGCGAATTCTCGCTGACGCTGACCTTCGCGATCCTGGTGTCGACGCTGGTGTCGCTCACGGTCACGCCGATGATCTGCGCCCAATACATCCGGCAGACCACCTCCGGTACCGCGACGCTGTTCGATCGCGTCATCGAGGGCTCGCTGTCGCGCATCGTCGCCTTCTACACCCGCACCTTGCGCACCGTGCTGGAATTCCCCTTTCTGACGCTGCTGGTGTTCTTCGCCACCATCGCCCTGACGGTCACGCTCTACATCAAGGTGCCGAAGGGCTATTTCCCGACGGACGATTCCGGTTTCGTCATCGGCGCGACGCGTGCCTCGGCCGATATCTCGTTCCAGTCCATGCTGAGCCTCCAGCAGCGGCTTGCGGACATCGTGATGCAGGACCCGGCTGTGGCCGGCATCGGCTCGACGGTCGGCAGCGGCGGCGGCGGGCCGGGGGCCGCGACCTCGAACCGCGGCACCATGTTCATCAGCCTGAAGCCGCCGGAGGAGCGCGGCTATGTCTCGACGCAGCTCGTGATCGACCGGCTCAGGCGCGCGTTGTTCCCGGTGCCCGGCATCCGCCTCTTCATGTTCGCCGCCCAGGACGTGCGCGCCGGCGGACGGCAGAGCGATTCCGACTACCAGTACACGCTCTCCTCGACCGATCTCGGCCTGTTGCAGCAATGGGCGCCGATCGTGGCCAAGCGCATGGAGTCGATCGAGGGTATCACCGACATTTCCAGTGATCGCGACCCCGGCGGCCTTCAGTTGACCTTGTCCATCGACCGCCAGAAGGCCTCGGCGCTCGGCGTCAAGGTCCAGGACATCGACAATGCGCTGAACAACGCCTTCTCGCAGCGGCAGATCTCGATCATCTACACCCAGCGCAACCAGTACATGATCGTGCTGGAGATCGACCCGAAATTCCAGGTCGATCCGTCCAATCTCGATCGCATCTTTGTCGCCGGCGCCAACGACGCGCAGGTTCCGCTGTCGGCGGTGGTGCACGCGACGCGCGGGCTCGCGGCGCTGGCGGTCTATCACTCGCAATCGTTCCCTTCGACCACGGTGTCGTTCAACCTGTTGCCGGACGTGCCGCTCCAGGCCGCCACGCAAAACATCCAGCGCGCGGTCGAGGAGCTGCACATGCCCGAAGGCATTCGCGGCAGCTTTGACGGCAATGCCGGCGATTTCGCCAGGACCAGCGGCCGGCAACCGCTGTTGATCCTCGGTGCGCTGGTGGCGATGTATATCGTGCTCGGCGTGCTCTATGAGAGCCTCGCCCATCCGCTCACCATCATCTCGACATTGCCCTCGGCCGGGCTCGGCGCGCTGCTCGCGCTCCAGCTCACCAACACGCCGCTGACGGTGATTGCCTTCGTCGGCATCATCCTCTTGATCGGCATCGTCAAGAAGAACGGCATCATGATGGTGGACTTCGCGCTCGACGCCGAGCGCCAGCGCGGCCTGTCCTCGGCGGAGGCGATCTTCGAGGCCTGCCAGGCGCGCTTCCGCCCGATCCTGATGACGACCATGGCGGCGCTGTTCGCCGGCATTCCGCTGGTCATCGCCACCGGCCCCGGCACGGAGCTGCGGCGTCCGCTCGGCATCACCATCATCGGCGGCCTGTTCGTCTCGCAGATCCTGACGCTCTACACCACGCCCGTGATCTACCTGTTGATCGACCGCCTGCGCCGCCGCTCCGAGCCGCGCCCGCTGGCCGCACCTGCGGAATAGGCGAAGTATCGCGCAGGTTTCGACACCGTCAGTCGGCTCGATCTCCTAACATTTGATGTTGTCAACTTAACATCTGTTCTCATAAAGGCTGTTACTTCTCATTTCTGTCAACAAAGCTCGTTACAGAACGGAGACGGGCGCAGCCTTCGCTCGTCGCGCCGCCCCAAGCTGTTGCATTCGAACGGAATCCCGCCCCGAGAATGTGTGACGGGCTTGGGAAACTTTGCGGGCGAGCGGAAATCGGCTGGCTCGTGTTGCTTTGGAGTGATTGGCCAAATGGCTAATATGGTCGGATCGCACTTTTTCCCGGAGATTGCGGCGGGTGGATTCTCTCGGGTCGATGGCACGATTCAGTTCTGGCAGCGGGTCGGGGCCTTGGTTGGACCAGATTCCGTCGTGCTGGACTTTGGCGCCGGGCGAGGCGCCGGCCAGAGCGAGGATTCGGTGGCCTACCGGCGCAGCCTGCGCTCGTTGAAGGGACGGGTGCGCGAGCTCGTCGGGGTGGATGTCGACCCGGCTGTCACGACCAACAAGGCGCTGGATCGGGCGTTCGTGATCACACCCGACGGAGAGCTTCCGATCGCCGATCAATCCATCGACGTGATCGTATCGGATTTTGTATTCGAGCATCTCCAGGATCCCGCCAGAGCCGCCCGTGAACTCGACCGCGTGCTCAAGCCGGGCGGCTGGATCTGCGCGCGAACGCCCAACCGCTATGGATACATCGCGCTCGCCAACCGGATGATCCCCGACCGGTTGCATGCCCGCATCATCCAGTCGGCCCAGGACGACCGCAAGGGCGAGGATGTCTTCCCGGCCGTCTATCGGCTGAACACTGCCAGCGCGTTCAAGCGGCATTTTCCCGCCTCCCGATACGATCTGTATGTGATCCCGTGGGACGCGGAGCCGGCCTATTATTTCGGATCGAAGCTGCTCTATTCGCTGTTGCTTGCGGTTCAGCACTGCACGCCGGCTCCGTTCAAGACGGTGTTGACGGCGTTCATGCGCAAACGCCCCGTGGCGTGAGGTTCGGGCTTAGGGCGGCGCCACTCCGGGCAAGAGAGTTGTTGAACCGCCGCTTCAAGCGTATAGCGGCGACCATGTCGAACCCCACAGCCGCCGTGCCGGCCGATCCGATCCCCGAATGCCCGCACTGCCAGAAGCCGATGCCGCTGTGCATCTGCGACAGTGTCACGCCGATCAAGAACCGGCTCTCGCTCCTGATCCTCCAGCATCCGCAGGAGCAGGACAGGGCGCTCGGCACCGCGCGGCTGCTTGCGAAGCACTTTGCCGATGCCACGGTGCGGGTCGGCCTGTCCTGGCCGAGCCTGTCAAAGGCGCTGGCGCGGCCGATCGAGAACGCCTCGCACTGGGCCGTGCTCTATCTCGGCTCGGCGCGCGCGGCCGATCTGGAGGCCGAGGGCGAGATCGTCGCGCTCAACCGCAAGGGCGAGGTCGCGGACAACCAGCGCGCGATCCTCGGCAAGCTCGAAGGCGTGGTGCTGCTCGACGGCACCTGGAGCCAGGCCAAGGCGCTGTGGTGGCGCAATCCCTGGATGCTGAAGTGCCAGCGCGTGATCCTCAACCCGGCGCACCCGTCGCGCTACGGGCGCCTGCGTAAGGAGCCGCGCAAGGACGGGCTCTCGACCATCGAGGCGGCCGCGATAACCTTGGCCGGCCTTGAGCGCCGCCCTGACATCGCCGAGACGTTGAATGCGAGCTTCGAGCGGATGCTGGCGCGCTATCGCGAGGTGCAGGCGGAGATGCCGGAGCTGGCGCCGAAGCCGGTGGTCAAGGACCGCCGGCGCGGTGTCCGGCGGAGCAAGCGGGCCTGACCGCGGCCGCCGGAGGAGGGGCGGATCGTCGCCGCCGGCACGACCGAGCAGATTTTCCGCCAATATCTCGGCGGCGCGGGCCAGCCGAAGCTCTCGCCGCGCGGGGTTGCCTAAACCCTTGATCCCCTATATTGCTCCGCCCTCGTTGGGGCCACGTGGCGGAGTGGTTACGCGCCGGTCTGCAAAACCGTTTACTCGGGTTCGAGTCCCGACGTGGCCTCCATCACAAGTTTCTGATCTCTCAGCACAAATTCGATCTCGGCGCCGGTTCCGCATAGCCTGGTTGCGAGGCATGCCGCGCCGCGCACACCGGGTTTGCCCGGGGCTTGGCGGAAACCAGCGATTCAGGCCCGATGGCACAGACTTCGCATCTGCGAAGTGATGCGTCACGAACCCCTGGAGCTGGAGAGCACGTGAGCGACGTCGTCCGATTCGTCCCGAAATCCGAGCTGGAGCGGGCTCGCCTCATTCGCGAGGCCCGAGCGATCTATGACAGCATCTTCCCGCCGGCTGCACCCGACCGGGTGCGGCAGGACGGTGAGGAGCGCGTCAAGACTTGATCGCGGGCCACGTGGGCGCGCGCTGGGCGTTCATTCGTGAGGTCTGGCTAAGCGATCTCAGCAGGCAGCGTACCAGCCGTCCGGAAAGGGCAGGAGGGGCCAGGCGCCCTCGTTGTCATTGGCGGCCTTGGGCGTTGCGTCGAAGCTCCACGAGCGGGGCACGAATTCCTCCTCCGGCACGGGCGCCAAATCTTCATGGGTCATGGCGTCACGCACGGCATTCAGCAGCAAGTTGAATTCGGCTTCGCTCATCGCACCCTCCGGAACGCGGATGGCGCAATGTCGCAAAGCCGGCTTGTTTCCCGGTTGAGCCGATCGTTCGCATTTTAACGATCCGGCGCTCGGGTCCCGATTGGTTAGCGATTTCTGAAAAATCCCCCAAAAATCCCCGTTGAATCCTAGGTTCCTCCCGCACTCTGCCAGTGTGAAAGAGATCACATTCTCCGCGGTTTATTTCTCCTACCTCTTGGCGCGCACCGGCCAACGCAGACCGGAGGCGGGCAGGGCGACAGGAGACTTGGTCATGAAGGCAAGGTTCTTGCGGTTTGCGGCTGTGAGGAGCCGAGCGCGTCGAGCTTCGACCGTCGGGCTGTTCCTGACGCTGTTCGCCTCCGCCGCCCATGCGCAGCAGGGAACTCCGGAGCAGCGGCGGGCCTGCACGCCCGACGTCTACCGGCTCTGCGCCGGCGAGATCCCCAATGTCCGCGCCATCACGGCCTGCCTGCGCCGTAACCGGTCAAGCTTGAGCGAGGCTTGCCGCAGCGTGTTCGATCAGGCCGGCGGCTGACATGCCTAGGCCCGATCGACATTCGGGATTCCCAAGTGGTTTGATCGCTGATTCATAGAGTTCCGTGATTCGACACGGAGCGGATGATGGCGGCGAAGCGATATGAGCTGACCGAGGCGCAATGGGCGAGGATCTCACCACTGCTGCCGGGGAAAGCTGGCGACCCGGGACGTACGGCTGCGGATAATCGTCTGTTCGTCAACGGATGTCTGTGGGTTTTGCGGTCGGGTGCACAC
>NZ_JBFULU010000076.1:0-23166 GCF_054049735.1 Bradyrhizobium sp. P5_C12
GGAGCTTGCGCGACGAACTGGCCGCACGCCGTATCAAGGCCGTGATCCCGCCAAATCCGACCCGCAAGCATCCGCATCGCTACGACAAAACCGCTTACAAAGGTCGCAACGTTATCGAGCGGATGTTCTGCCGTCTCAAGGACTTCCGCCGCATCGCAACCCGATACGACAAGCGCGCAGACATCTTCCTGTCCGCAATCCTTCTGGCCGCTGCAATCACTTGGTGGATCAATTGAGTCCGGACCCTAGACCAAGTCTGGCCCCGCCGCCGCGCGGCCTGCTTCGGAGCTGGCGATGATGGCTGCACTGGCAAAGGCAATATCCCGGGCGACAGGAACCAACGTTGACGTCGAAACTCTGAAGGTGCTCATGATCTTCTCGGGAGCGGGCCTGCTGGTCTCCCTCGTGGCCGCAATGATCTACGGACAGGCTCTCAACGCCGCCTTGTTTTGAACTCCTGCAAATTGACCGCGTTCGCTGCGGTTCGGGCTGCCCGAGCCGAACCGGGCGCTCATCATTGCCGAATGCCTGGCGTGAGATGTCGGGTTTTCCGCTCGCGAACCCGTGAAGAGACTTCGTCGACCGCGCGGAACGAAACAATCGGCCTTCGGATTGAAGCCACTTTCAAGCCGCCACGAAGTCACCGCAAAACATTGCCGAGCTATTGTTGCGACTGTTCGGATTGGGAGATGCAACAATGCAGTCGCATCAGGTTTTCGTCGCTCCGGCAATCATCCTCTGTTGCTCGTTCCTGAGCATCGCCACTCTGGTGATGATCGGAGCGTGGTAAAGTCAGGTTAGACGTCCATGCGTGAAGAATTCACATCGCTCGCTTTTCTGGCCGTAACCGTGGCCGGCGTCGCGCTGTTAGGGTCCGGCCTGCTCGCACTGGCTTTGGTGGGATAGGCCGCGCAGCCCCCTGTCCGGCCGCACGCTCGCGCTGCATGGCTGACCTACCACGCCTTCGTGCGCCCGCGCTTTACGCCTCTCCAAATTCCTGATCCTCTCTCCCCCAATCAGCCGGGACCAACCGGCCTGCCCAGGGAGAGAGACGCCATGAAGCTCGGCACTGCGATCGCGGAAATCATGAGGCGCGAGGGGATCGAGATCCTCTGCGGCTATCCCGTCAACCATCTGATCGAGCACGCGGCGAGCGCCGAGATCCGCCCTGTGATGGTGCGCCAGGAGCGCGTCGGCATCCACATGGCGGACGCGATCTCGCGCGTGACGTCGGGGCGCTCGATCGGCGCGTTCTGCATGCAGCATGGGCCCGGTGCGGAGAACGCGATGGGCGGTGTCGCGCAGTGCTTTGGCGAGTCCGTGCCCGTGCTGGTGCTGCCGATGGGCTATCCGCGCCGGCTGGCGCACATCGAGCCGAATTTCAACTCCAGCGAGGTGATGAGGGCGTTCGCCAAATCGTCCGAGCCGATCATCCTGGCGGCGGAAGTCGCCAACATCTTTCGCCGCGCCTTCACCAGGTTGAGGAACGGCCGCGGCGGGCCGGTGATCGTCGAGATTCCCGCCGACATGTGGAACGAGGAGGTGCCGGAGCCGCTGAACTACACGCCGGTGCTGCGCACCCGCTACGGCGCCGATCCCGTGCATGTCAAGGAAGCAGCCGCCCTCCTCGTCGCCGCCAAGCGCCCGGTGATCTATGCCGGCCAGGGCGTGCATTACGCGCAGGCCTGGCCGCAGCTGAAACGGCTTGCCGAGCGGCTCGCCATTCCCGTCACCACCAGCCTGGGCGGCAAGTCCTCGTTCCCGGAAACCCATCCGCTCTCGCTCGGCTCCGGCGGCCTCGCGGTGCCGCGCGCGGTTCCGAAGTTCCTCAGCGAGGCCGACGTCATCTTCGGCATCGGCTGCTCCTTCACCGAGACCAGTTTCGGCATCGCGATGCCGAAGGGCAAGACCATCATCCATTCCACGCTCGATCCGAACCATCTCAACAAGGATGTGGAAGCCAAGATCGGCCTGGTCGGCGATGCCGGGCTCGTGCTCGATGCGCTGCTGGAGGAGATCGGCAAGACCGTCACGAAGGATCGCGATGCCTCGGCGGTCGCGGCCGAGATCGCTGCCTCGCACAAGGAGTGGCTTGCAAAGTGGATGCCGAAGCTGTCCAGCAACGACGCGCCGCTGAGCCCTTATCGGGTGCTGTGGGACCTCCAGCGCACCGTCGACATCAACAACACCATCATCACCCATGATGCCGGCAGCCCGCGCGACCAGCTCTCGCCGTTCTGGAAGGCGGTCGAACCCCTCTCCTATCTTGGCTGGGGCAAGACGACGCAGCTCGGCTACGGCCTTGGCCTCGCGATGGGCGCCAAGCTGGCAAAGCCCGACAAGCTCTGCATCAATGTCTGGGGCGATGCGGCGATCGGTTTCACCGGAATGGATTTCGAGACCGCGGTGCGCGAGCGCATCCCGATCATGTCGATCCTGCTCAACAATTTCTCGATGGCGATCGAGTTGAAGGTGATGCCGGTCTCGACCGAGAAATATCGCTCGACCGACATTTCCGGCGACTATGCCGCGATGGCGCGCGCCTTCGGCGGCTATGGCGAGCGGGTGTTGAAGCCGGAGGACATCATCCCGGCGATCAGGCGCGGCATCCAGAAGACGAAGGAAGGCGTGCCGGTGCTGCTGGAGTTCATCACCAGCAAGGAGACCGAGGTGTCGCGGCCGGGCACGTGAGGCAGCCGGGTCTCGGCGGCAGGGCGGCAGGCGCTGGCTCCGGCCGCAGGAGATGTGATAATCCGGCCCGGTGCGGCGCCCGTCGCGGCACCAAGCCGGATTGCGAATGACCGCCCCTTCCAACGATGTCGCCGGGATCGACGAGCTCAAACGGCAATTGCAGTCGGCCGCAGCCGAGAATGCGCGGCTGCGCGATCGGCAAAACGCCAGCGCCGAGATCTTGCGCACCATCGCGGCATCTCCCTCGGATGCCCGGCCGGTGTTCGCTGCGATCGCGTCCAGCTCGAAGCGCCTGCTGGGCGGCTTCTCCGCCACCGTGCTTCAGTTCATCGGCGACGAGCTGCACCTCGTGGCGTTCACGCCGACCAGCCCGGACGCGGACGAAGGGCTGAAGGCATCGTTCCCGCGCCGGATCGAGGACTTTCCGACCTTTGCCCTGGTTCGCGGCGGCGAGACGATCCAGTTTCCCGACAGCGAGGCCGAGCACGTCCCGGAGCTGAACCGCAATCTGGCGCGACTGCGCGGCTTCCGCAGCGTGCTGTTCATGCCGCTGATGAACCGGGGCACGGCGGTCGGCATGATCAGCGTCACACGCGCCGAGCCCGGCGCGTTTGCGCCGGACCACGTGCAACTGCTCCAGACGTTTGCCGACCAGGCCGTGATCGCGATCGAGAATGCACGGCTGTTCAACGAGACCGGAGAGGCGCTGGAGCGGCAGACCGCCACCGCCGACATCTTGAAGGTGATGGCCGCCTCGCCGTCCGACGTGCAGCCGGTGTTCGACGCCATCGCGGCCAACGCCAACCGGCTGATCGGCGGCTTCTCCACGGCGGTGCTGCGCTATGTCGGCGGCGCCGCGCATCTGGCGGCATTCACGCCGACCGATCCGGCCGGCGATCGCGTGCTCCAATCCTCGTTCCCGGTGCCGTTCGCACGGTTTCCGCCTTACCAGCTTGTGGCCAATGGTGCGGCGGCGCAATTGCCCGACACCGAGCTCGAGCCGGCCGCACGCGACATCGCGCGCGCCCGCGGCTACCGCAGCATGCTGTTCGCCCCCCTGATGAGCGAGGGCGAGGCGATCGGCGTCATCATCGCCACGCGCCGGGAGACCGGCGCGTTCGGCGAGCACCATGTCAGGCTGCTCCAGACCTTCGCCGACCAGGCGGTGATCGCGATCAAGAATGTCAGCCTGTTCAACGCGACCAGGGAGGCGCTGGAACGGCAGACCGCGACCGCCGACATCCTCAAGGTGATTGCCGCCTCGCCGGCGGATGTGACGCCGGTGTTCCAGGCGATCTCCGACAGCGCCAAGGCGCTCATTGGCGGACATTCCTCCACCGTCACCCGCGTCATCGACGGCATGCTGCATCTGGCCGCCTTCACCACCGACGTTGAGGCCGGCAACGCGGATCTGCTCGGCTCATTCCCCGCGCCGCTTGCGGCGTCCGGCATTCACAGCCGGGTCGCGATGAGCGGAGCGTTCGCATTCCGCAGCGACATGCAGAACGAACCCGACCTCACCGAGGCGATGAAGGAGCTGGCGCGGACAAGGGGCTATCGCAGCATCCTGGTGGTCCCGATGCTGCGCGACGGCGTCGCGATCGGCACCATCGGCGTCACGCGGCCGGAGGCCGGTCCGTTCCCGGACAAGGCGATCACCCTGCTCAAGACCTTTGCCGATCAGGCCGTGATCGCCATCGAGAACACGCGGCTGTTCAACGAGGTGCAGCAGCGCACGAATGAGCTCACCGAAGCGCTCGAGCAACAGACAGCGACGGCCGAAGTCCTGAGCGTCATCTCCAGCTCGGGCGGTGACCTCGTTCCGGTCTTCGATGCGATGCTCGCCAAGGCGATGCAGCTTTGCGGCGCCAATTTCGGCGTGCTTAACACTTTTGACGGCAAGTCGTTCCACAGCGCTGCGACCTACGGCTTGCCGCCCGCCTACAACGAATACCGGCGCATGCAGCACCTCGAGTACGGCCCGGGCACGGCGCCCGCTCGCCTGCTGCTGGGCGAGCCGTATGTCGAGATCGACAATCTCGACGATACGGCGGCCTATCGAAGCGGCGACGCCAATCGCCGGGCATTGGTCGATCTCGGCGGCGCGCGCTGCCTGCTGACCGTGCCTCTGATCAAGGACGACCGCATCGTCGGCAATGTGATGATCTTCAGGCAGGAGCAGCGCCGATTCACCGACAAGCAGATCAGGCTGCTCCAGCAGTTCGCCGCGCAGGCCGTGATAGCCATCGAGAATGCGCGGCTGCTCCGCGAATTGCGCGAGAGCACCGAGGAATTGACCGAGGCGCTGAGACACCAGACCGGCAGCGCCAACATCCTGAAGGTGATCGCGTCCTCGCCGACCGATGTCGGACCGGCGCTGAAGGCGATTGTCGAGAGTGCCTGCGAGCTCTGCGATGCCTATGACGCCGCCGTGGCGCTGAAGGAGGGCGACAGCTTGCGCTTCAGCGCCCACCATGGGCCGATTCCGATCAACCTCGAGAATTGGCCGATCAATCGCAACTGGACCGCGGGCCGTGCCTTCGTCGACCGGCTCCCCGTGCATGTCGCCGATCTCAGTGAGAGCGATGAGTTCCCGGAAGGCCGCGCGCACGCGCTGCGCATGGGCCACCGCAGCATTCTGAGCGTGCCTCTGTTGCAGGAGAACGAGAGCATCGGCGCGATCCTGCTCCGCCGCAACGAGGTGCATCCGTTCACCGACAAGCAGGTCGCTCTGCTGCAGACCTTTGCCGACCAGGCCGTGATCGCGATCGGCAATGTGCGGCTGTTCGAGCAAGTGCAGGCCCGCACCCGGGAGCTTGCAAAATCGCTCGACGACCTGCGCGCCGCGCAGGATCGCCTGGTGCAGACCGAGAAGCTCGCCTCGCTCGGCCAGCTCACCGCAGGGATCGCGCACGAAATCAAGAACCCGCTCAATTTCGTCAATAATTTCGCGGCGCTGTCGGGCGAGCTGATCGACGAGCTCAATGACGCCCTGAAGACGGCCGCCCTGGCGAAAAATACCCGCGACGAGGTCGATGAGCTCACTGGTCTGTTGAAGGATAACCTGCAAAAGGTCGTGCAGCACGGACGGCGCGCCGACTCGATCGTCAAGAACATGCTGCTGCATTCGCGCGAGGGCGCCGGCGAACACCGGCTCACCGACATCAACGCCCTGGTCGAGGAGAGCCTCGACCTCGCCTATCACGGCGCGCGGGCCGAGAGGCCGCAGTTCGACGTCACGCTCGAGCGCGCGCTCGATCCGCAGGCCGGCACGGCGGAATTGTTTCCGCAGGAGATCACGCGGGTGCTGCTGAACCTGATCTCGAACGGCTTCTACGCGCTGGAAAAGCGCAGCAAAAGCGGATGCGTCGCGCCCACGCTGAGCGCCACGACGCGCGACCGCGGCACTGAAGTCGAGATCCGCATCCGCGACAACGGCGCCGGCATTGCGCCCGACGTGAAGGAGAAGATGTTCAATCCCTTCTTCACGACCAAGCCCGCCGGTGAAGGCACCGGCCTCGGACTCTCCATCAGCCACGACATCGTCGTGAAGCAGCACGGCGGCACGATCGACGTCGATACGCGCCCCGGCGAATTCACCGAGTTCACCATCCGATTGCCGCGCAAGAGCAGTTTTTCAGATAGCAACAGAGGATAGCATCGCTCGGAGGGTGCCTTCATGAATCTGGCGCGGCTCATTCGAAGGCAACTGCTATCGCTGTCGGGCGTCGGCCTCATGCTGGGCGCGCTGTTCTTCGCGGCCGCGCTGACGCCGACGCTGATCCCGCGCAGCTATCTCACGCAAGGCGTCCTCGCCGGCGGCTGCTTTGCGATCGGCTACCTCGCCGGCATCCTCTGGCGCTGGCTATGGCACTACCTCGAATTGCCCGAGCCTTCGGCGCGCGTGAGATCGAGCGCCAATGCGCTGGTCACGGCCGGTTGCCTGCTCGTCGTCATCGTCTTCCTGCGGCGGGCTGCCGAATGGCAGAACTCGATCCGCACCGTGATGAAGATGGCGCCGGTCGAGACCGCGCATCCGCTCAAGGTCTGCGTCATCGCCCTGATCACGTTCGTCGTGCTGCTGGTGCTGGGGCGGCTGTTCGTGCTTGTCGCCCGCTTCCTGGCCGCGCGCAAAGGGCGGGTCATTCCGCGAAAGATCGCGAACGTCATCGGCGTGCTCGTTGCAGGCCTGCTGTTCTGGTCGATCGCCAGCAATGTCCTGATCCGCACCGCGTTCAACGCGCTCGATTCGTCCTTCCGCGAAATCGATGCCTTGCTCGAGCCCGAGCGGCCGCAGCCGACCGCGCCCGAGAGAACGGGAAGCCCGGCGTCGCTGGTGAAGTGGAACCAGCTCGGGCGTATGGGGCGCAGATTCATTGCCTCAGGTCCGACCGCAGCGGAGATCGGCGCCGTCACGGGAAGGCCCGCGCAGGACCCGGTGCGCGTCTATGTGGGTCTCGGCGGCGGCGACACGGCGCAGGCCCGCGCCAGGCTTGCGCTCGACGAGCTCAAGCGCCAGCATGGATTTGAACGCGCGACGCTCGTCGTCATCACGCCGACCGGCACCGGCTGGATCGATCCGTCCGCGATGGATACGGTCGAATATCTCCACCATGGCGACGTCGCCAGCGTCGCGGTGCAGTATTCCTATCTCAACAGCCCGCTGTCGCTGCTGTTTCAGCCCGAATATGGCGCGGAAGCCGCGCGTGCGCTGTTCTCCGAGATCTACGGCTACTGGACGACATTGCCGAAGGACAAGCGGCCGAAGCTGTATTTGCACGGGCTCAGCCTCGGCGCGATGAACTCGGAAAAATCCGCGGAGCTGTTCGAGACGATCGGCGATCCGATTGCCGGCGCGCTGTGGAGCGGGCCGCCATTCGAGAGCCGCATCTGGAACTCGGTCACCGCGAACCGCAATCAGGGCTCGCCGGCCTGGCTGCCGGAATTCCGCGACAACCGCTTCGTCCGCTTCATGAACCAGAACGGGCCGACGGTGCCGCCGGATACGCCCTGGGGCCCGATGCGCGTGGTCTATCTGCAATATGCCAGCGACGCGATCACGTTCTTCGCCTACCGCGACGCCTTTCGGGCCCCGGCCTGGATGAATGCGCCGCGCGGACCGGACGTGTCACCGGAGCTGCGATGGTATCCGATCGTCACGATGCTGCAGCTCGCCCTCGACATGGCGGTCGCGACCGATACGCCGATGGGCTTTGGCCATGTCTTCGCGCCCGAACACTACGTCGATGCCTGGGTTGCGGTCACCGATGTCCGCGACTGGTCCGCCGATGCGCTGGCGCGGCTCAAGACCCATCTTGCGGCGGCGGCGCGGAAGGGAGCCGAAGGCAATGCCGGCGACGATCCCTACGCCGACCGCGGGGGATGAGATCCTACTCCGCCATCTCGACGGGTTGCGCGGTGGAGGGACCGGCGAGCGGCCGCTCCTCCATCGCGATCAGGCAGAGCGCGGCGGTGGTCATCAACGCGGTGGCGGCAGCGAAGACGTAGCGGAAGGCGTGCCGCATGTCCTCGGCGGGGATCGCAGGGATGCCGCCTGCGGCGTGATGCTCGCCGGCGAGCGGAATGTCCGTGCCGAGCGCGATCAGCAGGATGGCGGCGAACGCCGCGACCGTGAACGAGGACATCAGCGAGCGGAAGAAGTTCATCGCGCCGGTGATGGTGCCGACCTGCGGACGGGCCACCGAATTCTGCAGCGAGACCACGCAGACCGGGAAGGTGGTGCCGAGCCCGAGCGCGAACGCGGCCATCAGCGTCAAGAGGCCCCACAGCGGCAGCGTGGTGACGGTGAGGCCCAGCGCGCACAGCGCCGCCCAGGAGGTGCCGACGATGGCGACGCGCTTGTAGTGCTTGGCGCGCGCCATGGTGCGGCCGGCAATCGCCGCGCCGCAGGTCGAGACCGCGGCAAGCGGAATCAGCGCAAGCCCCGCCTCGCTGGCGCTGAGATGGTAGACCGACTCGTAATAGAGCGGGAGCTGCACGGTGAGGCCGGTGATCGCGCCGAGGCCGCAGCCGCCCGCCGTCAACGCGAACGGCGCGACCTTGCCGCTGAGCAGCGGCAGCGGCAGGAACGGCTCGTCCGCCCGGCGCGCATGCCAGACGAAGGTGACCGCGAGCGCGACGGCGCCGCCCACCATTGCAAGAACGGTCGGCGACAGCCACGGATAACGCGTGCCGCCCCAGGTCAGCACCAGCATGAAGACCACGGCGGAGGCCATCAGCAGCACGCCGCCGACCCAGTCGACCTTGCGCTTGCGGTGGAACACCGGGATCTTCTTCATCTTCGGCAGCAGCAGCGCGAGTGCCGCGGCCGCGAGCGGCAAATTGATCCAGAAGATCATCGACCAGTGCAGATGCTCGGCGAACACGCCGCCGATCACGGGGCCGAGGATGCCGCCGACCATCCAGACGCTGGAGAAATAGGCTTGATACTGGCCACGCTCGCGCGGGCTCACGACGTCGGAGATCACGGTCTGCACCACCGGCATGATGCCGCCGCCGCCGAGCCCCTGGAGCCCGCGCGCCAGGATCAGCATCGGCATGCTCGGCGCGATCGCGCACAGCACCGAGCCCGCGATGAACAGGCTCAACGACACGACCAGCATGGCCTTGCGGCCATAGATGTCGCTCAGCGTCCCGAACACCGGTGCAACCGCGGTCGAGGCGAGCAGATAGGCCGTGATCACCCAGGACAGGTTCGAGACATCCTGGAACTGGCGCCCGATGGTCGGCAGCGCGGTAGCGACGATGGTCTGGTCGAGCGCCGCCAGGAACATCGTCAGCATCAGGCTGATCACGATGGTCCGGACCTCGTCCTGCGACAGCGGCGCCGGCGGCGCCAGGGAGGGCGCGTCGCTGACGCTGATGACCTCGGTCGGAAGGCGGGAGAGCTCTTCGGCGATGTCGTCGGGCAATGTCTGGCTGTCGGCAGGTTCGCCCTGCCGTTCGAACTTGTTCATCTCGATCGGACGTCGTGGAGCGGCGCAATGCCGCGAAGGATTCGTTCTATCGAGACAATGTAGACAGCAAAGTTCTTCTCAGGCAGGCACCGCGGCGCATGGGAGCATCCCACCCCGGGGTCATCGCGAAGACGTGACCTGACGAGGAACGACGGGTCAGTCTTTCGGACGTCGCTTCAGGCGCGCCCGCTTCGGCAGCTGCGCGGGCCATTGCACGATGTGGTCCTCGAGGTCCTCGTCCGGGATCGCCTCCTCGCTGCCCTCGACCCGGCCGCGCACGGAGACGCCGGCCTCATGCACGGTGTTGGGATCACCGGACACCAGAGGATGCCACCAATAGAGATCGCGCCCCTCGGCCACGAGCTTGTAGCCGCAGCTCGGCGGCAGCCAGTTCAGGGTGCGGACATTGGCCGGGGTCAGGCGGACGCAGTCCGGAACCTTGTCCGAGCGATTCGGGTAGTCCTTGCAGCCGCAGGTCGCCCCATCGAGCAGCTTGCAGCCGACATGGGTGAAATAGATCTGGCCGGTGTCCTCATCCTCGAGCTTGTTCAGGCAGCAGCGCCCGCAGCCGTCGCACAGGCTCTCCCATTCGACGTCCGACATCTCTTCCAACGTCTTGGTTTTCCAGAAGAATCCATCCTGGTCTGAAGGTCGTTTGCGAGCTGCGGTCATGCGCCTCAACAAGATTCGAAAGAGCTACGGCTAACGCCATCTAGGGCGTGCGGCGAGGATGCTGCAAGCAGCACCCCCGTGAGGCCCGTAATGACCCGGGGTCAATTAGGCCTGTTGTTCAAAATCCCGAGCGTGACCATTGGTTTATAGGCCCCGCTCGGCTAGAAGGAACAGCAAGTCCCCTCGGACGCGAACCGGGCGCCTTGGGTTTGCCGCAACATTCCCGCAAGACGTCTCGATGCCGCCCCGGCCGGGTGCTTGAACGCTTTCGAACCGAGCCTCAAGGGTTCTAGGTGCGCCAGATCATACCACCGCATTGGAAGGCCAGGGTCCGGAATTTCTTCCTGGATCTCGATGCGCGCATCGACTCCTCGCTGTTCTCCTCGGCCAAGGGCATTCGCGAGCTCTACGAGCGCTATTCGACCTTCATGGACCGCTTCTATGTCGGGCGGTGGAAGCGCTGGGTGTTCATCGAGCCGCTGTCGGAGGCCGCAACCCTCGGGCTCGGCGGACTGGTCGTGATGCTCACGCTCGCCATCCCCGCCTTCCGCGAGACCGCGGATGAGGACTGGCTGAAGAAGTCCGACCTCGCGGTGACCTTCCTCGACCGTTACGGCAACCCGATCGGCAGCCGCGGCATCAAGCACAACGACTCGATCCCGCTGGAAGACTTTCCGGACGTGCTGATCAAGGCGACGCTCGCGACCGAGGACCGCCGCTTCTACGAGCATTTCGGCATCGACATCGCCGGCACCGCGCGCGCCCTCGTCACCAACGCCCAGGCCGGCGGCGTCCGCCAGGGCGGCTCCTCGATCACCCAGCAGCTCGCCAAGAACCTGTTCCTGAGCAACGAGCGCACCATCGAGCGCAAGGTCAACGAGGCCTTCCTCGCGGTCTGGCTGGAATGGCGCCTGACCAAGAACGAGATCCTCAAGCTCTACCTCGACCGCGCCTATATGGGCGGCGGCACTTTCGGCGTCGACGGCGCGGCGCATTTCTACTTCAACAAATCCGCGCGCGACGTGACGCTGGCGGAAGCCGCGATGCTCGCCGGCCTGTTCAAGGCCCCGACCAAATACGCGCCCCACATCAACCTGCCCGCGGCGCGCGCCCGCGCCAACGTCGTGCTCGACAATCTCGTCGATGCCGGCTTCATGACCGAGGGCCAGGTGTTCGGCGCCCGCCGCAACCCGGCCTTCGCCGTCGACCGCCGCGACGAGGCCTCGCCGAACTACTATCTCGACTACGCCTTCGACGAGATGCGCAAGCTGGTCGATACCTTCCCGAAATCCTACATCGAACGCGTCTTCGTGGTGCGCCTCGCGATCGACACCAACGTGCAGAAGGCGGCCGAAGACGCGATCGAGAACCAGCTGCGCCAGTTCGGCCGCGACTACCACGCCACCCAGGCCGCGACCGTGGTGTCCGACCTCGACGGCGGCATTCGCGCCATGGTCGGCGGCCGCGACTACGGCGCGAGCCAGTTCAACCGCGCCACCGACGCCTACCGCCAGCCCGGCTCGTCGTTCAAACCCTACGTCTACACCACCGCACTCCTCAACGGCTTCACGCCGAACTCGATCGTGGTCGACGGCCCGGTCTGCATCGGCAATTGGTGCCCGCAGAACTATGGCCATTCCTACTCCGGCGCGGTGACGCTGACCCAGGCGATCACGCGCTCGATCAACGTCGTGCCGGTGAAGCTGTCGATCGCCATCGGCCAGAAGGAACAGCCGAAGGCGCCCAACCCCGCCAAGATCGGCCGCGCCAAGATCGTCGAGGTCGCGCGCCGCTTCGGCCTCAAGGCGCCGCTGCCCGACACGCCGTCGCTGCCGATCGGCTCGGACGAAGTCACCGTGCTCGAGCACGCGGTGGCCTACGCGACCTTCCCCAACAGGGGCCGGGCCGTGACGCCGCATTCGGTGCTGGAGGTGCGCACCGGCGCCGGCGACCCGGTCTGGCGCTGGGACCGCGACGGTCCAAAGCCGCGGCAGGCGATCCCGGCCTCCGTCGCCTCCGACATGGCCGGCATGATGAGCCACGTCGTCAGCGAAGGCACCGCCCGCCGCGCCGCCCTCGACGGCATTCCGACCGCGGGCAAGACCGGCACCACCAACGCCTATCGCGACGCCTGGTTCGTCGGCTACACCGGCAATTTCACCTGCGCGGTCTGGTACGGCAATGACGACTATTCGCCGACCAACCGCATGACCGGCGGCTCGCTGCCGGCGCAGACCTGGCACGACATCATGGTCGTCGCGCATCAGGGCGTCGAGGTCAGGGAAATTCCCGGCATCGGCATGGGCCAGAAGCTGCCGCCGCAGCCGATGGCGGCGCAGGCCAATGCCGCGCCGAAGGTGCTGGAGACCAAGCCCGGTCCCCCGCCCGTGCTGACCAAGCGCGGCGCCGATATCCTGGTGCGCGTCGAAAAGCTGCTCGATGACGCGGCCAGGACCGCGGTGAAGACGACGTCCGACGAGACGGCGAAGCCGGCCAAGCCGGCGGCGGCCTCGAGCGCGCTCGCCTTCCCGCAGAACTATGCAGCCGAGACCGCGGGGAATGCGGGCTCATCCGCGCCACGCAAGAACTGATCGAATCCCGTGCGGCTGATCCTGATCACATTGACGGCCCTTCTGCTCGCAACCGTGGTCGGCGTCGGCGCGACCTGGATGACGACGACGCGCGGCACCGAGATCGGCGCGCTGACCATCGGCCCGTGGACCGCGCGTCCGCGCACCGGCACCGCCGACGTCGATCCCTATTCGCGCGCCACCATCGTACGCAACGGCGAGCTGCCGATCGGCACCGGCGACGGCGTCGCCTTCACCGCGACCGCCGACGACAGGAAGAAGGCGCTCGACGGCCGCTGCGACGTCGTCGTCTCCGGCGTGACGCCGCCGGCGCGGTTCTGGACGCTGACGCTCTATGACCGCAAGGGTCATCTCGTCGCCAACTCGCTGCAACGCTACGGCTTCACCAGCCAGGAGATCGTCCGCCAGTCCGACGGCACGTTCGAGATCCGCATCGCCTCGCGCTCGCGCGCCGGCAACTGGCTGCCGACCGGCGGCATCGAGCGCTACGCGCTGATGCTGCGCCTCTACGACACCCCGGTCGGCGTTGCGACCCGCACCCAGCGCGATGCGCCGATGCCGACGATCACGACGGTGGGCTGCTCATGATCCGCCTCGCTTTTACCATCGTCGCCGGTGTCGTGCTGGGCCTCGTCGTCCATCTCGTCAGCGTGCTGGCGCTGCCGCGGATCGCGACCCAGGACGCCTATTCGCGGCTGACGCCGATGACGAAGCTCAACGGCGTCACCCAGTTGCCCCTCGCCGATCCCGGCACCTCGCCGATGCCGTTCATGGATCCGGCCTTTGCGCTCGCGATCTGCCGCTACGATCTGTCGAATGGGCCGATCAAGCTCGCGGTGCCCGTCAGCCAGGCCTATACCTCGGTGTCGTTCTACACCCGCAACGAGATCGCCTATTACGCCATCAACGACCGCTCGGCGGGCCGCAAGGTGATCGAGCTCGACCTGATGACCGAGGCGCAGCACAACGAGCTGCCCGAGGACGAGGAGATCACCGCGGCCGACCGCCTGATCATCGACTCGCCGAGCACCACGGGCCTGATCGTGATGAAGGCGCTCGCCGCCGAGCCCGGCCTGATGCCGCAGGCGCAGAGCACGCTGGCAGCCGCGACCTGCGCGCCGCAGACCGAACCGCCGGCAAAGGCCGAGGCGCCGCGCGGACGGCGCTGAGCTGACCTTTTAGGCGCGCTCAAACCAAAAAATGTGACAAACAACCCCATGCACAGTAGCGGGGGCATTGAAACTATTTGCTATTTTGGTTCGCGCCAAACCGGCGTTTGGTGGACTGGGGCATCCCTGCCCGTCGCACAGTTCAGCTTTGACTCGTCGGGCAAAACACTGGCACTATGGCATCATCGAAAGTTCGTAACGCCCGCGCGGAGAAATCCGGCGCGGGTTTTTCATGTCGAAGGAGATTGCTGTGATCGAAGGATCGTTCCCCACAGCAAGCCATGGCACCAATCCAGCAAGACCAGCACTGGAGCTGATGGGTGGCCTGCTGGATGCGCGATGTGTCTGTTCGGACAATCCGAGAGCGGCGAAGACGGCAGCGTGATCGATTGCGTTCGGAAGGGTTTGATGGCTGGCCTGGATCAGCCCGCTGACCAGCATGCGGGAACACGCAGCTTCCGCTTTCGCCTCTAGCGGACATTGTCGAGCTCAAAGCCAACGTCAGCTTTTGGGCCCGAAGCGGACCTTGCCCCGCTTCATTCAAAATTGAACATTTTCCGACGCGGAAGGTTGATGTATTTTGTCTATGCAACCGTGACGCTACCAACGTCGAAGGCGAAGGAGACTATCAGGTCTCTACAGCTAGGAGATCTCGTTGACCGAGCCCAGTGAACGCTATCTGATCATGAGGTCTTCGAGGTGACCACGAGTGTTGCGCCGGTTGAACACATGTTGAATGGCAGGCGGCGCCTCGCGATCTTGTTTGCTTTGGTACTTGCGACAATCGCACAATCGGCCGCTGCCGAAGAGATCACCGGTTCGCAAAAAGATCCAGTTGCGTTGAACAATCGGCTAGCTACCCCGGTCGAGTTCTTGCGAAACTTCAAATATGCGCTCGATAATGACTTGTTTCTGCGCGAAGGATTCTACTCGGACGAGAACCTGAAGAAGTTCTTTGCTGCGACAAGAATTTCATGGATCGAGAAGAACCTCCCCGAGCGACAAAGCGGAGACATAATCTGCCAGTCCTCCTTCGGCATCAGTCTGGCTTTCGGGACGACGGGCAAGAGGAGTGACCCGACCGCGCGCGTGAGATATGGCGGCGGTAGCCTCGGTGCGAAACTGGCGGCCGATCAGGTGATTGAGCTGTTCGGGGCCCCCATGAAGGTGACAAACCCGTATGCGGCGGAAAGTCCTGCGCACCCGTCGGCGCTGATGCGGAAGACTCACGAACTTGGCAATCTCTCCATTGAATACCGATTTGAACGTTCGACGAGCACTGCGTCATTCTCGTGCCTGATGAACGGCGACGGATCAATCAATCGATGCAACTTCAGCAACGCGGAGAAATAGCACATTGCTGCGCGAGTTCATGAGGCTCTATGCAGTTGCCGTAACTGCCAGCGCGTACAGAAAATGCAGGATGTCTGCTGTTGGCCCTTCGGCGAAGTGGCGGCGTCGCTCCACGAGGTCCGCTTATTGAGGCATGGCGGACAAGATCTGCTCAGGTTGAGTTCTTCGCATTTTGACCCAAGGCGGAAATTGTCGAGCCATGCTAGGGTGATCTTGCTGGGAGGGAGAAATCCGAATGAAAGGGACTAGCGGGAACGCGATGGCTCTGCGCGTCTGGGGATTTTGTCTGGCGATCTGTTGCCTTGCTTCAACATGCGCGGTTGCATGTAGTCCGTCCACGGAACGAGGCATCTTCTTTGAACATGTTCCGACCGACATCGACGCACCGGTGATAATCGAAACGACGATCTATGGCGACGGCTCGCAGGTAGGCGATGTTGCTGGCAATCAGATGATAATAATGAACGCACGGGTCGACAGGGTGATTAAGGGGCCTATCGATGCCAAGACATTGAAGATATTTGTTTACCTTGGCGCGTGCACCCGAGTTGGCGCGGGAAAAGGCATCGTTCTTGGAGAGCTTCGCGATGATCCCTTGCGCGGTCCGATGCTAAAAGCAATTGAAGGAGCCAACTTCCGGTCGTACTCCAAAGAGTTCCGAGAAATGCAAGAAGCCATCTGGGCTGCCGTAACTCACGAAAAATGAATGTCCATTCCAATGTCGCCTTCTGGCCCATCGGAGAAGTGGCCGCAGCCCTCCACTAGGTCCGCTCACCGAGGCATGGCGGACAAGATCTGCTCAGGTTGAGTTCTTCGCATTTTGACCCGCTGCGGACATCCGACTGATGAGGCCGTTCGATCGGACAAAGGGCAAACGTCCGATGGCATCAGTGCAACCCGGAAATGAAATAGCTCCAAGCGGCGGCCAGTATTATACTGTTGCTACTGGAAGTGCTGTTTCAAGCGTTCGTGGAAAGATTGTTACGACCAGTCAGGGAGGAACATCTGATGACGACTATGTTTGTTAGGCACACGGTTTCCGACTACAAGACCTGGCGGAAGGTTTACGACGATTTTGCTCCGGTTCAGAAGGCGAAGGGCGTAACAGCCGAGGCTGTCTACCGAGCAGTCGAAAATCCCAATGACATCACAGTAACTCACGAGTTTGCTACGATTGAAGCTGCGCAAGCCTTCGCGGAGAGTGCTGAATTGAAGAATGCCATGCAGAATGCGGGAGTGGCGGGAGCCCCAACGATTTGGTTTACGAACAAGGCGTGAAGTATCGATCCCGGCCAAGCGCCGGGATTTTTTTTGCTGTGGTGTGCCATGTCGCCTGTTGGCCCTCAACATTGATCTTATCAACCTCTTCGGCCGCTTGGGCCCAGGGCCAACCCACGTCGTGCTCCGACGGCGCGCAGATGGGACCTTCGCGCGCGAGGACTTCAACTATGATCCAGCCAGCGACGTCTACATCTGTCCTGGTGGCAAGACGCTGACCACAACAGAGACACGTGTGAACACGCTGCTTTATCGAGCAAGCAAGGCTGACTGTGACGCCTGCGCCTTGAGGCAACGTTGCTGCCCGAACACGCCTGCTCGAAAGGTGCCTCGCTCGGTTCATGAGAAGGCCCGCGATATAGCTCGGGCGATTGCCAAGTCCTGGGAAGGTCGAGCGTCACGACGACAGCGCAAGAAGGTCGGGCCGCAGCTATTTGACCTCCCGCTGCGGCCTTCGTATTTGCGGCAAGCCCGGCAGCGTGAACCGGCGGGCCGGCGCCCTCGTCGTTCCTCAGTCTGGCTGCGCGAGCAACTTCGCGAAGCTATGGCGAGTTGCTGGTCGAGCAGACAGCGTCTGCCCAGCTGGATCAATCGACGAGGCCTGCACTCAGGCCACTGCTCCAAGCCACGGCAGCCTTTGCGCCTCTACGTCGACCAACTCATTCAGGTCCGCTTCTAAGTCCAACACGATATCGAGAAGCAGAGCCGCCGCCACTGGGTCTGTCGTTTCATGCGCCATCAATCGAAAGCGCTCGACCTCGTGCCAGCGCTCCTTCCACTCGCTGTCAGTCATGGCTCCCCCATGCGCTGATCCCCCAGCGGGCATGGGTATTGGTTCCTCAAAACTGTGAAATTATTGCGGCGCGATGGGGCATARTCCCTGCCCCAACCCCGCCGGCGGCGGGCAAGGTGAGCGTGGGACAGACGCCCGGCCCTGTCGGGGCGAAGAGCAATCGAAGCTGGAGATATTTGTCAGCTCGTTCGCAAACAAGATGAGCCGCGACACGGCCCGTGGCCCCGATGGCCGCCTGGTTGAAGCGGTCGAATGGTACCAGCTAATAGGTCCGCCAGCGTGAACCGGGTCGTCCAAGCGTTGAACCGAATTGACACGCCGGCCGACCAATTAATTGGTGTCCAGCGGACCACCTTTAGAATGAGGTGCCCGATGTCAAAGGCAACAGAACTTGCCAACCGAGCCAGGGCGTTTGAAAAGCGCGCCGAGACGGCGATTGATCGTTCCTCACGACAAAACTATCGTGAGATGGCCGCTCACTACAGCGCTCTTTCCATCGAGCATCGCGAAGTCGAACAGTTGCAGAAGCTCTCCCCGGCTGAATGTGAACGGCTGGCGAGGAGGAGCACCACCCCCTCGTTTCACAATGCCGATAGGCCGACCTATCTGCGCGCTATGGCGGTGGGCATCGTGCTCTGCGTCGCGTTTGTCGCGATCAGCTTTTCACTGCGACCGCAGCCGGCAGACGATCGCGTCCTGGTAAAGGCGGACCGGCTCGTACGTACCGCCGGCGATCCACCCAAGACGAGATAGCCTCGGATTTGGCTTGCCAAGCGTGCATTCAGCAGAACAATTGGTGGAACTACGACGTGTATCCATTTCGATACACGCGATCAAACCCAGTCAGCCGAACGACCAGGACATCGGGCCTCTTCTTCGTGCGTCTTGCCCAATAATCGAGTTCGCTGATGAGTCCAGGCCGCGCGGGCAGTGTGCCGTCAGGTTGAGTTCTTCGCATTTTGACCCTGGCTGTGTGAAAACGCGAACGATCGAAACCCGGCGAGAATTCCATTCCTCAATTCGTTCTCTAAGTTGAATGCACTTGCGAGTTTGACCGCTAAGACGGTCTTGAACGAATAACTTGTTCTATCGCCGCCAAGCGTCCTGGCGTTTTCAAACAGCCAAGACGCCCTCTATCAGGGTCGTCAACTTTTCGACGACCTCGGTACGATCCGGAAGGTCAACTGTCGACACGACAGATTTCATGTTCAATCTCCTAAAATTGCGCCTTAGTGTATTGGTGGCGGCGATAGCGCGCAATTCTGCTATTGGCCCATCAGCGAAGTGGCGAGCCTTCGCTTTGAGGTCAGCTTAATGGGTCGGAGCGGACTACATTTGCTCACGCTGAGCTTTTCGCATTCTGGACCCGAAGGCGACTTCGATTGTCGTCTTCACTCAATGGGAGCTTGTCCGACCTGTTCTTGAAATTTTCAAGGATTTCGAGACGAGCAATTTGTCCAAACAGCAATACGGACGTATCTTTCTGAATCCGGTCCCCTCAGGGAAAGCTGTCGTTGGACTGAGGGGGCTTTCAACGAGGCCGTGCAAGATCATGAGATTGCTCAAGCTTCTTGTGCAGCGTTTGCTGATCTTTGGATTGGGAATCTTCTGTGTCTGGTTGATTGTCTTTGTTGTTTTTGAAACCGCAGACCGCAGGCTACCTTGGATCCTGGCGGTCAGTGCTACCTACGGCATTGCCGCGTATATTGTTCTGCCACGTGCCATTCGGATGGGCCTGAAGATTCTCCAAAGCAAACGTGTGCCGAGTTACACGATTACGGGCGACGGATTGCCTGGAGATCCCGTGAATGTCGTGCTCGTCGGCACGCTCCAGCAGCTTCGCGGGGCCTTCGCAGCGCTCGGCTGGTCGGAGGCAGATCGGCTTAGTCTAGCCAGTTCATGGGGCATGGTCCGAGCCTTTGTGCTCAATACTCCATACCCCACCGCCCCGTTCAGCACCCTCCATCTTTTCGGGCGGGGCCAGGACATCGGCTTTCAAAAGGCGATCGATAACAGCCCGCGGAAGCGCCACCACGTACGGTTCTGGGCTTTGAGCCGAACGCGCGCCCAGGCAACCTGGGGAACAGCAGATTTCTGGCTAAACACCGAACGCCCGCCGGACAACGAATGCGTTCTTTGGATAGGAGCTGGCACCAGGGACACCGGCCTATCCCTCACTCGCCTTTCATTTCAAATCACCCACGCCACAGATTCGGATACGAACGCAGAGCGCGATCATATTGTCGGTGAGTTGAAGAGGATTCGAACCATCGAAGCGGTGAAAGTCTATCAGGCGGGCGACAATCTTCTCGACGAACGCGTCAATCACTACATTACCGATGGCGAGATCACGTTGGCGATTCTGGTCAAAAATGGCGATTGACGTCAAAGCCAAGATTTGCCGACGCTACTACCTCTCAAACTGTCCAACCAGGCGAGCCCGGTTTCGCTGTTTCACGGAAATAACTGTGGCGGGCCGCGTCCTCCCTGCGAAGATTCCGCTATCGACATCCATGTCTGTTGTTGGCCCTGAGCCGACTAAAGCTCCATCCCCTCATCACGTCCGGTATCGGTGCTAAACCCGACCGTGAGCGACGCTTGCGATAACCGCCGCTTGTGACCCAGAGCGGTCATCAGCCGCCGTATTCGGGCGAAGTTGATATAGATCAACCTTGATGATGTGCATAGTCGATACCGCAAAATGTTGCTTGCAGTCTCTTCGGTAGGAATGAGCCGCAAAGGATGGTCAGTCGTTCAATCATTGACACATAAGGAGACGCGCAAATGAGGAAGCTTGCTTCGGTAGGACTGATCGCCGCGGCCATGTTCGCTAATCCGGCCATGGCCGCGTGGTACGACCAAAACGGCGCAGCCGTCCATCCGTCCCGCGTCGTTCACTGCATCCGGGCTCCAGACGTTGGCAGTTTTGCCGGAGGGCCGTTCAATAAGCCTCCCTGCGAACCGGCAAGCTGGCGTAGGGCGGCGTGGCGCGACAAGAACGGTGCAGTCGTCCCTACCTCCAACGTCGTTCACTGTGTCCGGGCTCCAGACGTCGGCAGTTATGCCGGAGGTCCGTTTAATAAGCCTCCCTGCGAACCGGCAACCTGGCGCTGAGGCAAGCGGCAAGATGCCGCCAACGTTCCCTGCGAAGCGAACGTTCAATGTCGGGGCGGTTCGTTGACCCTGCGCGCTGGTGCCAAAATCACCGAGCGTAGACAAGTAGACAAAGAGAGCAACTGGCTGGCTGCGAGTGGCCAGTTCTCGCTTTACATCCGCGTCTACTGGGCGGGAGCAACATCCTCGATGGTCAGTGGAGACCGCCGTTTGTCAAGCGAATACAATCGAGCAGTTAACTACGGCGTCCGCGACGCGGTTCCGAGATGCGAACGGACGATATATCGAACGTCGGTTGTTGGCCCTTCGGCGAAGTGGCAGCATCGCTCCACGAGGTCCGCTTATTGAGGCATGGCGGACAAGATTTGCTCAGGTTGAGTTCTTCGCATTTTGACCCTAAGCGGTCACGAGGCCGCACGATCGGTTAGCGGGATATCGAGGACGGCTCGACGATGTGGGTCTAACCGGTACCGCAGGTTGATCGTTCGTAAGGAACGTAGCGGCCGAAGGTGTGGGAAGGCCAGCGTACGACTGATTGCTCTATGAGCCTGGGCTTACAAGCGCTCTATGCGGCCGGTTCAGTTCGTAGAGGTGATAGATCAGCGCTGCAGGCGTCTCCGGCGGCGCATGTCCCGCATAGACCTCCCGCGCCGTCCACCCTTCACCGCGAAGGCCCTCAACGAAACGGAATTTCTCGTCCCAATCCTGTATTACAAGCAGATATTGCGGCTGGAATGTTTCCGCGATCTCTGCGACCGCTCTGGATCGTTGCAGACCGACGCTCGGGTAAGTCGCTCGCCTGTGAAAGTCCATTGCGGCGGGCGTCTTGAGTCCCACCAAATCGACCAGTGCAGCATGTCCGGCGTAGGCGACGTAGCCGGCGTCGTGAACCATGACCATTGGCCGATCCGGCAAATTTGCGTTCATCCATCTCACCACATCTGCAAGGTTTTCCTGGAAGCCGACGATATGAGTTCTGTAGTCCTTGAGTTGCAACACAAATCCCAGCGGCAAGAACAAGATCGAAATCGCGACCATGGAGAGTGTTTGCTTGCGAAACGCCGAAGAGAGGCCACACGCAACGCCAAACAGGACGATCGGCGCGAGAACATATAGATAGCGTCCGCCATTGTGCTGCAGGCCACCCGGAAATCTCCAGAAGTAGGCGCCAAGAAAGACGGCAACAAATAGCGCAAGCATGCGTCCAACCGCGGCCGGGCGCGCGAAACGGAGACACAGGAAGAGCGGAAAGCTCAAAAAGGCGGCTTGAGAAACCGCTAAAAGCATCAAGAGCGATTTATCCGACCAATCTGCGTAGCGTTCGGCGAAAAAGTACATCTTCGCGCTGACGGTGTTGGGCATCAATGAGCCGGTGTCGATCCAATACCAGAGTAGGAAGGGCACGGAACTTAAGGCCGCGACCGCCGCGGCAGCAATTTTGAAGCCAGTGGCAGCATACTTTTCCCAGAACACGATGAGCATCGACGCGGCCGACAGGAAGCTGAGTTCCGGCCGAACAAACGGCATGATGCCGCACAGAGCCGGAAGCCAGAAGGTGCGCCTTTTGTCTGTAAGCAGTTTGATGTCCCACGCCACCGCGGCCATTGCCAGTCCGGTGTCCATCCCATTCAAGACTTGAAACAACGTGCCCGCGAAGACAAGGCTGCCTAAGGCAATCAGCGCCGCTTCCAGCCGAGGACATCCGATGTTGAGGCACATAAAGAATACGCCGAGCACATAGGCGACGCCACTGAGCGAGCTGAGCACATACAGCGCGGCAGTATCGGGATACACTAGTTGCTCGAAGGCCAGAAGCAGTGCGAGATGCACGCCGCTCGTCGCCCCAACAAGAGCCGGCACTCCCTCATAATTCTCGTCTCGGCCGAGACGCAGAACCTGAGCGTTGTGCAGGTTGATGAAGGCATCGTCTGCCGGAAAAGCCGCGCCTCCGTTCACGGAGTAAACGATCGCAAAGATGGCGATTGTGACGAGCGCGCAGGCTCCAGCATCGATCCACCGGCTCTCCAGTTCGCTCGTCATATGTCAGCCGACCCCGTCAACCTCTGTAGCGTGCTTACAATCTCAGGTAAAATATTTTGTTAATACACCTATTGTTCCTCAGTTGATGAGCCCAGCAGATTTGGGGGCGTCTATGTGGGCCTCGGCCGGTACCACCGACGGCCGTTCGCGTCCGTTTTTGGCCCTTCGCTTGCGTGAATGCGGTGCAGCTACATGTCGGTTGATAAGGGCAGACCGGAAGTTTGTGGCTGGGCACCAAACCGGCGCTTTTGACCCAAGGCAGACGTGCCCTGCTCGCTAGGCCGCATTGCGCTGAATGTATTAGCGGCGATAAAGATACCTGATGATGGTTCGCTCGATACCCACGCCTCTCTGGTTCGCGGCGGCCCTTTTCCCAATGGTTGTGTCGCAAATTGTAAGACTGCAACAATCCGATCCGGCAGCATGGATCGTCTGGGATTACGCAGGCCGCCTCGGGGCCTTGGCAGTTCTGTGCGCCATACCTGCTG
>NZ_JBFULU010000077.1:0-22876 GCF_054049735.1 Bradyrhizobium sp. P5_C12
CCCCTCACCCCAACCCTCTCCCCGCGAAGAGCGGGGAGAGGGAGAGGAGACAGCCTACGACCCGCCACCCGCAGTCCCCGAATTCACCGGGGCCAGCTCGTCCTCCCGGCAGCGCCAGCCGTCGGCGGCTTTCACGAAGGCGAAGGTGCGCTGGATCCTGAGCCGGCGCGTGACGTTGAAGGAATCCCTCGCATTTTGCTTGGCTTCGGCGGCCGGCTGCGCGCGGCCGAGCTTGAGATCCCAGCAGGTGCCCGTGCAGGTGGACGCGACCTTGCTGCAGGCGGTGAAGGGCGCCAGCACGACCATTTCGATCTCGCCGGTGATCTGCGCCTCCTGCGCCGTCACCTGGCTGTCGACGGCGAAGACGCGGTTGATGCGGACGAAATTGCCGCACGAATTGGCCGCGTGGATTCGCGCGGCGCAGAAATCGATGGCGTCGGTGTCGGGCAGCAAGGCCGCGATCTGCCGGCCGAACACCTTCTTCGGATCGCCCTTGGCGGCGAGGATATCGCCGGTCTTGCGCTTCAGATAGTCGGCGAGACAGTCTTCCGCGGACTCGAGCTCCCCGAGCGGCACGTTCTCCTTGCCGACGAGATTGCATTTGCGGTCGCGCTCCCGGGTCCACCGGCCATATTCAGCGAAGGCAAAGCGCGCCGCAGTCTGATCGAGCTTGCCGATCAAGCCGAGCACCTGGCCATTGAGCTCGGTTTCGGCGACCGCCAGCGACGGATCTGCGCAGATCAGCGCGCCGGCGGCGGTGTTGGCTGCGAGACAGTCGAAATCCGGATCGCGCAGGATCGCGGTACGCTCGTCGGTCACCTTGAGGAGGCAGGCCTTCACCCGGTCGAAATCCTCGTAGCGGACCCCGGTCTGGCCGATGATGCCGCAACCGAGGCTGCGTTGCCGGATCCAGATCGCGTTCTCCTCGATCGCCGGCAGGCGATCGGGCAGGCGGGCGAGGCGTGCTTCGATCGCCGCACTCAGCTTCTCTGCGGCGGCGGCGAGCTCGGCATCACCGCAGAACAGTTGATTGGCGGGATCGCGGTTCTGCTGGCAGCCGTTCTTGGCGAACAGCGGCAGCCTGTCGGCGATCGAGCGGTCGGATGAGACGGATTGCGCGGTGGCGGAGGCCGCAGGCCAAGCCAGCAGCGCAAGCACAGTCAGCACGATGAACCGCATTCCGATCGTCCCCCAGCATGGTCGAAGCCATGCTAGCGTCCCGGATCGCGCGGTGGAATGGGTTTGTGGAGCGACGGTTTACGTGAGACCCGTTGGCTCCATCCGGGCTACAAGCTGGATCAGTGCGCCTCGGCCGTGGTCATCGACAACTGTACCGGTTCGTCGACATATTTCATCACGGCGGACCGATAGAGCACGAACAGCGGCTGGTAGCTCCGTGCATCGTCGTCTTCGACCATCGCCATGCGGCGGTTGTCGAGCATCAGCCAATGGCCGTCGAGCTTTGCTGCGGCAACGGCATGCTCTTCGCCGGCGCGGGTGTCGCGCACCACGACGATGCGGAGGTCTTCGGCCGCGACGCCGGCGAGCCGCAGCGCAGCCAGCTTGGCGATGGCGTAGTCCTCGCAATCGCCGGCGCCGCGCTGGAAGGTCGCGAGCGGCGAGCTCCAGACGTCCTCAGTGCCGTCATTGGCGGCCCGGATGGCGAGATTGATGGCGCGGTTGGTCTCGCCCAGCCGCGCGCGGCCGTCACGGCTGCGGGCCTGGTCCACGATCGCGAGCAACTTCAGCGCCGCAGGCGAGGCGCAATTGTCGCGATCGCCGTCGCACAGCGCGAGCTGCACCATGTCGTCGTCGAGCCTCTCTTTCAGCGCGAACCATTTCTGTTGCAGGCTGCCGGTGGAGATGGCGAAGGCGAACACGCCGAACGGCTCGGCGGATTTGCGCACGAGAACGCCGGCGCCCGGCGACAGCAGCGTGCCGGCACGAAGGTCGGCGGCCGATCCGAACAGGATCAATCCGCACAGGACGAGCGTTGCGCGCCAGGCGCGCATGTGAGCAGCGGTCTCCATCTGACATCCCCTTCCGGCTTCGCCAGGTCCCCCTCGACCTGTACGTGCCGGGCTTTGTTGCTTCGCGGAGATAGTGCGAGACGGGCCGTTTTGTTCTGCTTAACGCGACCGGCAGGGGTCCCAAAACCGTGTGGCAGGCTGAAATGGCCCTGTCCAATTTCCGTAAAATTTTACGAATCGGGGGTAGGAGGACGGCGGTGGCCCGCGAAGCTGAGCCGATTGCAGGCATAAGTTGCGGGGGAGGCCGATTCTGCGTCCTATGGCTAACGACCCCGCGATTTCACGGGTTCTGTTAGTTAGGTCACAGATTTAGTTCCGTATTTGCCGCAGGATGCTGCGGGGCAGCACGAAGAAAAGATGACAAAAGTATCTATTGTTGAATTTCTACAATAGAATACATGGGATGACTGGAAATGGGCGCAGACAAGCGAAGTTATACTTATAGATATTTCAAAAATTACTCTGGCTTCTCTACCAGAACGCCGCCGGACGGAGCGATCGACGGCTTGGTGATGCGAAATCACACAAGCAATAGATTGTTTCACTAAGGACTTGGTAATGATATGCAAGCTTAGGCGGTGGATACTTACTTAGATTTTAACCCTTTTTTGGTGCCCGATTGAATTACGCTGGCAAATTTGACGCCGCGATTTCCATGCACGGCCCGGGTTTCCGCGCGCCTGCCGATGGCCACGTCGATTCCTTTACGGCCAAGGCGCACGGTTCCGTACCCGAAGGCGCGTTCGTTGTTCCCGATCCCAACCTGATCTTTCATGGCGACTTCAAGCGCGCCGGCGCTGATCTCGTGCTGTCCCATGATGGTCACGAGTTTGTGGTTCACGATTATTTTAGGGGCGACAAGCGCGCGGCGCTCTCATCGCCGGATGGCGCGCATCTCACCGGCGACGTTGTCAACGCGCTCACCGGCCATGTGCAATACGCTCAGGCCGCGCCCGGCATCGCCGCCGCGCAGGTCATCGGCCACGTCACGAAACTCTCCGGCAGCGCGACCGCGATCCGCAACGGCGTCTCCGTCATCCTGAACAATGGCGACAACGTCGAGAAGGGCGATGTGGTCTCGACTGGCGGGGACTCGACGCTCGGCATCACCTTCATCGACGGCACGGTGTTCGGCCTGTCCTCCAATGCGCGGATGGTGCTGAACGAGATGGTCTACGACCCCAACGGGTCGAGCAATTCCTCGCTGCTCAGCCTCGTCGCGGGCACCATCACCTTCGTTGCCGGCGAGACCGCCAAGCACGGCGACATGAAGGTCGACACGCCGGTCGCCACCATGGGCATCCGTGGCACGGCCGTGCTGACCCAGATCAATTTCGTCGTTCCGTCCGGCGGCGGCGATCCGCAGCCGCAGGCGAGCTTCCAGGTGCTGGTCGAGCCGAACGGCACCACCGGCTCCTACATCCTGTTCGACAAGGTCACGCTGCTGCCGATCGCGACGGTCAACCAGGCCGGCCAGATGATCCAGATCAGCGGCGGCAACGTCTCGATCAGCAACGCGCTGATGTCGCCGGACATCCAGAAGCTGATCACGGACGTGTTCACGCTGAAGTTCACCGATAACAACACCAACACCAAGCTGACCACGAACTTCACCGACACGATCACGCAGACCGGCAATATTGTCGTGATCAAGACGGACACCGGTGCCACCGCGACCGCGACCTTCACGAATCTCAATCAGCCGGGATCGGAGGGGCCTGGCCATAATCCGTCGACCAGCACCCGCATTCCCGGTCCGCCCGATTCGCGCAGCCTCGACCTCAACGGCAATGTGAAGACGGCGTTCGCGCTGACCGAGCGCGCGGACACGACCGGCGACACCACGCATTCCGACACGGTTTCCGGCCGGATCACCTTCGTCGACCAAAATCTGGGCGATCGGCCGACGGTGAGCGTGAATCTCGCCGGCGCGCCGAACTACGTCTACAAGACCGCCGGCCAGCAGGACGTCACCGGCACGCTCTCCGCGCTCCAGAAGCAGGACATCGCGGCGACGCAGATCCAGATCAACGTCGCCGCAGACGGCGGCAACAACAACAACGGCTCGGCGGTCTGGACCTATACGATTCCCGACCACGTCTTCGACTTCCTCGCGGCCGGCGAAACGCTGACGCTGACCTATATGGTCCGCATCGACAATAATTTCGCGGTCAACCCCGAAACCACCTTCATCCCGATCACCATCACGATCACCGGCACCAACGACAAGCCGGTGATCACCACCGGCGTTCCGGTCATCACCTTCGAAGGCGGTACCAGCGTTCCGGGTGGCCCGCTCAGCAGCGATGTGCCGACGACGGGCACGCTGAACTTCGACGACGTCGATCTCACCGACAAGCACACGGTGTCGGTGGCGCTGACCAGCGCGACCCTGCCTGGCGCCACCGTGCCGCCGGGCCCGCTCGCGGCCTTCCAGAGCGCGATGTCGGTCGCGATCGCGGCGGGCGCCGACAGCACCGGGGACGGCACCGGCACCATCAACTGGTCGCTGGCCGATCTGCCGGTCTATCTCGCCGACTTCATCCCGAAGGGCACGGTGCTGACGCTGGTCTACACCGTGACGCTCACTGACTTGCAAGGCGCCACCTCGCAGCAGACCATCACCGTCACGATCACCGGCACCGACGCGCMCGCGGTGGTGTGGATCGCGACCGACAAGGCCGGCGCGCCCTCCGGCGGCTTCTGGAAGGACGCGGCCAACTGGGAAACCGGCACGGTCCCGACCATCGATGACGACGTCATCGTCATCACCGATCAGCTGCACGGCCTGACGCCGTCCTATCCGGTGACGATCGACGCCGCGGCCTACGCCAAGTCGATCACGATGAACGACTTTGGCGGCCCGCCGCCGAAAGTGATCAACCAAAGCTCGCTGACGGTTGCCGGCGCGCTCAACATGAGCGCCGACTCGATCTTCATCAATGCCGCGACCGGCACGATGTCTGTCGGCGGCAAGGCCGAGATCCTGGACACGGCCGTGCTCACCAATGCCGGCCATCTGACGCTGGCGGGCGGCGGCGATTTCGCCAGCGGCATCACAATCACCAATTCCGGCATGCTGGAGCTGTCCGGCGGCACGCTCAAGACGCTGGCCAACATCGCCAATGCCGGCGGGACCTTGAAGGCCGACGCCGGTACGACGCTGATCGTCGACACCGCCACCATCCATGGCGGCACCGTCACCATCGCCGGGACGCTGGAGCTCGACGGCACCAGTGTCCTCGAGAACGGTACGCTGAACAATTCCGCTGCGGTCAACGTCAAGGGCACGGTGGAATTCGCCCACGAGACCGCTGCCAACACGTCCGGCGGGACAATCAAGGTGCTGGCAAATGGTTGGCTGACCATCGACCAGGGCTCCGGCGTCACCAACACCGGCCACATCACTGTCGATGCCACGGGCAAGTTGACGGTGAACGGCGCCACGATCAGCGGCGCCGGCACGGTGACCGGCAATGGCGAGATCGACCTGACCGGCAACGCGGTCCTGAGCGGCGGTGTTCTGACCAACAATGCCATCTTCAACGTCAGCGGCACCGGCAATGCGCTGGACGGCGAGACGATCACGAACGCGAGCACCATCGAGGTGCTCGCCAACGGCGCGCTGGCGATCGGCCAGGGCTCGACGGTCGACAATTCGAGCGGCAACGTCATCGTCGATGCCAATGCCGCGTTGACCCTGGACGACGCCACCCTCAGCGGCGGCGCTGTCAATGGCAGCGGCACGATCGACGTCACCGTCGCCAGCAAGATCGACGGCGGCGCGACGCTGAGCACGGCCGCCGTCATTGCCGACGCCAAGCTGACGCTGGACGGCGTCACGGTGTCGGGCTCGACGATCACGGACAATTCCAGCATCCAGCTCGACAACACCGTCAAGCTCAAGGACGGCGCCAAGATCCAGGGCGGCCCGGTCACCAACAACGGCACGCTGGAGATCGCCGGCGCGGCGACGCTGCTCAACGACGTTCTCACCAACACCGGCCACACCGTAACAATCGACGATGGCCAGACGCTGACGCTGTCCGGCACCGAGATCACCGGCGGCACCATCAACAATTTCAACGGCGCGTCGGGCGGCACGATCGACGTCACCGGCGACAGCAAGATCGACGGCAATGCGACGCTGAACAAGGGCGCGGTCACGGTCGAGAGCGGCAAAATGCTGACGCTCGATGATGCGACCGTAGCGGGGAGCGCGATCACCAATAGCGGCATCGTCAAGGTCGACGCGAGCAAGAAGCTGACGCTGGCAGGTGCGAGCCTGACCGGCGGCACGCTCACCATCGTCGGCACGCTGGCGTCCTCCGGCGCCACGACGATCACCGATGCCAATATCTCGAACAGCTATCTGCTCGAGTCGACCCTCGGCGGCCTGCTGGCGCTGGTGGCGACGACTCCCGCCGCCGCCATCACGAACGGCGGCATCATCCAGGCCAATGGCGCCGAGCTCGACATCAACGGCGAGGCCGTCGCCAACACCGGCACGCTGGCCGCGATCAATGGCGGCACGCTGAAGCTGATCTCGACCACGGTGACCAATAGCGGCAGCGGCACGGTGTCGGTCGAGTCCGGCTCGACGCTCGATCTTGCTGGCGCGACCATCAACGGCGGCACTGTGACGATTTCGGGCACGCTGGAGTCGACCGGTACGAGCGCCATCAACAATGGCGACATCACCAACAACGGCACGATCACCGTCACCAGCGGTACGCTGACGATCGATCCCCCCGTGCTCCACACCATCACCAATCACAATCTGATCCAGGCGAGCGGCGGCGAGCTCGACATATCCGGCGACCTGATCATCAACACCGCCAATATCAAGGCGATCAACGGCGGCACGTTGAAGCTGACGACGGTCACCGTCACCAATACCGGCGGGACGATCACGGTCGACGGCACGTCGAAACTCTATCTGTCGGATGTCACCGTCAATGACGGCAGCCTGAACAATTCCGGAAATCTCTACGGCGTCTCCGGCGCGAACATCGTCTCGGCGGCGGTCGCCAACAACGGCACCATCGAGGTGCAGGCCGGGACGCTGAATCTCGCCGGCGGCCTCACTGGCGGCGGCTCGGTGACGATCGACAACGGCGCGACGCTCGAACTTGCGGGGGCGAACGCACAGACCATTACCTTTGCCGGCGGCACCGATACGCTCCAGCTCGACAAGGTCGTCGGCCAGAGCTTTACCGGCACCATCGCCGGCCAGTCGACGAAAGCCGGCACGTTCACGATCAAGGGCGCGGCCGACATCACGACAACGAGCGGCGATGCGCTCGACTTCACCGCGTCGGGCGGCACGCTTGCCACGCCCGCCGACATCGTTCTCACGCCCACCGGTGCCCTGACCGGCGCCGCCAACGGCATCGTCGTCACCCAGAACGGCACCGGCGGCATTTCGCTCACGGCGAGTGGCAACATCACGGGCCAGAACGGCCACGGCATCTGGCTGCGCGACAGCGCGACCGGCGCCGGCAACATCACGGTCAACAATCTCACCGGCAAGGCGACTGGCACCGGCGCGAATTCGGTCGGTGTGCTCGTCGAGAATTTGAACGTCGCCAACAACGGTGCCATCTCGATCACCCAGCTCGGCGGCGCCGTCGGCGGCGCATACGGCATCGATGCGGTCACGGCAGGCGGCGGCGACGTCACCATCGACGCCGGCGGCACCATCACGGGTGGCTCGATCTACGGCATCCGGTCGCGCAGCTATGGCGCCGGCGACCAGACCGTCACGACCGAGGCCGGCAGCGTCATCACCTCGGGCAGCTCGGGGATCGTCGCGGTCAACCGTGCGACGTCTCTCAGCGACCTGGCCGGCAGCACCATCACGATTAACGCCTACGGCACGATCAATTCCGGCAGCAGCCTGAACCTGGCCGGCAATCTGCCGGGCGGCATCGAAGCCGGCTACACCGGTGCCACCACCGGCACCAACGCCAATACCGGCGTCAACGGCACGGTCGTCGTCAACAACCATGCCAACATCACCGCTGCGGCCGGTTACGGCATCAACGCCTATAATTACGGCAATGGCGATGTCACGGTGACCAGCGCCGGCGGGACCGCGATTTCCGTCGCCGGCCCCCTGAGTATCGGCATCAACGCCTCGGCATTGAGCGGCGGCACCGGCGATGTGACGATCGCGCTCGGCGCGAACGTCACGATCTCGGGCGCGACGAGCTACGGCATCAGGGCCTACAGCATCGATGCGGGCGACATCAGCGTCACACTCGCGAGCGGCGACAGCATTACGTCGGGCAGCTCCGGCATCGTGGCGGTGAACTATGCGGCCGCGATCGCGAGCGGCGTGGGCAGCACGATCTCGGTGAAGGCGCACGGCACCATCCATTCCGGCTCGACCCTGAACAACGACGCAACCACACCGGGCGGAATCATCGCCGGCTACAAGCCGGGCGGCACCGGCGTCTTCTCGAGCGCGGTGACGGGCAACGTCATCGTCGAGAGCGATGCGACGATCATCGCCGATGCCGGCTACGGCATCGAGGCGTTCACCTACGCGGCCGGCGACATCACGGTCACGACCGGCGCGACGTCGTCGATCACCGCCGCGGGCACCGCGATCGGCGCGTTCGATCACGGCGGCGGCGATGTCAGTGTCACCAACAATGGCGCCGCCACCGGCACGGTCGGCCTGGCCGCCCTTGCCAACGGCGCCGGCGACATCACCATCGTCAATCATGGTGGTATCACCAGCACGAGCCTCGCCGGCATCAGCGTCACCCAGAACGAGGCCGGCGCGACCGGCTCGACCCACATCACCAATACCGGCTCGATCGTGGCGCCCAGCGCCCATGCGGCGATCTATATCCAGGAGAACACGGCCGGCGGCTCCGCGGTGATCGACAATTGCGCCACCGGAACGATCGGACCTGCGATCGCCTCCGCGGCGACCTACGCCATCGTCGAGACCGGCGGCGCCATCACGATCAACAATGCCGGCCACATCAACGGCAATATCTCGGTCGCCACCGCGACCTTCAACAACGAGCTGGGTGGCACCTGGACCGTCGCCGGCACCAGCGTGTTCGGCAATCTGTCCTCGATCAGCAACGCCGGCGAGATCGATCTCCTCAACGGCGCCTCGGTGTCCGGCACCAGCCTGAGCATCGCCAATTCCCACGACATCGACAGCTGGGGCACGGCGTCGATCTCCGGCACCATCACCAATACCGGCAGCATCGAGGTCCACACCGGGACCCTGACGCTGTTCGGCAAGCTGTCCGGCTCCGGCTCGGTCGCGATCGATGCCAACGCGACGCTCGAGGTCAACGCCACGGTCTCGCAGACCATCACGTTCGCGGGCAGCGGCGCCGAGCTCCAGATCGATACGGGAAGCTTCGGCGGGTCGATCGCGGGCTTCGCCGCGACCGACAAGCTCGACCTGTCGACCATCACATATGATGGCGGCACCTCGGCGACCTACGACCCCGTCACCGGCAATCTCGTCGTGAGCGACGCCTACGGCCACACCATCACGGTGAAGCTCATCGGTGCCGATTACAGCAACGCGCATTTCGCCAGCAGCAGCGACCTTCATGGCGGCACGCTGATCACGCTCAATGCCGCGGACGACGCGCCGGCCTTCACCGCAGCCGAGACCTCGCAGAGCGCGAGCTTCTCCGAGCTTGCGAACACCACCGGTTCCTCCGCGCTCGACCCGGCGTCGGGCGGGACCGGAACGATCCATTTCACCGATATCGACCTGACCGATCGTCCGACCGCGACGATCACCGCTCAGTCGGTCACCGCGCTCGATCACACCACGGCTTTGACGCTGACGCCGGACCAGATCGCCGCTCTGGAACACGCCCTGACCCTTCAGCAGGCCGGCAACACGAACAACGGCACGATCACCTGGAACTATTCGATCGCCGACAACGCACTGGATTTCCTCGGCGAGGGCCAGACCGCGCAGCTCATCTCCACCATCACGCTCGACGACGGTCATAACAAGACCGACACGGCCGAGGTCAAGGTGACGATCACCGGTGCGAACGACGCGCCGGTGCTCAATTACGACCAGATCAGCGTCACGCAGGCCGGCGATCAGGTGACCGTCCACGGCCTGTCGGTCGCCGATCCCGATACCAACGACACCTTCACGGTCGCAGCGACCGCTGTCTCGGGCAGCGTGAACCCCTCATCGGGGGCCGGTTCCTTGGCCATCGTCAATTCGGCGCTCCAGGCGCTGACCTACACCGAGGCGAACGGCGGGCCCGCCACGGACAAGGTTGCGGTCTCCGTCACCGATGCGCACGGCGCCAGCGACACGATCAACCTGATCTTCAACCTGTCTGAGGGTGCGGCGAGTCTCATCGGCACGACCGGCAAGGACGTGTTCTTCGGGACGACCGGCTATCAGGACCAGTTCGTGTTCGCGGCCAATTCCAACCACGACACGATCGTGAACTTCACGTCGGGCACAGACCACATCGACTTGTCGTTCCTGAACGCCTCCAACACTTCCGCCTGGATGGCTCAACATGTGGCCGCGTCAGGGACTGACACCCTGATCACGATCGATGCGGCCGACACCATCCTCGTGAAGGGCGTCAACCTCCAGGCGAACGATTTCATCCTTCACGTCACCTAGCGGCTGCGCCTCCCCGAAAACCGTGCGTCATTCCGCCTTGACCGCGGCAAAAAATCCATAATCCTGCACAGTCAGGAATAGCCAATCGGGCGCGGGCGCTCCATGATCGGTGCGCATGGCGCGAGGCAGCTAGGATATCCGACCAGCATGAAGCGTCTCAAGATCCTGCGGCGGTGGTTCACGCGGAAGTTCGGCCTTGCGCGGCTGATGTGCCTTGCGCTGCTGGTCCTGTTCGCCGGCTTCCGCATCTGGGATCCGCCGCCGATCCAGGAATTGCGGCTGCGCACCTTCGACATGTTTCAGCTGATCGATCCGCGCCACAAGACAGCGCGGCCGGTCACCATCGTCGATATCGACGACAAGAGCCTCGCCAAGCTCGGCCAGTGGCCATGGCCGCGCACGCGGATTGCCGATTTGATCCTCAATCTCACCGCCAACGGCGCGGTCGCGATCGGTTTCGACGTGGTGTTTTCGGAGGCCGACCGGCTCAATCCGGATCTGGTCGCGAGCCAGATGCGCTATCTGGACGACGCCACCCGCGCCAAGCTGCGCGAGCTGCCGAGCAACGACCAGATCCTCGCCGAAGCAATCAAGCGCTCGCACGTGGTGCTGGGCGAGACCGGGCAGCCGGCCGTGTCGTCCGAGATCGACAAGACGCTGCCCTTCACCGGCGTGGCGACGGTCGGCGAAGCGGATGCCGAACGCTTCCTGTTCGAATTCCCCGGGCTGCTGCGCAACGTGCCCGAGATCGAGAAGGTCGCCGCAGGCCGCGGCCTGTTCACGATCAAGACCGAGCGCGACGGCCTGATCCGCCGCGTGCCGATGGTGATGCGCGCCCAGGGCAACATCATGCCCTCGCTCAGCCTCGAAATCCTGCGGGTCGTCACCGGCACGCCGACGCTGCTGATCAGGACCGACAAGACCGGCGTGCGGGGCGTGCGCCTCAAGGGCGTCGAGATCCCGACCGACAGAAACGGCCAGCTCTGGGTGCATTACGCCCGCCAGGATCACTCGATCTATGTCTCGGCAGCCGACGTGCTCGACAACGCCGTGCCGCCTGCAAAAATCGCCGGCAAGCTGGTGCTGGTCGGCACCTCCGCGGTGGGGCTCAACGACATCAAGACCACGCCGGTGTCGTCGACCATGCCGGGGGTCGAGATTCATGCCCAGGTGCTCGAAAGCGTGCTGAGCGGGGCGGTGATCTCACAGCCGAACTATGCGTTCGGCGTCGAGCTGCTGGCAGCACTCGTCATCGGCCTTCTCGTCATCATCTTCACGCCGAATCTCGGCCCCGTGCGCCTGGTGCTGGCGGGCGCGATGTTCGCCGCGATCCTGGTCGGCGTCTCCTGGTTCTTCTATGCGCAGCACCGCTATCTGATCGACTTCACCTATCCGCTGCTGTCGACCACGGCGGTCTATTTGACGCTGATTTTCGCCAGCTTCGTGCGCGAGCAGCGGCAACGTGTGCAGATCCGCGGCATGTTCGCGCAATACATGTCGCCGGTTCTGGTCGAGCAGCTCGCGCAGTCGCCGGAAAAGCTCGTGCTCGGCGGCGAGGAGCGCCAGATGACGATCATGTTCTCCGACGTGCGCGGCTTCACCACGATCTCGGAGACCTACAAGCACGATCCGCAAGGGCTCATCGCGCTGATGAACCGCTTCCTGACGCCGCTAACCGACGTGATCATCGAGCAGAAGGGCTATATCGACAAATACATGGGCGACGCCATCATGGCGTTCTGGAACGCGCCGCTCGACGATGCCGAGCACGAGCTCAACGCCTGCGAGGCCGCGATCCAGATGCTCGAGCAGATCGACGCGGTCAACAAGGAGCGCGAGCAGGAAGCCGCCGACGGCGGCCACGTCTACATCCCGCTCAATGTCGGCATCGGCCTCAACACCGGCATCGGCGTGGTCGGCAACATGGGCTCCGATCTGAAGAAGAACTATTCGGTGCTGGGCGACAGCGTCAACCTGGCCTCGCGCCTGGAAGGGCAGTCCAAGGAATACGGCTTTCCGATCATCGTCGGCTCCAGGACCGCGCTCGCCGCCAAGGACAAGTTCGCGATCCTCGAGCTCGACTTCATCATGGTCAAGGGCAAGACCGAGCCGGAGGTGATCTACGCCATCGCCGGCCGCGACGACGTGATGCGTTCGGGCGCCTTCCAGCGCCTGCGCAACCTCACCATCGAGATGCTCGCCTGCTACCGCGGCCGCGACTGGCAGGGCGCCCTCAACGCGATCGAGCGCGGCCGCCGCAGCGAAGACGCCGACACGCTGGAAAAGCTGTTCAAGCTCTACGAGGCGAGGATCAAGGATTTCCAGCTCAACCCGCCGCCGGAAGGCTGGACCGGCGCCTATGCGCTGCTGACGAAGTAGCGGGTTGCCGGAGTGGTTCGAAGGCCGCCACACACGCGATGTCGTCCTGGCGAACGCCAGGACCCATTACCCCAGGGAGCAGTTACGGCGCCGAGCTATTCACCACCAGCCTTCGCAAAACAAAGGCCGGTGGTAATGGGTCCTGGCGTTCGCCAGGACGACGGCGGAGGTTTTGGCGCGAGTGTGCCTCGCTGGCGTCCCAATAAAGCTGTCGTCCCGGCGCAGGCCGGGACCCATACCCCGCAGCAGAAGTAATTGCGCGAGATCGGAGTTGGCTGTCATCGCCAAACCCAATTTTGTGGCTATGGGTCCCGGCCTGCGCCGGGACGACGGCGTTATTTGCGGACGCTGAGTGCCGGCCTCAGCCCTCAGTCCACCCCGATCGTGGTCAGATCCTGGAACCAGTGCTGCGCCTGGACGAACTGCTTGATCTTCGGCGACAGCGCGTGTGGGTTGGTGTCGTGGACGACCCAGACCAGCGTGGCATCGTCGACGATCAGCGCGTGCGCCTGGGCCAGCAGCGCGTCCTGCTTGGTGCTGTCAAAAGTCTGCTTGGCCTCGTCGATCAGCGCGTCGACCTTCGGGTTCTTGTAGCCGCCCCAGTTGACGCCGACCGGCGCGATCTGGCCCGAATGGAAGAAGCGGACGATGGCGTAGAGCGGGTCCGAGGTGACATAGGCGATGTTGTTGGCGGTGATGCCGGCGTTCATCTCGTCGGCCGCGCCCTTGCGCCAATGCGTATAGAGTGTCTCGAGCTCGACCACCTTGAAGTCGATGTCGATGCCGATCTCCTTGAAGCTCTGCTGCAGGAATTCGTTCATCGGCAGCGACAGCATCTGGCCGGTGCCGCCCTGCGCGATGATGAAGGTGGCCTTCAGCGGCTTGGCCTTGGAGTAGCCGGCTTCCTCGACCAGCTTCTTGGCCGCAGCAGGATCGTATTTCAGCTCGAAGGTCGGCTTGCCGAACCATGGGCTCGACGGGTCGACCTGGCCCTTGGCGGGTTTGGCAAGGCCATTCATCAGGCCGACCACCGCCTCGCGATCGATCGCGAGGTTCAATGCCTTGCGCAGGCGGATATCGGTCCAGGGCGAGCCCGGCAGCACGCTGAGATGATAATTCCAGACATGCGGCGTGACGTTGTCGACGAGCTTCATGCCGGCCGCTTTCAACTGCGGCACGGCGTCCGGCGCCGGCGTCTCGATCAGGTCCACTTGTCCTGCGAGCAGCGCGTTGGTGCGCGTCAGCGCCTCCGGCATCGGCACCAGCACGAGCTTGTCGACCTTGGGAATGCGCTTCTTGTTCCAGTAGTCCGGGTTCTTGCTGAGCTCCGCGAGCTCGCGCGGCACCAGCTTGGTCAGCTTGAACGGGCCGGTGCCGGAGGGCTGGCTGGCGAACTTGTCCCAGTCCTTGCCGAGCTTCTCGTACTGCGTGGGGCTCGATACCAGGAACCACAGCATCTGATAGGGAAAGAACGAGTCGACCGTCTTGGTGGTGATCTCCACCGTGGAATCGTCGATCTTGGCGTAGCTGGCGACCGACGGCAGCCGCGTCTTGACCTGCGCGCTCTGGCGCTTGTCGAATTGCGGCGCCTTGTCGTTGAGCACCTTGTCGAGATTCCAGATCACCGCGTCGGCATTGAACTCGCTGCCGTCGTGAAACTTGACCCCCTTGCGCAAGGTAAAGCGCCATTTGGTCTTGTCGGTGTCGTCGACCTTCCATTCGGTGGCGAGCCCCGGCACCAGCTTGCCGGGTCTGTCGGCGACGTCCATCTCCCAGGCGACCAGCGGATCGTAGATCGTGTAGGCCGTAAACTGATAGGCGCCGGCGCCGCGATCGGGCTGGCCGGTCGTCAACGGAATGTCCGCCATCGAGATGCCGTAGCGCACCACCGTTTCGGCGCGGGCCGAGATTGCGGAAAACGCCAGCGCAAGCACGGCGAGACAGGTCGACAGTCGGATACGCATGGCCCAAGGCTCCAAGGGGAATTGAGGCCGAACTTGCAATCTTGATGCCAGAATAGGCAGCGACGTGCCTTTGCCGACACGTGATCACAAGGACTTGTCGTCGCAGGGGCAATTTGCGGAAAAACTTTCCCCATTGGCATAGCCATTGCATACGTTTGCATCAAAATTAGTCATTGAAAGCCGGAAGAGGACTGAGACGATGCTGATCAAGAAGAACAAGACACGCGCGGCGCTGATCGCGTTGCTGGCACTCGGCAGCGCGGCCGCATGGCCGCGCCTGGCCAGCGCCGAAACCGTGCTGCGCATTGGCATGACCGCTGCCGATATTCCGCGCACGCTGGGCCAGCCCGATCAGGGATTTGAAGGCAATCGCTTCACCGGCCTCACCATGTATGACGCGCTGACCGGCTGGGACTTGTCCTCGGCCGACAAGCCCAGCGTTGTGATCCCCGGCCTTGCCACCGAGTGGAAGGTCGACGATGCCGACAAGACCAAGTGGACCTTCAAGCTGCGCCCCGGCGTCACCTTCCATGACGGCTCGCCGTTCAATGCCGATGCCGTGGTGTGGAACGTCGAGAAGGTCCTGAAGCAGGACGCCCCGCAGTTCGACGCCAGCCAGGTCGGCGTCACCGCCTCGCGCATGCCGACGCTGGCCTCCGCGAAGAAGATCGACGACATGACGGTCGAGCTCACCACCAAGGAGCCCGACAGCTTCCTGCCGATCAACCTCACCAACCTCTTCATGGCGAGCCCGGCGAAGTGGCAGCATTTCTATGACAAGGCGGAAGGCGCCGACGCCAAGGCGAAATCGCAGGCCGCCTGGACCGCGTTCGCCAAGGATGCCGCGGGCACCGGTCCGTGGAAGATGGCGAGCTTCACCCCGCGCGAGCGGCTCGAGCTGGTCAAGAACGCGAGCTACTGGAACAAGGATCGCGTCCCCAAGGTCGACAAGCTGCTGCTGCTGCCGATGCCGGAGGCCAACGCGCGCACCGCGGCGCTGCTGTCCGGACAGGTCGATTGGGTCGAGGCGCCGGCGCCGGACGCGCTGCCCGAGCTCAAGCAGCGCGGTTTCAAGCTCTACGCCAATGAGCAGCCGCACGTCTGGCCGTGGCAGTTCTCGCGCGTCGAGGGCTCGCCCTGGAACGACATCCGCGTGCGCAAGGCGGCAAACCTCTGCGTCGATCGTGAAGGCCTCAAGGACGGCCTGCTCGCAGGGCTGATGGTGCCCGCGAGCGGCACCTTCGAGCCCGGCCATCCCTGGCGCGGCAAGCCGACCTTCGAGATCAAATATGACAAGGCTGCCGCGCAAAAACTGATGCAGGAGGCCGGCTTCGGTCCAGCCAAGAAGCTGACGGTGAAGATCCAGACCTCGGCCTCCGGGTCGGGCCAGATGCAGCCGCTGCCGATGAACGAATATCTCCAGCAGGCGCTGGCCGAGTGCTATTTCGACGTGCAGCTCGACGTCATCGAATGGAATACGCTGTTCACCAACTGGCGCCGCGGTGCCAAGGATCCCACCGCCAACGGCTCGAACGCGACCAACGTCACCTACGCGGCGATGGACCCGTTCTTCGCCTTGGTGCGCTTCCTGCAATCGAGCATGGCGCCGCCGGTCTCCAACAATTGGGGCTTCATCAACAATCCCAAGTTCGACGAGCTGGTGAAGAAGGCGCGGCAGACCTTCGATCCGGCCGCGCGCGACGCCGCGCTCGCCGAACTGCACGCGGCCTCCGTCGACGACGCAGCCTTCCTCTACGTCGCCCACGACGTCGGCCCGCGCGCCATGAGCCCGAAGGTGACCGGCGTGATCCAGCCGAAGAGCTGGTTCATCGACTTCTCGCTGGTGTCGATGAATTAGTGAGACGGCCCTGGCTCTATCAGCGCGTCATGCCCGGGCTTGACCCGGGCATCCACGTCTATCCACTTGCGGTCATTCCGGGGCGATGCGTAGCATCGAACTATGGTGCGCAATTGCGCACCTGAGAATCTCGAGATTCCGGGTTCGATGCTACGCATCGCCCCGGAATGACGGAGTAAGAAGAACGTGGATGGCCGGGACAAGCCCGGCCATGACGATCAAGGTATCTACGCCCTAACCTGAGTAACCGACGTGCTCGCCTATATCGCCAGACGCATCGTCTACGTCATCCCGATCGTCATCAGCGTCGCGCTGGTGTGCTTTCTGCTCGTGCACATCACGCCGGGCGATCCGCTAGTGGCGGTGCTGCCGGCCGATGCATCGCAGGAGCTCGCCGCGCAGCTGCGCGCCGCCTACGGTTTCGACCGGCCGCTGCCGGTGCAGTTCGGCCTGTGGCTGCTGCGTGCCCTTCATGGCGACCTCGGCAATTCCATCGCGACCGGCCGCCCTGTGCTCGCCGAGGTCATGCGCGCGGTCAGCAACACCGTCACGCTGGCGATTGCCGCGGCCATCATCGGCTTCACGATGGGAATCCTGCTTGGCCTGATCGCCGGCTATTTCCGCGAGACCTGGATCGACAAGCTGGCGACCTCCTTTGCCATCGCCGGCGTCTCGGTGCCGCATTACTGGCTCGGCATGGTGCTCGTGATCATCTTCTCGGTCGAGCTGAACTGGCTGCCCGCGGTCGGCGCCGGGCCCGGCGGCTCCGGTGCCTGGGCCTGGGATTGGGCGCACCTGAAATATCTCGTGCTGCCGGCGATCACGACGTCGGTGATTCCGATGGGCATCGTCACCCGCACGGTGCGCGCGCTCACCGGCGACATCCTCTCGCAGGACTTCGTCGAGGCGCTGCGCGCCAAGGGCCTGCACGAGACGGGGGTATTTCGCCACGTCATCAAGAACGCCGCGCCCACCGCGCTCGCGGTGATGGGCTTGCAGCTCGGTTACATGCTTGGCGGCTCGATCCTGATCGAGACCGTGTTCTCCTGGCCGGGCTCGGGCTTCCTGCTCAATTCGGCGATCTTCCAGCGCGACCTGCCGCTGTTGCAGGGCACGATCCTGGTGCTGGCGCTGTTCTTCGTCTTCCTCAATCTGCTGGTCGACATCGCGCAAGCCGCGATCGATCCGCGCATCAAGCGGGGCTAGCGGGATGAGGTGCCACACATTCAGTGTCGTCCCGGCGAAGGCCGGGACCCATAACCCCAGTAAGCGGTTGTGGGACGAGACGACAACCACGAGTTCTCGCCAAACTACCTGTCGTGGCTATGGGTCCCGGCCTTCGCCGGGACGACATTGGAAATTGCGGCAATGAGCGAGCTTCCGTTGTCCGTCCCCAGCGATGCCGCGCTCCAGGCCGCGCCGGCGACCAAGGCGCGCGGCTATTGGGCAACCGTCGGCCGCCGCATCCGGCGCGACAAGGTCAGCATGGCCTGCGCGTTCGTGCTCCTGCTCATCTTCGTGTCCGCGATCCTCGCGCCCTGGCTCGGGCTGGAGGATCCCTACAAGGGCTCGATGATCCGCCGCCTTCGCCATATCGGCACGGTCGGTTATCCGCTCGGCACCGACGAGCTCGGCCGCGACATGCTGGCGCGGCTGATCTATGGCGGGCGGCTGTCGCTGCTGATCGGCATCTTGCCGGTCATCCTCGCCTTCGGCATCGGCATCTCGCTCGGCCTCGTCGCCGGTTATGTCGGTGGCAAGCTCAACACCGCGATCATGCGCACGATCGACGTGTTCTACGCCTTTCCGTCCGTGCTGCTGGCGATCGCGATCTCCGGCGCGCTGGGGGCGGGCATCCTCAATTCCATCGTGTCGCTGACCGTCGTGTTCGTGCCGCAGATCACCCGCGTCGCCGAGAGCGTCACCACCGGCGTCCGCAACATGGATTTCGTCGAGGCCGCGCGCGCCTCCGGCGCGGGGCCCTTCACCATCATGCGCGTGCATATCCTCGGCAACGTGCTCGGCGCGATCTTCGTCTATGCCACCAGCCTGATCTCGGTGTCGATGATCCTGGCGGCAGGTCTCTCCTTCCTCGGGCTCGGTACAAAACCGCCGGAGCCGGAATGGGGCCTGATGCTGAACACGCTGCGCACCGCGATCTACGTCAATCCCTGGGTTGCGGCGTTGCCGGGCGCGATGATCTTCGCGGTCTCGATCTGCTTCAACCTGCTCTCGGACGGCCTGCGCAGCGCCATGGACATCAGGAACTAGGCCATGAGCGAAACCAACGCCTCCGTCGCAATGCTGGAGCCCGTCGAAGACCGCGGCGGCGTCGCGCAGCCGCTGCTTCAGGTCAACGGCCTGACCAAGCATTTTCCGGTTCGTGGCGGATTGTTCGCCGCGAAACGCACCGTGCGCGCGGTGGATAATGTCTCCTTCTCCGTCGCCAAGGGCGAGACGGTCGGCATCGTCGGCGAATCCGGCTGCGGCAAGTCGACCACCGCGCGTCTGCTGATGCACCTGATGCCGCGCGATACCGGCGATATCATCTATGACGGCATGAGCGTCGGCCAGTCCTTGTCGCTGCGCGAATTGCGCCGCGGCATGCAGATGGTGTTCCAGGATTCCTATGCCTCGCTCAATCCGCGCCTGACGATCGAGGAATCGATTGCGTTCGGCCCAAAGGTCCACGGCATGGCCGATGGCGCGGCGCGGGCGCTGGCGCGCGAGCTGCTCGGCAAGGTCGGCTTGCGGCCGGAGAACTTCGCCAACCGCTACCCGCACGAGATTTCCGGCGGCCAGCGCCAGCGCGTCAACATCGCACGCGCGCTGGCGCTGTCGCCGCGGCTGGTGATCCTCGATGAAGCGGTCTCCGCGCTCGACAAATCGGTCGAGGCGCAGGTGCTCAATCTGCTGGCCGACCTCAAGCGCGAGTTCGGCCTGACCTATCTCTTCATCAGCCACGACCTCAACGTCGTGCGCTACATCTCGGATCGCGTGCTGGTGATGTATCTCGGCGAGGTCGTCGAGCTCGGCCCGGTCGACCAGGTCTGGGATAGGCCTGCGCATCCCTATACGCGCGCGCTGCTGGCTGCGATGCCGTCGTCAGACCCGGACCGGCGGACCGAACAGCCGCCGATCACCGGCGATCCGCCCAATCCGATCGATCCGCCCCCGGGCTGCCGCTTCCACACCCGTTGTCCGTTTGCGGAGCCGCTCTGCGCAAATGCGACACCAAAGCTCACTGCGCTGGATAGTATGGGCCACGAGGCCGCCTGCTACATGGCGATCCCGGGTTCGGGCCATAGCCGCGCGCCGAGAGAGGAAACCGCATGACGAGACCGACGACCAAAGAGATCAAGGCGACGGCGCAAATCGCCGGAATCCCCGTCGACGACGAGATCGCGACGCGCATCTCCAATTCCATCGGACCTGCCTTCGAAGGCTTTGCGGCCATCGCCGGCACGCTGCCGTTCGATCTCGAGCCGGCGCTCTACGTGCTCGCGCAGACCCGGAAGGTTTCGAAATGAGCACCGAACCCGCATTGATGACGCTGACCGGGGTCGCGCGCGCGATCGCGATGAAGCAGCTGTCCTCGCATGAGGTGACGCGCGCGCTGCTGAGCCGCATTGCGCAGTGGCAGCCGCATCTCAACGCCTTCATGTCGATCGAAGCGGAGGCGGCGCTGAAGGCGGCCGATGCCGCCGACGCCGCGCTCGCCAAGGGCGAGGTGCGTGGCCCGCTGCATGGCGTGCCGCTGGCGCACAAGGACATGTATTACGACGCAGGCCATGTCGCGACCTGCGGCTCGCTGATCCGCCGCGATTTCGTCGCGACCACGACCTCCACCGCCTTGCAGCGGCTGAAGGACGCCGGCCAGGTCCGGCTCGGCACGCTGCATCTGGCCGAATTCGCCTATGGCCCGACCGGCCACAACGCCCATTACGGTCCGGTGCGCAATCCCTGGAACGTCGCGCACATCACCGGYGGCTCGTCGTCGGGGTCCGGCTCGGCGGTTGCGGCGCGGTTGACCTATGCGGCGCTCGGCTCCGACACCGGCGGCTCGATCCGCATGCCCGCGCATTTCTGCGGCGTCACGGGATTGAAGACCACCTGGGGCCGCGTCAGCCGCGCCGGCGCGATGCCGCTGTCGCAATCGCTCGACACCGTCGGGCCGCTTGCCCGCACCGCCGAGGACTGCGCGCTGCTGCTGGCGCTGATGGCCGGTCCCGATCCCGAGGATTCGACCGCGAGCCACGCGCCGCTGTCGGACTATGTCGCAGCGACCAAGGGCTCGCTGAAGGGCCTGAAGATCGGCGTGCCGTCCTCGTTCTATGTCGACGATCTCGACGGCGAGGTCGCGCGCGTGCTGGACGAGACCATCGCCGTGCTCAAGCGCGAGGGCGCCGACATCGTCACGGTCGAGCTGCCGGATCAGCGGCAATTGTCGTCGGCGAGCCAGCTCGTGCTGGCGGCCGAAGCCGCCGCCTTCCACAAGCGCTGGATGATCGAGCGCCCGCAGGATTATGGCCCGCAGGTGCTGATGCGGCTGCAGAACGGGCTCGCCGTGCCCGCCATCACCTATCTCGAGGCGATGCGCTGGCGTGGGCCGGCGCTCGCCGCGCACAATGCGGCGACCGCCAATGTCGATGCGGTGATCGCGCCGGCCTCACCGGTGCCGGCGCCGACCATCGCGGAGAGCGATGTCGGCGGCGGACCGAACGCGCCAGCGTTGTTGCAGCGGCTGACGCTGTTCACCCGTCCGGTGAATTTCCTCGGCCTGCCGTCGCTGACCGTGCCGTCGGGCTTCACCAGGGCCGGCCTGCCGGTCGGCATGCAGCTGATCGGCCGCTCCTTCGACGAGGCGACCTTGCTCACCATCGGCGCCGCGTTCCAGCGCGTGACCGATTACCACGACCGGGTACCGAAACTGCCGTCATGACAAAGCTCGTCGACATCTCAGGCCTCAACATCTGCTTCACCGGCGAGCGCACGGTCTATGCCGTGAACGATCTCAGCCTCTCGCTCGGCGATGGCGAGGTGCTGGGCTTGCTCGGCGAGTCCGGTTCGGGCAAGAGCGTGACGCTGCGCGCGCTGATGCGGCTGCTGCCGAAGAAGCGCACGCAGATCTCCGGCCGCGTCAATGTTCTGGGACGCGACGTGCTCGCCATGAACGACGAGGAGCTGTCGTCGTTCCGCGGCCAGACCGTCTCGATGATCTTCCAGGAGCCCGCGCTCGCGCTCGATCCGGTCTACACCATCGGCGCGCAGATCGCCGAGAGCGTGGCGCGCCACGAGGGCAAGTCTTATGCGGAGGGCAGGGCACGCGCGCTCGAGATGCTCGAGGTCGTGCGCATCCCTTCCGCCAAGCGCAGGCTCGATGCCTATCCGCACGAGATGTCGGGCGGCATGCGCCAGCGCGCGATGATCGCGTTGGCGCTGGCCTGCCGGCCGAAAATCCTGCTCGCGGACGAGCCGACCACCGCGCTCGATGCCACCGTGCAGATCCAGATATTGTTGCTCTTGCGCGAACTGCAGCGCGAGTTCGGCATGTCCGTCATCTTCGTCACCCACGACATCGGCGTCGCCATCGAGATCTGCGACCGCGTCGCGGTGATGTATGCGGGACAGATCGTGGAGCAGGGCACGTTGCGCGACATCGTCCGCACGCCGGTGCACCCCTATGCCAAGGGGCTGCTCGCCTCGACGATTCACGGCGCGAAGCGGGGGCAGCGGCTCGAGACCATCCCCGGCACGCCGCCGTCGCTGGCCGAGAAGCCGCACAACTGCTCCTTCGCCCCCCGCTGCGCCGTGGCGCAGCCGCGCTGCCTGGAGCAATTGCCGCCGAACGTGGAGGTGGGACCGGGCCGGGCGGCGAGGTGTGTGAACGCGGAAGCGGCGGTGGTTTCTTAGCATCTGGCGAGGTGTCGCTCCGGGGCCGGTGCGCTCCCTCGCCCCGCTCTTGCGGGGAGAGGGTTGGGGTGAGGGGCCTCTCTCC
>NZ_JBFULU010000078.1:0-22271 GCF_054049735.1 Bradyrhizobium sp. P5_C12
GCATAAAGGCTCGGCCTTCGGAAATATCGGACTTTGAAGACAGCGCTTTGTAGTGATGTGCAAGCTCCTTGCATCTGGCCGACGTAATCATCCGCGCTCCATGATCAACGTCAAATTGTTGAAGATATCTGCACAACCTCTGGAATTGCAACTTTTTCCCGATTGGGCTGGGGATGAGAAATAAGCGAGCGACCGGTTTCGTTCCCGCCCATCCAACCAAAGGAGGGCCGTTGTGAATCACATTTCCTGACCATCCTCGCACGACAAGGGCCGCTGCTTTGAGACAGCGGCCCTACCGGGTTTCAATAAATCCGAGATGAAAGGTACCAGCCCCGGCACAGATGATGCTCCGTTGCGACGAAGGTTCCTGCACCTACATATGTGAATCGCTTGGCCCGTTTTTGGAACGACCCCGGACATCCCGGGGCTGGAGCCGGACGCTACGGGGTCGCCCGGCGCACCACTCAAGGCGGCACGCCTGATTTTATATATCGTCTTCTCCGAAATTCAGGCGCGATAACAAATGATAAGATTTCTGGATTAAATTTACCGCGGACAGCAGCACCCGGCCGCTGCACTTCGGCTTCCCGATTGACATTTGATAATACGGGAACTTTCGGCAATCGCGACGCTGGATCGTCGTCGACGCGGAACCTTCGCCGTCGACACGCTTTTGAGACTTGCCTGTCTTTGGAGGCCGCTGGTGAACTGCGTTCTCAGCTTGCCACTCAGGACTGCCGGTCATGGTTGAAGAAGGAAAGCCGTGCGGCAGGCGCTTGGCAAGCCATCGGTGCAATGCCCGTTGCGGTGATTATGTATCCCGACTGAAGGCTAATCCCATCGGTTGCTCGATTACAAGTTGCGGTGATAAATTCTCACTCTCTCACGAGCCGGGGAGCGAGATGACCAAACCGGCGCGCGCGACGACTGATCTTAGCTTGCGCACCATCCTGCTCGTTGCCGCGGCGGCCTATTCAGTCTGGACGCCGTTCTATTTTCTCTGGCCTAGAGCACCGCCGGAAATCCTGCCGCCAGGAGAGCGCGTCGAGCCGATCAGCATGACGGGCCGGAGTGACGAAAAGGGCCACATTGTCCGCTTTTATGGATACAGGCAGAGCCAGGCAGACCTCGAAGATCGGCGACCACTTGCCGTCTATGAAGGCACGATGCCGTTGCCCCAGGGATATTACGAGTTCGAGCCGGTTAACCCAAAAAGCAAGTGGCGCGTTGTGAAGTTCAAGGCCAGCGATGGAAGCGACCCTAGAGAGAACGGCCGCCGCTACTACGCTGTTTTACCGAAGCCTGATTTCCGCCAAGTCGGGGTTCCTAGATGAGTGACATCTACAGCTTGCTTGTAGTGATCGCGGCCCTTGCGGTCCTTGTCATCGGCGCGGTGCTCGTGTTCAGAAGGCGCCGCATCCAAAATGGCTACGACGAGATTCGGAAGCATTTCGGCAAAGACTGGAGTTGACGCGCGTCAGCCGGTGAAGGACGCGCCGCTGAAGCAGGAAACCACCAGGATCACGGCCGAGGAGACCCGTGCCACCAATCCGAATCCACCAGCTTCTGACGCGCGACTCTCAGCTCGAATTCTTCGGCACGCTGCTTTGCCGGAAGCGCTCAGCGCCAGCGATCTCCACCCAGGCATGCTTCGACTGTTCGAAAACCGATCTGATCGGCGCGGGGTAATTTGGGTCCGCGATGGCGCCGACGGCAACGCCGATCATCGCCGGCAGGTTGTCGGCTTTCCAATAGACCGTCGAGCCGCAGTCGGGACAGAAATAGCTGCGGACCTTGCCGCCGCTTGCAGCTGTCCGAACGTACTCCTTCGGCGCTCCTGAGATCGTGACGGCGTCAGCCGAGTAGAAAGCACCGACGCCGAACGGCGCGCCCGTTCGGCGCTGGCAGTCGATGCAGTGGCAGGCCGCGACCAGCCTGGACGGTCCCGAAAGCGAAAGCGCAACAGCGCCGCAACTGCATCTGGCATCGATCATCGTAAACACTCCTTTGTTCAGCCGATCGTCCGCGAGGTGCGGCCGATCCGGGCGGGTGTCGCTTCGTTCACCCGGGCTACAATTCCTTGCGCTGCCCGACGGGCAAAACACGCAAGCGCTGGGTCAACCGTTTCGCACCAAAATATTCGCCTTTACAGAATTTCTGATTTGTCGCATTCTTCCGCCATCCTGATCCGGCGAAAGGGGCGGTCGTACGTCGTCACGAGCCGTGGATCGGGCTGCGGTGGACGCGAGCGGCGGCGTCGCGGATGCAAGTGGCAGGGCGGGGCAGTGGATTGAGCCGAACCCCGTGAGCACCTTGCAAGCCGCGTTGTACGGACGGCGCTCAAATCCTGCGAAGCCTTCGGGCGAAGGACGCTCTGGGGCGAAGCAGGAGAAGCTTGCGTACGGCGAAACCGTGTGGTCCTGGCCGTCGTTGCTACGGTCAAGTCTTGCGGAGATGCGGCGAGCCCGACCGGGCAGACTGCATCGCCAATTCGCGAGGCGACGGAGGCAAGAAGGAACTCGTCTCCGGGGAGAGCGCGGCATAGGCCGTCAAACCACTGCGCAGGGAAGGCCGGACGTCTCGGCTGCCCTGTGTCTCCCCTGTGCATTGCGCGTGCAATGCTTTTAGCACGGGGGCTTTGCGGGTGCCAGCCGGCGCCCGGTCTTCCCTGCGCCCTTTCTTCGGACGGGTGTGACGAGAAGCGCAAAGCTCGGGCGAAACGCGCCGCGAGAATGCGAAGCCGTGTCGGCTGTTTGAAGATGTGAAGTCGGTGCCCAAGCAACAACTTCTCACCGTCACCCTGAGGTGCGCGCCCAGCGGCGCGATTGCGCCGATGGCCAAGCCTCGAAGGGCGACGGCCCGGCTGCATCAGCTCGGCCGTTCATCCTTCGAGGCTCCTCGTGCACTGCTGCGCATTGCACGCCTCGCACCTCCAGCGACAACGGCTTCGCCGTTGCGCGGGGATGACGGGTTCAGCCCTGCCGCAATTGCGATACATCTTCCCGACCTCAGCGCGCCTCCCTCACTCCTTCCCCACCTCGAACGCCAGCAGCACGTTGCCGGCCACCCCGCTCCACTGGCCGTAGCCGGAATTGGTGTAGAGCATGCCGCCGGCGATGACTGGCCCTGGGCCGTCGATCGCACCGCCATGGGCGGGGACGCCGTTTACGGCGATATAGTCCCGCGCGGTGTCGAACTCCCACAACAGCTTGCCGTCGGCGGCGGCGTAGGCGCGCAGGAAGCCGCTGACACTGCCCGAGAACACGACGCCCGGGATCACGCTGACTGCGGCCGAGAGCGCGGGACTGCATTGCGGACGATCGCCGCAGGCGACCGGCGGCACTTCCATCGCGATTTTTCCGCTGGCGAGATCGAGCCCGAACAGGCCGCCGCCCTGCGTGGAGTCGAGACGCCGTGTGCCGTCGCGCAGGAAGCGCACGTCGGAATTCGCGACATAGATACGGTCCTGATCGGCCGCCGAGCCCCATTCGCTGCCGCCGAGCGCACCGCCCTTCCCGATCCGCGTCTGCCACAGGATTTTGCCGCCGTCGTCCGGATCGAGCGCGTGGACGACGCCGGACTTTTGCGCGATGGCGAGGACGCGCTTGCCATCGCGCAAGGTGACAAGGATCGGCGACTGTCCGAAATCATGATCCGGTCCGTGGTCCTCCGGGCAATTGGTCTTGTCCGCGCCGTAGCACGCCACGACATAGGCATCCTTCCGCGTCGCCTGCTGCTTCCACAACAGCTTGCCGGTCGCCAGATCGAGCGCGAGGATCGCGTCGCTGGTTTCGGACGGCGGGTTCGAATAGGAATTGCTGGTCGCGACATAAATCGCGTTTCGCTGCGCATCGATCGTCGGCGCCGACCAGATCGCAGCACCCGACGGACCGTAGAGCTGCGCCCCCCTGGCATTCTTGCCGGTCTGATGCGGCACTTCGGGGATCGTATAAGCCTGCCACGCCGGCTTGCCGGTCGCAGCCTCCAGCGCCACCACGCTGCCGCGGAAGGTGCAGCATTCGTAATTCGGTTGCGAGCCGGCGGCCTCCTCGAGCGAGGACACCGGCACATAGAGTACGCCGGAATGCAGCACCGGCGCGCCGGTGATGCGCGCCGCCGCGTGCTCCTCGACCTTCGTTTTCCAGATCAGCGCGCCGCTCAGCGCATTCACCGCATAGGCGTTGGCGCGAAGATCGCCGAAGAAGACCGCGAACTGATCGCTGCCGGGAAGCGGCGCCACCGTGATCGCGGCGCGGACCGCCGCATCGGTCGTGAAGGTCCAGAGCGTGCAGCCGCTTCGGGCATCGAGCGCATGTACCTTGCGATCGGTGCCGCCGATGAACAACAGGCCGCCCACGATCGTCGGCGGCGCAAACGACACCGAGGCGCCGGGAAATGCGTAGGCCCATTTCAGCCGCAGGCGCGGCACCTGGTCGGCGGACAGGCCTGCCATCTCGGCCGGCTGGAAGCGGCTGTTGTTGAGATCGACGCCCCACCCGTTCCAATGCGGACCATCGAGCGGCTGCGGAAAGCCGCTGACTTGCTGCGTGCAGCCGCCCTGCGCATCGGCCGCGGCAGCGCCGGTCGCGGTCTTGCCGGTGACGAAGGCTGCAATGGCCCGGCGCTCGTCGTCGCTGCGCGCCTTCGCCATCGCCGCCATGCTGCCGGAGGTCAGCGTCCCCAGCACATGATCGAACGACATCGCCTGCATGGCACCGCGGCCCGGCACACGGCTCTGCGCATCGCCGGCATCGTGGCATTGCGCGCAATGGCTTGCGTAGAGCGCGGCGCCGTCTTGCTGCGCCTTCGCCGAGGCGCAGCAGCAGATCAACATGGCGACTGCGATGACGCTCAGCTTCATGACGGCCTCCGGCCTTGTAACCGTGACACGGGATCGCTTCACACAACCCAGAGTGTATCGCGAAGGCAATCGCCGAGGCAACGGAGGTCGCGCTGGCGCCTGTCACCCAGGCTTTGCAATGCGACCGCCATCGGGCAATTCGTCCAGCCGCCAAAGCCCGAGGCTCTTGTCGCGCCAGCCGCCGGCGCCCTCCTCGCAACGTTCGTTGATCAGCGCGCGCGGCGCCGGCCAGCCGAAGGGCGGCCGCTCCATGTTCAGCGCGCGCCAGTCGCCGTCCTCGCAATCCTGATTGTTGTCCCAATCGGGAAAGGTCGTGACCAGCAGGAAGCGCGCGCCGCTGCCGCGAAAGCGGGCGACGGCGCGATCAATATTGGCAAAACTCAGATGCACGAGGCAGTCCCGGCACAGGATCATGTCGGCAGCCGGCAGCGCATCGCGCGTGATGTCCGCAACCAGGAAGCGGCCGGACAGTTCGCCGCGCGCCGCACGTTCAATGTTGGTCGCGATCAGCGACGGCACGATGTCAATGCCGGTGTAGTCGACATCGAGCCTCATACGGCCGATCCAGCCCGCGTCGCCGCAGGGCGCATCGAGCAGCGAGCGCACGCCGAGCCGCAGCAACAGCGGCGCAAGCGCCTCCCGGATCGCGGCGGTGGCGCCGTCCTCCGAGCCGAGGCCCGAGACCGAGGTCGCCGCGCCCCAAAGGTTCGTCCGCTCGATCCGGTCGAACCGCGCGGCGAGATCGAGGCCGGCAAAATTCTCGCGGTCGGCCACGAACCGGTCATGGGCGAGCACGGGAGGACGATTGGGGATCATCGGACAAGACTCGCATCGAAATTCCGTCGCATGCGCACTATACTCGGGGCGCGCTCCGTCCGAAATCGTCTGCAAGCGAACCCGTTCGCCTCACCCGTCGCGTTTCAATCCTATGCGTCCCACCACCAGCCGAGAGAAGGCCCGGATCGTCGCCGGCGCGGCCACGGCGGTCGTCATGACGGCCGCACTGCTCGCGCTCGCGCTGGGTTTCCTGCTGGCGCGATAGGACGCGCGGCGGACCGTTGCCGCCGCGCAGGCTCAGGCCGCGCGCACCGTCTGGAGGAATTTTCCGACTTCGTCCTTCAACCGGTTGCTGTCGGTCGCCAGCATCTTCGCGGTCGAGAGCACCTGCGAGGAGGCCGAGCCGGTCTCGGCGGCACCGCGCTGCACGTCGGTGATGTTGGTGGAGACCTGCTGGGTACCGTGGGCCGCCTGCTGCACGTTGCGGGCGATCTCCTGGGTCGCGGCGCCCTGCTCCTCGACGGCCGCGGCGATGGTCGAGGACACCTCCGACAACCGCTCGATCGTCGCGGAGATGTCCCGGATGGCGCTCACCGACTCCTGGGTCGCGGTCTGGATGCCGGAAATCTGCTGGCTGATCTCGCCGGTGGCTTTCGCGGTCTGCTCGGCCAGCGTCTTCACCTCGGAGGCCACCACCGCAAAGCCACGGCCGGCTTCGCCGGCACGCGCCGCCTCGATCGTGGCGTTGAGCGCCAGCAGGTTGGTCTGGCCGGCAATGGTGTTGATCAGCTCGACGACGTCGCCGATCCGCGTCGCCGCGATCGAGAGCTCGCTGACCCGCTCGGTCGTGGTGCGGGCCTGGTTGACGGCCTCGCTTGCCATCCGCGCGGATTCCTGCACCTGCCGGCTGATCTCGGTGACCGAGGAGGACAGCTCTTCCGTGGCGGTCGCGACCGATTGCACATTGCCGGTCGCTTCGCCCGATGCGGCCACGACGACCGAGGTCAGCTCCTGGGCGCGATGCGCGGTGGTTGCAAGCGTGGAGGACGATGCTTCGAGTTCGGTGGATGCGGATCCCACCGTTTCGATGATCTCGCCCACCGCCCGTTCGAAGCCGTCGGCGAGATTGATCATGTCGCGGCGGCGCTGCTCGGCGGCGTGACGCTCGGCTTCAGCCTGCGCCGCCTTGAGCCGTTCCACCTCGAGCGCGTTTGTCTTGAACACCTCGACCGTCTGGGCCATGTCGCCGATCTCGTCGCGGCGGCCCTTCTCGGGCACCTCGGTCTCGAGGTCGTTGTGGGCGAGGCCCTCCATCGCGAGCTTGAGCCGGGCGATCGGCCGGGACATCGCATTGAGGCCGATGAAGAACGCGATCGCGATGCCGACGATCAGGCCACCGGCGCTGACGCCGATCACGGTCCAGGTCGCGGATCTGGCGTCGCGATTGATGGCTTCCTTGCGCTTGGACACCGCCTGGGCCGTCTCGGTCACGAATTGGGCGATGCGCGCCAGGGCAGCATCGATCAGCGGGTCGCACTCCTTGTGCGCGCGTTCGGCTGCCTTGGCATTCTCTTCGACGCTGCTTGCCTGTGTGCCGTCGGTGAGCACCGGGTCGCAGCCGACGAAAACAGCCCTCAACTGATCACCGATGCTCCTGATCTCCTTGGCCCGCGTCGGGTCGTCCTGCTCGGCTGCTTCCAGAAACTTGGCGATGCCGTCGCGATTTTCCTTCGCGACCTTGAAGCGCCTGGTGTTGCCGGCCTCTGTCGCCTCGGTGAAGACGGCGTAGAGTGCCGCATGATAGGTCTCGGCGCGCCGCTGGGCGCGCGTGAGGTTGAGAGCCGCCGATTGGGCGGCGGAGAGCTCGGCAAAGCCGTCGACGGTCGCGGAGAGTTCGCGCGTACTGAAGCCGGCGACGGCGACCATCGCACATCCCATCACGGCCACGATCAGCGCGACCTTCCACACGATCTTCAAATTGTTCAAGAAGCTCATTCCAGCCGTCCAATGATTTTCCGGTCCCCAGCGACCGAAGCAGTCCCAGCGATGCCATTGGAACCAGCGGTCGTTAAAAATTGATGCCAAGTGACGCGCATGGTCCCATGCAAAAATAACCGTCCGGAGCCCGCCCGTAAGCCTCGCGCAAGCTTCGGCCGATCATGGCGACGCTGATCCGGGACGGCCGGCTCGGAACCAATCGGCGGCGTTGCCCGTTCTCGGCCCATGCGGATCAGAGAAGACAACCGAAACATGTTTCTGCTGGCGGTGGTGACGCTGTGCTGCGCCGTGGTGGCCGGCACGCTGGCGCTGCTCGAGCCGGTCCGGGGTCAGGGCCCGGAGACGCGGGTTGCCGAGAGCAGGCCGGTCGATGCCGCAGCCGAGGTACCGGTCCGAGTGGTCGGAGCGCCCTTCGTGCCCAACATCAATCCGCGCGCGCGATAGCGGTCACGTCGGCGAGGCCTTCTGGCCCTCCTCGGGCTGGCCATGAGCACGCACCAATTCCTCGACGAACGCGATCACCTCCGCCCGCTTGTCCGGCGGCAGCGACAGAAAGGCGCGCACGAGCCTCAAGCCCAGCACCTCGTCCGAATGTTCTTTGTCGGAATCCATCCGTCGAGTTTCGGGCGTTCGGGAAAAATATGCAATCCCCAGCAGAACTCCTTCTTGATTCGGCGAACCAGCTTTGCTGGAATAGCTCTATCTAGGGGTGGACCATGAAGTGGATCAGGGAACGCGACGAACTGATCGCGCAGACACTGGCCTTCGTCCAATCGGTAACCGGCAGGAAGGACCACTTTCCCCCGGCGGCTGCGCCGGGCGTATCCTTGGAGACCGTCGCCGTCGAGGCTGCTGCGGTCCAGGTCGAGCCGCGGCGCGCCGCCCCGCAGCCTCAGCCCGCCCAGGTCGTCCAAGTCGCCCAAGTCGCGCCGCCGCGGACCGGCGGCGATTTCCGCACCGAGATGCAGGCCCGCATCGCCAATTTCCGCAAGCACCAGGAGCGGTTCGAGCGCGAACGGGAGGAATATTGCGCGGCAACCCTGACCAAGCTCCGCGCCGCCATCGGCGACGTCCCGCCCCGTCCACCGCCGGCGGACAAATAGAGCCGGTCTCTCAGAGCCCCTATAGCCACGACCACACCAGCCAGAGATTGGCCGCGCAGGCGCCGAAAAGCGCCAGCGTCAGCGGCAAAAGCATGTGCCCGCAGGAGGTTTTCAGGTCGCTCGTCATGGCCGAAAACATCCGCTGATTCCGGCAAAAGAGTCCCAGGGATTCTTTTTTTTGGGATTCAGGACTCGTTTACGACTCACGGCCGGCCAGGTCCTGATCACGCCCCCGTGATCGACCGTCGGGCGGGGAAACCCTCACCCCCTGAAGACGTTAAGGGGCTTTATGGGAGCGGCAAGGATGCCCTACGCGCTGTTCTGCAACGACGCTCAGATCAGCAAAGCCTATCCGGATGAGGCCGACGTTTGGAAGCTTGCGCGGCGGAGCGGCCTCGTCGTCGACGTCGGTACCGACGATCGGCGGCCCGGACCGCGCCGGGTGCTCGACAACGACTACGAGATCAAGCCCTGCCGGGCCGCCCAAGGCGAGGACCCCGCCAAGAACAAGGCGGAGGCCGAGCTGCTGTCCAGGATGGAGCCGCAGTTCGATTCCTGAGATCTGGCGAAGGAAGGCCGGGGGCTAGTCAGGGCGTGGCGGTCGCCAGCGACGCCTGCTCACCGGCCAGGGCCACACAGGCCTTCCGGCGGTGCAGCCCGCGGATCGCGCCGGTGACCTTCAGCACCTTGCCGGACGGACAGGCGCTGTCCCGGACGAAGGCGACCTCATAGGGTGCCAGCATCAAGGGCTCGGATTTGAGGATTGTCTGTGCAGAGCACGGCAGCGCAACGACGCACAAGACCACCACCGACGCCAAGATACGCATGTTCGTTGTCCCACCAGCCCGTAATTCTCATGATAACGCGTTCCGGAGCGCGAGTTCCGTAAGCGGCAAAAATTATTTTTGCTTTACCTCAGCCCCATGACGCGCGTGAGAAGGCGCGCGCCGGAATGTTTGCTTGCAAATGACGCGCCAGATGGTTCACGCGAGGCAAACAAGGGGCCGGCGAGCAGGAGGCTGGCAAACGAAAGGCCGGCGAGGCCGGCCTTTGTCAGATCGTGGCGTCAGGTCATGGCGCCTGCCGGCGGCTCAGTAGCGCGAGGCCGACGGACCGCCCCAGCCGAACCGGTAATTCACACCGACCTTGACGGTATGCTCGTCCTCCCGGCCGCGGACGCCGACGACGTCTGCGGGGCCGGAGGTGAGCGTGGTGCTGCCGAAATTATAGTACTGGTACTCGGCCTTGGCCGACCAGTTCGGCGCAAACATGTATTCGAGGCCGGCACCGACAGTGTAGCCGTCCTTGCTGTTGCCGGAGGTGGTGAAGGCCTGCGGCACGCCGGCGACGTTGACGCCGAGATTGTTGTTGCGCCAGGCGTAGCCGCCCTTGGCGTAGACCAGCGCCGGTCCCCAGGTGTAGCCAATGCGGCCGGTCGCCGACCCGATCTGGTCGGTGTTGGACGTCACCTGCGTGCCGAGCGGGAACAGGACACCGTTGTTGTTGGTCGGCAGCCAGGAATACTGGGCTTCGACACCCACCACCCAATTGGGCGCGAACTGGTAGTCGAAGCCGCCCTGCACGCCGCCCAGGAAGCGGGCGTCGCTCGACTGGAAGCTGCTGTCGCCGGCGAACGCACCGCCGACATGGCCACCGATGTAGAAGCCGGTCCAGTTATAGATCACCTGCGGCGGCGTATAGGCCGGCGCCTTGGTATAGGGGCGCTGCTGTATGTCGGCCGCTGCGGCAGGCGCTGCCAACGCGAGCAGAGCTACCGCGCCGAGCCAATACGTTTTCATCGATCATCCCCGTTATCTAAACTACCCTTAGCAAACAACGTGGCGTGAATTTGGTTGCCTCGCGGCGATGCCGGAACGTTGATCGTTCGTGACTGTGACGGGGCGGCAACGACGTGTTTTGTTCCGTCACGTTGTCTTGCGCGGACAGATTTTGCCGTCCGCGCACGACTTGCCGTAACGATTTGTCGCAAGGCAAATCCGCTCCGTTCAAAGCTCGCCAAAATGTGATCCAGCGGCTCCGGCAGGACTGTTCTAGCACCAGGCGATGAAGGTGGGCTTTGCGCTACCGCGTCATCTTTTCCAGTTCCGGAAAGGGTCCGTAAACCGCCCCGGCGCAGAGCTCGTTGGCGCGGTCGACGACCCGATCCGCCCGGCCGTTGACGAAGACGACTGCCCGCTCGCGCATCCCCTTGTAGCTGCCGTCGGTCTCGCGTGGCGTGAAGCGCAGGCAGCTGACATAGAACTGCCGTCCGCCGAGTTCGCGCAGCACCGGCTCGGCCATGCTGGCCTCGCGCACGCCGACCGGATTGTTCAGATAGCTGCGCATCAGGGCCAGCGTGTCGCCGCGGAAATTGTCGGGGAACGGCTGCGGACCACCGGCCTGGGTGCCACCCATCAATGTTGAACGGTCGCCATCGCTGCCGAAACATGCCGCGAGCGCCAGCGGCAATGCCAGGATCAGTGCCAAGCTCACCGCACGTTTCGCCAATCGCCCCACAGCTCACGTTCTCCGCTCGATCAGAATCGGAGATGTTCTAGCCCCAAGGTTGCACGAAGGGAATTCGCTTGCGGCACGGCGCACCGGCCCGCCGCCGACACCTCGTGCTTTCGCACAAGGCATGGCGAACGGGCCGGGCCTGAATTCCGCACGCGGCGGCGGGGGGCAATGCTGGGGATCCGCCGCGCGGGATCAGTCGTTAGCTACGCTTGTCGGTGGTCGCCGGCTTGACGACGTCCGGCTGCGCCTTCAGCGACTTCTTGGCCGACACCTGCTTGTGGTGATGGCGATGCGTACGCACGGTCTTGTGCGCGTCGGGCGTGACGGCGGCATTGGCGTTCATCGCCTTCGCCTTGGAGTCCGCCTTGACGTCCGACTTGACGTCGGCGGCCTTGGTGTCGGCCTTGACGCCGGTGTCCGGCTTCGCGGCGGTGGTCGACGCCTTGGTCTGGCTCTGGTCAGCCTTGATCACCGGTGCGGTCGTCGTGGTGGTCTTGCCGGCCTCGGCGGCGAATGCCGGGGCTGCGATCACGGAAGCTGCAAGCAAGGCTGCGGAAATGGTCTTCAACATGGTGTGTCTCCTCTTTGAAGGATCTTGAGGCGGCGCCCTGTCGCCTACCCGTCGATCGTAGGTGGGAGCCTAGGTGCTGCGCGCTGAACCCAGTCTGAAGCCCGTTGCAGGCTTCCGTTCATCTCGATGACAAGTTTGTAATCTGCGGCAGAACGAATAAGCGGGGCTTTTGGGAATGTTTCTGCCCGTTGGGTGTTCCGGTCTTCGGGCAATCGTGTAGGATCGCCACGTTCCATACGGGAGAAGATAGATGCGCAGACTTTCCATGCTTCTGGTACCGGGACTTGTCTCGATGGCGTTGGCCGCCGGACCGGTGCTGACCAGCGCCTACGCCGCGGGCAGCGACGAGCCCTCGCCGCCGAAGTCGGACACCTCGACCAAGAAATCCAAGAAGAAGAGCTCTTCCGTCAGTGATCCCAAATTCCTCGCGGCCTATCGCACCGCCTACACCACGATCTACGACAACCACGACTACACCGGCGCGATCGACCAGCTGAAGTCGCTCAAGCGCGACGACGTGGCCGACGTCGCCAATTTGATCGGCTACTCCTACCGCAAGCTCGGCGACTACCAGTCGTCGAAGGTCTATTACGAGCTGGCGCTGAAGGACGATCCGAACCACGTCCGCACCTGGCAGTATTACGGCCTTTGGCAGCTCGAGCAGGGCAACCGCGAACAGGCGCAGTATCATCTGAACAAGATCGCCTCGCTCGCCGGCACCGACAGCTCCGAGTATCGCTCGCTGGCCGCCGCGCTCGACAAGCCGACCGGTGCGACGCTGGTCTACTGAGACTTCGCATCTTCGAATGAAGCGACGGGCACAACCTTGGGGTTGTGCCCGTTCCGCTTTCTCGGCTAGCCTCGCACCAATCTCCCCTCGCATATTGGTGCGCAATGGACACGTGGCTGCGATCCGCGATCGACTACATTGGCTCCTGGGTCGAATTCCAGCAGACGACAATCCAGCAGCCGGGCGTCATCGTCGCATTCGCTCATCGCGGCGAGATCGTCGCCGAGCATGCATTCGGTCTCGCCAATCTCGACACCGGCGAGAAGCTCACTCCGCGCCACCGCTTTCGCATCGCCTCGCACTCGAAGAGCTTCACCTCAGCGGGCATTCTAAAGCTGCGCGAGCAGCGCAAGATCCGGCTCGACGATCCGATCGGCCAGTATGTCGGCGGCCTGCATCCGCGCGTCGCAGAGACGACGATCGCGCAAGTGCTCTCGCACAGCGCAGGCCTGACGCGCGACGGCGCCGATTCCGGCCAGTTCATCGACAGCCGCCCCTATCTCAATGCGAAGGAGTTGCTGGCGGAATTGAAGCTTCCCACCGTGATAGACCCCGGCACGCGCTTCAAATATTCCAATCATGGCTTTGGCCTGATCGGCCTCGTGATCGAAGCGGTGACGAAGGAGCCCTACTCCGCCTGGATCAAGCGCGAGATCATCGAGCCCGCGGGCCTGCGCGAGACCGAGCCGGACGCGCCGCTTCCCAAGGGCGCGCCGTTCGCGCGCGGCCACACCCGAAAAGTGCCGCTGGGCGAGCGTTGCGTGATCCCCGGCGACAATCCCACGCACGCGATGGCGTCCGCCACGGGCTTCGCCGCCACCGCCGGCGATACGGCCCGCTTCTTCGCGCAGCTTGCGCCAAACGCCAGGAAGAGCGTGCTGTCGGTCGCAAGCCGCCGCGAGATGACGCGGCATCACTGGCGCATCCCGCAAAGTTTCGAGGCCTATTACGGCCTCGGCATCGGCGCCGGCAAGACCGACGGCTGGGACTGGTTCGGCCATGGCGGCCATTTTCAAGGTTACATCTCCCGGACCTGCTCCATCCCCGCTTGCGAGCTCGCGATCAGCATCCTCAGCAACTCCATCGACGGCGCGGCGCCGTTCTGGATGGACGGTGCGATGCAGATCCTGCGCGTCTTCAAGACCCGCGGCGCACCCGACCGGCGCGTGCGCGACTGGACCGGCCGCTGGTGGACGATCTGGGGCGCGACGGACCTCGTGCCGATCGGCAACCGCGTGCTCGTCGCCAATCCGCAGTTCAACAACCCGTTCATGGACGCCTCCGAGATCGAGGTCACCGGCCGCGACTCCGGCAAGCTCGCCTGGGCTGCCGGCCACTCAAGTTACGGTGAGCCCGTGCGCCGCGTGCGCGATGCGCGCGGCAAGGTCAGCGACGTCTGGATCGCCGGCGCCAATATCAAGCCGGAAAAAGTCGTGGCCCGCGAGATCGCGCAGAGATACCCACCGCGAAAACGCCGGCCTACTCCCTGATCAGCGCCTCGACCTCACTGCGAAACGCCTGCCGCGAGCCATCGCGCGAATAGAACATGTGGCCGCCGGGATAGACCACGAACTTCACCCGGGAGGTGGCGAAGGCCGGCAGCTGGTCGAGCACCCGCTTCGTTCCGAAATAGGGCGTGGCGAGATCGAACAGGCCGTGCGCGACCAGCACGTTCAGCTTCGCATCGGTGGCGAGGATCTGGCGCAGCTCCGACACCGACTGCGGCGGGTTGATGCCGCCTCCAAAATCCCAATTGCGCTCGACGGCGCCGTTCAGGACTTCATAGGAGCCGTCCGGCCGCCAGTTGAGCTTGCGTGTCAGGACATCGACCGCGGCACTCGTCAGCGGCGCCTGGAGCGTATCGCCTGAAGGGTCGCCGAAACGGGAATTGCCGGAATCCGGATAGGGATCGAGGCCGCGCACGGACGCGTCGTAGCGTCCGGTCACCTTGCCGTTCTTGCGGTCGAACTCGCGGCGGAATTCACCGACGTCGAAGCGGCCGGCGAGCCTGCGGCTCACCGCCTGGTCGATGCCGGTGAGTTCGGCGACCTTGTCGGCGAGACGGTTGGTGGCCTCCTTGTCGGCTTCGCCCTTGACGAGATCAGCCAGGAATTCGCCGCGCGCGTAAGCCTCGACGTCGGCGAGATCGGCGCGCGTGACCGGTCCCTTGACCTGTCCTTTGGCTTCGCGCGCCACCGCGACATAGCTCGGCAGCGTCGCGACATATTGTAGGAGGCTCGAGCCGGTGAACTCGCGGAAGTCCAGCAGCGGCGACACCAGGATCAATCCCCTGACGCCGACGCCATGCTGCAGCTGCAACTGGCGCACGACCTTCGGTCCGCGAATGCCGCCATAGCTCTCGCCCGCGACGTATTTCGGCGAGACCAGCCGGTCATGCCTCTCTAGCCAGCGGCGGATCACCAGTGCGATCGAATTGACGTCGCCATCGACCGAATAGAACCGCTTTCGCGCGTCCTCGCCGCTGGCGACGAAGCGGCTGTAGCCGGTGCCGACGGGATCGATGAAGACGAGATCGGTGAAGTCGAGCCAGGTCTCCGCGTTCGGCTTCACCTCGGGTGAGGCCGACGGCGACAGCCCCTCGCCATCGAGCGGCAGCCGCCATGGTCCGGCATTGCCGAACTGGAGCCACGCCGAGGATGCGCCGGGGCCGCCGTTGAACAGGAACGTGACCGGGCGGGTGGTGCGGTCGGCGCCGTCGAGCTCGTAGGAGGTGACGGCGATATCGGCCAGCGGATCGCCCTTCTCGTCGAACACGCGGATCGAGCCTGCGGTCGCGGCGAAGGCGAGCGTCCGGCCAGGCAGATCGAGCGTCTGCCTGGTGGTCGAATCCGCCGGGAGACGGTGTGGCTCGGCGGCAGACGGCGACGGGTTCTGCGCACCACCGCCGCGCCCGCCCTTCTGCCCGGTTGGTGCCGTCGTCTCGGAACGCGGCTGCGGCGGATCGTCCGCACGCGCAAAGCCTCCAAGCGCGAAAGTCGACACCGCCAGCACCAGGGCCGTGCAACGGAGCGCCGGCAAGCTCGTGATCATGATCGTTCTCCCTTCCCGGCTGTGAGATCCGGAGAGCCCGAAATGTTAGCGCGGAATTGCGACGGTTTGGGGGATCATTGGCCAGGTGCCCCCTGAAGAGGCCGATCGGGCGCGAAACGCCCCCCGGTTTCGTCCGGAATCCGGCAGTCGCCCGTTTGCCTTGAAGGACGGTCATCCTCGACAATCGAGGCCCAGGCCTATAGACGAGCCCGGCGGAACTTTCTCGAGCCAGCAGGCCCTGCCGGAAGCCATGACCAAGCCCTCGCGATACGACCGGATCGCCTTCGTCGCCAGCCCGAGCGGCGAGGCGCAGGCCGCCCTCGGCCAGCTCACCAAGCATTACGGCAATTGCGATCCGAACGAGGCCGACGTCGTTGTCGCACTCGGCGGCGACGGGCTGATGCTCCAGACGCTGCACCAGCACATGCGCACGGGAAAGCCGATCTACGGCATGCATCGCGGTACGGTCGGCTTTCTCATGAACGAGTACGCCACGCACCATTTGCGCGAACGCCTCGAAGCGGCCCATGAATCCGAGATCCACCCGCTGCTGATGCGCGCGACCGACGTCAACGACCGCGTCCACCTGCATCATGCCATCAACGAGGTCGCCCTGTTCCGGCAGACCTACCAGGCCGCGCGCCTGCGGATCCTGATCGACGAGCGCGAGCGGATGCCCGAGCTGATCGCCGACGGCATCATGGTGGCGACGCCGGCAGGTTCGACTGCCTACAATCTGTCCGCGCAGGGGCCGATCCTGCCGATCAACGCCGCGCTGCTGGCGCTGACCCCGATCAGCGCCTTCCGCCCGCGCCGCTGGCGCGGCGCGCTGCTGCCCAACACCGCCTATGTCGTGATCGAGGTGCTGGAGGGCGACAAGCGCCCCGTCGCGGCGGTGGCCGACCACGACGAGGTGCGCGACGTCCGCCGTGTCGAGGTGCTGTCCGACAAGACCATCTCGATGCGCATGCTGTTCGATCCCGGCCACAGCCTGGAAGAGCGGATTTTGCGCGAGCAGTTCGGCTCCTGAGCTCCGACGCGGATCACTGGCCGCAAGGCTGAACCGATTCCAGGCCTCCCGCCATGGCGGGATCCCCGAGCAGATCGAAATCCCTGACGACGGGAACGAAGCTCTTCGTCTCCGACGTCATCAGATAGATCGTCACGCGCAGCGATGCCTGCGCCGCCGCGTTCGTGCGGCAAAATTCCTTGGCTCCGACGCCGAGCCCCATCGAGCCGCGCTTGCCTTTCTGCCCCTGCTCGACCATCGACGCACGCAGCGCCTCGAAGCGCGCAGCATCGCCCGGCGACAAGCGATAGGCGTAGGTTGAGGAGCCCTGCGGTGGCGCAGGCAGGCCGACGCGATCTCGCGGGTCGCTCATCCCCATCATGGCGAAGCTCGTGTTGGTCTCGGCCTCGCCGGCCACTTTGGTGACGACGTCGAGCTTGACGCCGCCCGAACGTGGCCGCAGCGCGTCAGGCAATTGCACGGCGACGCGCAGCATCGACAGATCCGTCGTCCTGGCATCGATGCGGGCAAGCGGCGGGATCGATGTCAGCGGCACCGAGCTGCAACCGGCAAGCATGAGCGCAGCCGCGCTCGCAAGAACACGCGCCAGGCGGTTCATCGCAGGCATCTCCAATCTAGACTTGAAGGATTCGCTAGGCCGATTTCCGGCCGGCCCCACGCGGCTCTAGCGCGTCGTCCGCTCTGTCGGGGACATATTCCAGGATATCGCCGGGCTGGCAGTCGAGTACGGCGCAGATCCGCTCGAGCGTGTCGAAGCGGATGCCGCGCACCTTGCCCGACTTCAGCAGGGAGACGTTCGCTTCTGTGAGTTCGATGCGCGCGGCAAGCTCACGCGACCTGATCTTGCGCCTGGCGAGCATGACGTCGAGGTTGACGATGATCGGCATGGTCAGATGATCTCGCTGTTCTCGTGCCACGCGCGAACGGCATCGGCCATCACGGTTGCGAAGGCGACGAGCGCGAGGCCGCTCAGCACCGACAGCACATGCGGCTGCTCGACGCCGAACATGACCACGAGCTGGCCGGGCTCGTTGGCGCGCGTCAGATTGATCGTGGTGAGCATCTGCACCAGCGGCGATATCAGCGCGTTGACGATCAGTGCGAGGCCCATCCGGCGGATGCGCCAGGCGTTGTCGGACACGAAGACCTCACCGCGCGCGAAACGGGAGAACAACATCGAGAGCTGCAACAAGGCGTAGAGAACGGGGCCAAGTCCGATCAGGCTGATCAGGGCGCCGGCGAGGCGCGTGCCGAAATTGAGCGTGAAGGGCCGCGCCCCCAGCGGGGACTGTGTCGCGATCCAGTGTCTAAGCACCTCGTCGCTCGACCAGAGCAGCGGCACCGCAAGCACAGCGCCGACGACGCACAGGAGCGCGCCGACGGCCACGATCCGTCCGATACGCCGCAACCGCGGCTCGACCGGCGCAGGAAAAGGAAACGCGATCACGCTCATCGGACTAGCTCCCATTCAATTGTATGTTTTTATCGTTTTACAATAAAAAATGGCAGAATTACGATATTATCATCTCCCCTCCCCACGTACCCCGCGAAATGCCAGCAGCAACCCTTCATTAACCCCCGCCGCGATATGGTTAACGAAAGTTGACCGCTCTGGCCCAGGCGTCATGTTCCGCATCGATTTCAACAAGCTGCGCTTCCTCGTCTGCGACGACAATCCGCACATGCGCCGCATCCTGCGGACGCTGCTGCATTCGTTCGGCGCGCGCGAGGTCTACGAGGCCGAGGACGGCGCCACCGCGCTGGAAATGTACAGCCATTACGTACCCGATATCGTCATCACCGACTGGGCGATGCCGATCTTCGACGGTCTCGAGCTGGCGCAGATGATCCGGCAGCCGGAATCCAAGGGCAATCCCTATGCGCCGATCATCATGCTGACCGGGCATTCCGAAAAGCGCCGCGTCACGATCGCGCGCGATGCCGGCGTCACCGAATTTCTGGCCAAGCCGATCTCGGCCAAGGGCCTCTACCAGCGCATTCTCAACGTGGTCGCCAATCCCCGGCCCTTCATCAAGACCAAGACCTATTTCGGGCCGGACCGGCGCCGCAACACCAATTCCGCCTATATGGGCCCCGAGCGCCGTGTCGGCGAAAAGCACGAGGTGCTCCAGCAGCCCTCGCTGCTCGACAAGGCCCGCTCCTCCATCTAGCGCAACGTCTTAAAGCGACGAGGCAGGCATCATGGCGAAGAACAGCGCAAAGGACATCGAGGTCAAGGCCTTCGCCACGCATCAATTGATCACGCAGCCCAATCCGCTGCGCAAGGTGCTGCGCCGGGTCAAGGAAAAGGACATGGACGATCCGGTCGAACGCGCCGAGCAGGCGCTGGCCGGCCTCGCCAGTGAGTTCAAGGACTGGATGGCGACCGAGGTCACCCGGCTGTCGGCCGCCTACGTCGCGATCCGGAACGACGGCTTCAGCAAGGACAGGCGCGACGAGCTGTTCCGCGCCGCGCACGACATCAAGGGCGACGCCGCGACGTTCGGCTATCCGGCGGCGGCCGCAGTCGCCGAGAGCTTGTGCCGCGTCATCGAGCACGCGCCTGATTTCGAAAGAGTGCCGGCCGAGCTGTTCACGCACCACATCAACGCCATCCTGGCCATCGTGCACGAGAACACCAGGCTCGACAGCATCAGCGTCTCCGCCGAGTTGAGCCGCCGCCTGCGCAAGGTCGCCGACGAATATCTCGCCCACGTCAACCGCGACCGCCCCGAGCATCTCGAGGTGATCCTCGCGCCGAGCATCGTTCCGGCGGAGTAGCTCCCCTCGTCATTGCGAGCGCGATCGTAGGGTGGGTTAGCGCAGCATAACCCACCGCTTTGATTTCCGCAGAGACAGAAGTGGTGGGTTACGCCTAGGACTGCGCTTCGCGCCGTCCTAGAGCTAACCCACCCTACGGCATCTCGCTACGCCGCGATCAGATCGTCATACACCGGATCGATCGCCTCATCGGCGACCAGCTCGTCGCAGAACAGCCTTGCCTCTTCACGGGCGGACTCGGTGGCGAAGCGCCGCAGCAGGATCATCAGCGGCTCGGTGGCGCCGCCGTCGGTCTCGCAATGGGTGAGCACGCGCTCGACCATGCGCCGGCGCAGCCGCACGGCATTGTCGTCGGTATCGACAAAGCCCTGCTCGTGGCAGGCATCGAGCGCGACCTGGAACGCCGCGAAGGTCGCCTCGGGAAGGCCGGCGCGGCGCAGCAGCGCATGCAGGCTGGCGCCGCCGCGGTCATGCAGGAGCGCGGACACGCGCGCCAGCGGCAGATCGGCCAATTCGGCCAGCGCGGCGTCGAAGAGTTCGAGATTGCTCGACAGCAGCGCGCGCAGGATCAGGCCCGCGGTGAGCTGGCCGGTGATGCGCAGATGCCGCACCAGCCCCTGCATCTCCTCGCCGCGCGAACGCGCCGCGATGTTCATGGTGGAGCGATCACGCGCCTCGGCCGTCATGCGGTCGGCGCGGTCGGCGCTCAGCCAGTTCCGCGCCACGACGAATTGCGCCAGCGTCTCCGAGAGCTTTGCCACCAGCGCGGCCCGCGTCGCGGCCGGCAGATCCTCGAGCACCAGCATCGCTTCGCGGATCGCGGCGAGATGGCCGTGACGCTCGACGATGCGGTCCCAGGAGAACGGCGCGAGCTCGGCATAGGGATTTTCGATCAGCTCCAGCGCGGCTGCGGCGCAACCGACCTCGGCGATCGCGGCGCAGACCGAGACCGGCAGTGCGATACGGCGGGCGATGGCGCATTGCACCTCGCCGTTGCCGGTCGCAACGATGTCGACGAGATCGGCATCGATCAGGAGCGGCGAATGTTCGAGCACCGGCAGCGCGACGGTCGGCTGGTCCGCCGACAGCGCCCGCACGATCGCGGCCGGCGCATCCGTGCTGCGCGCAAAGGCCTCCGCCATCGCCTGCCGCACCAGCGGCGACGGATCGTCGAGCAGCATCAGCAGCGCGCCCTCGGCGGCGACGCGGTCGTCATGGGAAAGGTCTGAGATCAACCAGGCCCGGGCCAATGCCCGCGTCGCCTCGGCCCGCTCGCCGGCGGGCGCCGTCCTGATCCAATTGATGAACTGCCGAACAATCATGCTGCTTCCGGCTTACACAACAAACGAAAATGGTGACGGCTCGTCACCTGCAACACAAAATAAACCACGACGCTTAACAAAGCGTTCACCATAACTGGCTGGTTTTATTGACGTTTTGTTAATGGAACCAAGCTGCCTGACTCGCCTGCACCCGCTCTGCAGCGGAGCGTCAATGCGTGCCGCTCCGCGTCCGGGACACGAGAGTAGACGTCAGCTCGAGAAGGTGCCGCTGCGATCGCTGAAGAGATCAAGCGGCTGCGGCGGCCGCACCTCGGGGGTCGCTGAAGCCACCGAGGTCAGCGAGGCATTGTTGCCCCACAATTTCTGCACCGTCGTCGAGACCGGCTGCGTGGCATCGCCGGGCTGGTAGATCGAGCGAAACACCGGCGTGCTCGGTGCATTGTCCGCGACCGTCGCTGGCGACGTTGCGCCGACGGGCGTCACGCCGCGGGTGTCCGGAAAGGTCTGGAGGTAGGCGGCGTTGTTGATCAAGGGTGCGGTCGCCTGCACACCGTTTGCGCTCGCGACCTGCGTGGTCGACGGCGCGTCCCCATACATCGCCATCGCGCTGCGCGTGGTCTTCGAATTTGCCGCGCTCGCGTAGCGCGCGTCCAGCACCGAATAGACCTCGGAGACGCTGCGGGCGCGGCCATCCCTGGCGTAGAAGATCGAACGGTTGGCGGATGCCGCATTGGGGAACAGCCGCGCGCCGATCGCTTGCGGATTGTCCTCGGCATTCGCGATCAGTTTTGCGGCTCCGCCGACGCCCATGAAATGCGCCATGTAGAGCTCGCTGTCGGACGGCCTGCGACCGAGCAGACCGGTAAGCTTGAAACTGTTCGACTGCGTCAGCGCCGCCGCCATGCTGGAGGCAGCCTCCGGGTCGTCGCGCAGCTTCATGATCGACCGCTTCATCACGGGATCGTCGACGGTGTAGCTGCCCGACGAGGTCCTGGTGATTGCGTCGGCGTAGTTGCCATAGCCGAGCTGGGTCCCCGCCTCCTTCACCGTACCGAGCCAGGTCTGGTCGATGAACTGGTAGAGCCCGTGCGCGGACGACGTCGTGGCGCCCGCCGTCGGATCGAAATCCGATTCCATCTTGGCGGTGGTCAGCATGTATTCGAAGCTGACGCCGGTGAGGCTGGAGGCCTGCTTGATCGCACCGGCGACGCGCGCCCGCGACGGATCGGTAGCGGCCGTCTGCGTGGCACTGGAATTGTCGACCGACATGATGGAGTGCCCGCCCCGCGCGGCGTTGAGCGGCGCCGGCAATTCGGACGCCCTGTCGTCTCACCGTGGGACAGCTATGGTTAATGCGGGGTTAATTCGGCCCTCGGCCCCCACCCCGAGTCATTCCGGGGCGCACCAAAGGTGCGAGCCCGGAATCCATCCACCTGCGCGTGATGCCTCACGATGGATTCCGGGCTCGCGCTGCGCACGCCCCGGAATGACAGAGGGGCTACTTCTTAT
>NZ_JBFULU010000079.1:0-20483 GCF_054049735.1 Bradyrhizobium sp. P5_C12
CGTTAACGCCACCCTGTTCGTTGATCATCTTGAAGTAGGCGCCTTCCGTTCTGGCGATAATGCCATTCGAGGAGAGCGGCCCGCTGTGGGGAGCAGTATTGCCAATCTTGATGATCGCATCGGATGCGCCGGGATCGTACCGCTTCTCTTGGGCGGTGCCAGGCGCTGTAAAGGCCAATCCGATAAAAATCGTCAGCGCGATATCAAAACAAGCGAACCTCGCTGCGCGCGCGTCCCTGAACATCTCTCTCCTCGCAGTTTTTGATATTCGACCTGCAGTCAGCCAGGTCGTCAAGCTGACTTCAAGTCGAAGTCGAAACGAGTACCCCACGTCGTCAGCTGCTCAAGAGTCCACACGCGAGGACGTTGGGGAAACGCCTCATGCCAGGGCCGCGGCTCAAAGATATTGAGCTCCGGAACGAGCACGTCCATATCGGAATAGAGCTCGATCAGAAAACGACTTGGGTCGTAGTGATAGGAAGCGAGGTTGTGGCCCGCGGTGTGCCGTGACGGGCCCCAGAGGATTGGATGGCCTTCCGTCGCAAGAAAATCCGCCGCATCGTGATGCGCGGCGCGGCTGCGCAGTTCGAAGGCGAGATGGTGAAGCCGGGTTTCTGGCGCACCGATGACGTTGAGGACGTGGTGATCGTGATTGCAGGTCAGGAACGTCGCAATTCCCTCGAACCAATCGGTCGTGCGGAACCCGATGGCCGAGCAGAATTCCACGAATTTGTCGGCCTCCGGCGTGATCAGCGCGACATGCCCAAGACGCGTTGGAACGACGCCCGAGGTGCGGAAGCCGGGGCCAGGCATGGCCATCTCCGGTAACAAGTGAAGCGTGTGCCCCGCAACGACGACCTCCACTAGGACGGGAACGCCCGGCCGGGCGTCGCTCTTCTGTTCGGCAGACAGACCGAGACCGCGGAGCGACTTCACCGTCTCGTCGGCCGTTTCCTGTTCGATCCTCAGGCCGAGCGCCGTGAGGCGCTTCTGGGACGCCGGCTTGATGGTGATGTTGTGGTGATCGAGACCGAGGCTGAAATAGGCGCGGCCGTCGGATCCACGCTCGGCAGGTGTTGCGCCGAGCACGCGGTCGTAATAGGTGACCTCCTCTTCCGAGGCAGGCGTATCGAGATCGACATAGGCGATTTGGAAAGCGCGGGTCATGGTTGTTCCTCCAGATTCGCCGCGATGGCTTCTGCGTCGTAGGCGTAAAGTCGGTTCATTGCCTCGGAACTGCCACGCACACCTCGCGTGGCGAAGAGGTGATCCCTCTCGAGCTGTTGTGGTCCGTCATGCAGGTGGAAGCTCGTGGCATTGGCGCGAGATCTTTCCTGCACCCCGGTTGCGCGCGGCTTGCGCAATGTGACGTAGGCCCGAAATGCCGACGGAATGTCGAAGGCTGTGTGTTTCAGGCAGGCCGCCAGCGCTGCACCGTCTTCGATGGCCTGCGCGGCCCCTTGCGCCATGTAAGGCAGCATGGGATGGCACGCGTCGCCCAGCAGCGCTACACGCCCCTGCGTCCATTCCGGAAGCGGATCGCGATCGAACAACGCCCATTTGAACGTCTCGTCGACTGCGTTGAGGATCGTCGCGATCTGCGGATGCCACCCCTCATACTTGCTTGCGGCATCGGAGATCGAACCGCGGTCGGACCATTGCTCCCGCGTCCAGGTCGCCTCTTCGCTGACGGCCACGAAGTTCAGGAATCGACCTGAGGATACAAAGTAATGGACGAAGTGTCCGCCCGGCCCCACCCAGTTCGTGACATCGAGCGGAAGGCCGAGATGCGCGATCCGTTCGGCAGGTGCGAGCCCCCGATACGCGATCTGCCCCGAGAACCTTGGCTTTTCCTCGCCGAACAGGCGTTCGCGAACCTGGGAGTGGATTCCGTCGGCCCCGATGAGGAGATCGCCACGCTCGGACGCGCCATCCTCGAAGCGGGCGGTCACGCCTGTTTCGTCTTGCTCGACATCGACCAGACGTCGTCCAAGCTTGATCTCCTTGCGACCGAATGCATCCGCCAGAAGGGCGATGAGGTCAGCTCTGTGGAAATGGTAGTAGGGCGATCCGTAACGGTTCTCGATCGCATCGCCCAGTTCTTCGCGCCCCAGGACACGACCGTCCTGCCAGCGGCGAAAGACGACCGAAGAGGGGCGAACGGCGGCCCGCGCCATCGCATCGCCGAGCCCATAACGGCCCAGCAGCCGGGAGACGTTGGGGCTGATCTGAATGCCGGCGCCGACCTCGCGTTGCGCCAGCGTTTGCTCGAACAGGGACACGTCGAGGCCGGCCCGACGCAATGCGATCGCAGCCGCCGTGCCGCCGATACCGGCGCCGATCACCAAGGCATGAAGCGGCTTCACCGTTCCACCCCCCAGCCGAGAGCCGTCGCGAGGATCTTGTCGGCGTTTGGTGTCTTGCTGCTCGTTCCACGCCACGCAATGTGATGGTCGGGCCGCACAAGCAGCATCTCCTGTCCGTAAACACCCTTCAGATCGGGTTCGTCGAGTTGCAAGACCGACAGCGGTATCTGTCGTCGCGCCGCATCGTCGACAAAGGACGACAGATCGCGCCTTCGGAAATCGATCAGCGTGAAATGCGAGCCCAGCCGATCGTAGAGCGCCGTCCCGTTTTTCAGATATGTGCTGGGCAAGCGGGCGCCGGGCGTGGTCGTCGGCTTGTAGACAACGGAATCGAATGGAAAGGGAGTGGCCGAGCTATCTGCGATGATCGGCGATCCCTCATAGATAAAGCCGTGTTCGATGCCGAAACATTCGTTCTCGACGTTCCCGAGCCTGGCGATCCCAGCGCCGACTTCCGCCCGGCGCACGGGATTGTCGCTGTTGTCGCCTTCCAACAGGCTTCCATAGGCTTCGGCAATCTGCATTCGCACCTGCATGTGGCGGCCGGATGCGTCGCGATTTCGCGCCGCCACGGGACGCCGCTCGATTTCATACGACGCGAGGAGACCGGGCCCGCCGAAGCCCTGGAGCGTCGCCGCCAGTTTCCAGCCGAGGTCGACGGCATCGCCGACCCCTGAATTCATCCCATAGCCGCCTGTCGGGATGAACTGATGCGCGGAGTCGCCTGCGAGCAGGACGCGTCCCTTGCCATAGGTCTCAGCGACCAGCAGGTGCGGCGTCCACACATTCGCGACCAGAATCTCAAAGGAGAATGGCCGGCCGGCATAGGCCTCGACGAGCGCGCGCGGATCGAGCTTGGTCGCGTCCTGGCCGGGAAGCACAGGCACGTGAACGGTCCAGATATCATCGTCGTTCTGGGCGATCATCGTTCCACGCGGCGACTGGTAGTGCCAGGCAACGCCCCAGCGCTGCAGCAGATCCCGCTCGGTCGATCGAAAGTGGATCATGTAGAGTTCGCCGACGCGCGACTGCCCCTCGAGCTGGATGCCGAGCCCTGCGCGAACGCGGCTGGAGCCGCCGTCGCAACCGATTAGATATTGGCAGCTGACCTGCTCCTGCGCACCACTCCCCTGCTCCCGCAGCACAGCGACGACACGATCGTCCTTCTCTTCAAAGCTCTCGAAGGCGACGCCGAACCGCACATCGACTTCCGGACGCGCGTCGATGGATTTCTTCAGAACCGGCTCGATCTCGACCTGCGAGACCCGCATCGGGGGTTCGAGCGGTTGGGTGCCGTCGTTCTTGATACGGATCTGCTTTCGAAACTCGCTCGGGGTCATGTATCGAAAGCGATGCAGCTCATATCCGGCGAGACTTGTGATCCAGGAGACATCGAAGGGATGATCTTCCGGCACCGCGACATGTCGCAACGCGTCCGCGAGGCCGAACTTCCGAAAAAGCTCCATGCTGCGGCTGTTGGTGATGTCCATCTTCGGATGGCGGGTCGTCGTCGCATTCTTCTCGACCAGCATCGAGCGGATGCCGAAATGGGCCAGGACGTTCGCAAGCGTCATCCCGACGGGACCGCCCCCTGCAATCAGAACCGGAACCGATTTCATTGTTTCCTCCCAATATAAGCGGCGAACGATCTACGTCGTGCTGCCGCCACCGAATGACGCCCGATCAGGACCCGGCCTGATCAACTCCGTTGAGCCAAGGCAGTGCGCTAATCGACTCTGGTCAAGACCTCGCCTCCACGGCAACCGATATGATGTCCGCTCGAATCCGCGGGTGACAGGATCACCGCAGGATCAGGCCGCCGCACGCACCGCGTCTTCGGCTTCAAGCACGATCGGATTGCGCAGAACACCCAATCCCTCGATCTCGATCTCGCAGACGTCGCCGGGCTTCATATAGAGAGGCGGCTTGCGTGCCGCGCCGACGCCGGACGGCGTGCCGGTCACGATGATATCTCCCGGAAACAGCGTGATGCCCACGCTGATCAACGCAACCAGGGTTGCGACATCGAAGATCAGATCGGAGGTCGACGCCTTTTGCATCACCGTCCCGTTCAATCTCGTCTCGAGTTTCAGGCCGCTGGCGCCTGACGGAAGTTCGTCGGCCGTTACAAATGCCGGCCCGAACGCTCCGGTGCCGTCGAAATTCTTGCCGATGGTCCATTGCGGCGTACGGAACTGATAGTCGCGGATCGTACCATCGTTGAAGATCGAATATCCGGCGACATGGTCGAGGGCCGCGGACTGGGGGATATGACGGCCGCCGCGCCCGATGACAGCGACAAGCTCTCCTTCATAGTCGAGCGCCTCCGAGACGGTCGGTCGCACGATCGGCGCACCGTGCCCGATGAGGCTCGACGCGAACCGGCCAAAGAGCGTCGGGTAGTCCGGCTGCTGGATGCTGCTTTCGGCCGTGTGGTCCGCGTAATTCAATCCGACGCAGATGATCTTGCCGGGTGCGGACAGCGGTGGAAGGAAGCTCACCGCTTCCGGATCGATCGGCTCGCCCTTGAGGAGAGCCGCGGCGAGATCCTTCAGTGCGTCCCTTCCACCGGCAATGGCGCGCTCGAGCCTGCCATCTCCATCGTCATCAAGCCCCCAGTGCCGGCCGGCTTGATCGGCCACCGCGAGGCCGCGCGTTCCGTTTCTTTCATAAGCGATGAAGCGCATGGGGCGTTTACCTCCGTGTACGATCTCCTATATCAGATAAAATGCATATTACAATAGAAAATGCATTATTTCTAAAGTATGCATATTTTCAAGTGACTCCCGTCATTTCGTCCGCTATGGCTATCAGCATCATGGAATCACCCACGAGCCTCACCCACGGAGCCTATGCGGAGCTTCGCTCCGAACTGCTCGCGTGCAACTTCGCGCCCGGAGAGAAGCTGAAGATCGACGATCTGTGCCGTCGCTTTGCGGTCGGCTCGAGCGCCGTGCGTGAGGCGCTGTCGCGCCTCGCATCGGAGGGGTTTGTCGTCAGCGAACCTCAGCGAGGATTCCGTGTGGCGCCATTGTCCATCGATGCCCTTCGCGATCTCACCGAAGTCCGATGTAGCATTGAAGCACTGTGCCTTCGAGGTTCGATTGAAAAAGGTGGGGTCGAGTGGCAATCCCAAGTCGTCGCCGCCCTGCATCGCCTGACACACACGCCGGTGTGGGCAGACAAGGCTACGCGACGCTATAGCAACGAATATGCGAAGGCCCACGAGATTTTTCATGAAGTCCTCGCGGCGGGATGCGGCAGTCCCTGGCTCCTTCATTTACGAACGATCCYTTTCAATCACTCCGAGCGCTACCGGTGGTTTACCGGTCCGCTGTCCAAGGTAGACAGAGACCTCGACAGGGAACATCGCGAGATTGCGGAGGCCGCTTTGTCGCGGGACAGCGAACACGCGGTCGCACTGATGAACGCGCACTTGCAGCTGACCGCAAAAGTCATCCTTGACGCTGTATCGTCCGGGCACGAGCCGGCTGCGAAATCCGCGAAGGTAAAGCCAAGCGAGGCTCACGCGCCTGAAAGCCTGTCTCGGAAGCGCATGCGCGGTGCATCATCCGCCTGACGTTGCGAAGGAGGAACTCACCGTCCGAAATCCTCGAGATCTCTACCTCCTTCCACCCCATTCGCTGTATCGGAGCGCGTCGATCAACCGCACCAGTTTCGCACCAGGAACCACCTGAGCGGAACGTAAGGAACGCGAGCGAAATCAAACAAGAGTACGGGAAAATCAACGGACCCAACCGATATCCTACCGCTCATAACGGTCTGGTTGCAGGTTCAAGTCCTGCCGGGCCCACCAACATGATCAATAGCTTACTTCATTCTTGTTGCCTGCAACGCGGCCGCTGCACCAGAAACCGCACCAGATACGTGCACTTTTCGTTCGTAGGCAAGTTCGCACACTGCATCGATTCGATGGCCGGGGCTTTCGTCTAAAATTCGCCTTGCGTCCGGGCTTTACCTTGGCCGTGGGGCCTTTGACACCAGCTTGCGCTTTTTAGACTTTCGTTTGTGCGACCATCCCAAAAGGCCTCTCTGAAGCCGTTCGAATATTCGCCGCTCTTCGTCTTGATGCCTGCATGACACGAAAAATTTTCGCTACGATGGCTAGATTAGTCAGCGCTTTTTTTGCACTTTAGGGCTTCGCCCAATTGCAAATTGCAGATCCCCACTAGGGTGTGTACCCATAAACCCTGCGGCGACGAACCCAATGTCCGCTTTGCTCCTATAGCGGCCGAGTTCGTGGGGCAGCGCAATATGTCGCGATGGGCCACAAGCGGAAACCCTAAGAATGAGGATAAGGCGCCAGCTTTTAGGTAGATAGCGAGCGGCAGGTGCTCTTATTCGGTCTGGCGGCTTTTCCGCGCGAGGTCGTCCACATACGTCTTGCACCCATAGAGGTCGGCGCCCGTTTCCGCCCGGACGAGGGCAATTGCCGCGATGGGGTTGCGGTCTTGCACCAGTCAGTTCACGCGCTCCAGCACATCGTCTGGCAACGTCATCTGAGGACTTGGATCAGCCCAACGGGTCTCCGCCCAGATCGCTGGAGCGATTTTGTCGGTCCACTTGACCATGTCCCCACAACGTTCAGCATATCCGCACGCGATGAGCGCGGTGATCTCGCGCTCGAATTCGACCGCTGGCTTGAATGGTTCAGAACCTGAACAAAGCTGCGTCCCATCGGGGCCATAGTCACATGCGGTTTCAACATATGCCTCAAGCAGGCGCCCGAATAACGCGTCCGGAAGCTCACCACAGGCAAGCACGCCCGCCCGTGTTTCAGAAGCTGGGAAGAACTTATACGCAGCAAACGTTTCCTCCGGACGCCGCTTTGCATCGACGTATTGCTGCCGAGTCATGCCTTGATAGCCACTACCGGTCGCTACCAAGGTCAAGGCGACGCCGAGTTCCCAAAGCAGGTAGCACCCATCCTCGAACGGAGTTTGTGCGTAGTGCCAATAGTAGCCAGGCGTGTCGCCTGGTTCGAGCGTCATCGAAAAGCGTCGCGCGAGGCCGACGGCAAGCTCCGCGGCCAATCGAAGGCGCGCTGATGGTTGATCGACTCCCGTCATTTTTGCCATTTATCCCAATGTTAGACACCACCGGGTTGCTTCAAAGCCAGCTTCGCCGCGAAGCCTACTCTCTGAAGCTTAGGATTTGGTAGTCGACCACAAGGAGCGGCGTGAGATTGTCTGGTCTGGGTCAAAATGCGAAGAACTCAACCTGAGCAAATCTAGTCCGCCATGCCTCGCTGAGCGGACCTCAATGAGGCGCGCCACTACTTCGCTGATGGGCCAAACTCGGAAGTCGGGCCGTCCGGCTCCCACATCTGCATTGTCCCCGCGAGCGGACGTCATAGGGGCGCGTGGCGAGCAGCAATTGTAGGAGCAGATTTCTGAGTAGACCAAACCAAAATTCAGAATGAATTCTGTATTTCAATAGCTTGCCGGGACGTTAGATTCCGACCAGGCATCCGTCTTCGCTAAAGCTTCGGCGGACAGGAATTCCACGTCGCGGATGCCTCGACGTAGCCTTGGCGAAGGCAGACCGCTGCTTCGCAGCTACGCTTGGCGCAGCCGTCTCCATTCTCTCGCGCGAAACAGCGTGGCATGTCCGGCGTAGCGTCTTGCGAGCCCGGACGCTCAGTCCATCGCTTGGCACGGCCAATCGGCTCTAAGCCGCCTGTATCTCCAGGAAACGCTCGGCGTAGTGGCAGGCGACGAGGCGGCCGTCGAGAGGACGCAGCAGCGGACGCTGCGTGCGGCAGAGATCCGTCACATAGGGACAGCGGGTCGAGAACACGCAGCCTTTCGGCGGATCGAGCGGCGAAGGCAACTCGCCCTTCGGCACGATCCGCCGGCGTTTGCGGCCAAGGCCCGGCGTCGCGTCAAGCAAGGCCTGTGTATAGGGATGCAACGGCCGCGCAAAGATACGCTCTTTCGGCCCATGTTCCACTGCGCTTCCTAGATACATGATCATCACGTCATCCGCGATGTGACGCACCACACCGAGATCGTGCGAGATGAAGAGGTAAGCCAGCCCCAGCTCGCGCTGCAGATCGACCAGGAGGTTGAGAACCTGCGCCTGCACCGACATGTCGAGCGCGGAGACCGGCTCGTCGGCAACCAGTAGCTTCGGCCGCAACATCAAGGCGCGCGCGATCGCGATGCGCTGACGCTGGCCGCCCGAGAACATGTGCGGATAGCGGCCATATTGCTCCGGCCGCAACCCGACCTTCGCCATCATGTCGAGCGCCTGCGCCCGCCGCTCCTGCTTCGAGAGGCTGGTGTTGATGATGAGCGGCTCTTCGAGTATGTCGCCGACGCGCTTGCGGGGATTGAGCGACCCATAGGGGTTTTGAAACACGATCTGCACGGTGCGGCGCAACGCCTTCACGGCGCTGGGAGGAGGATTGACCGCATCGACGCCGTCTAGCATCAGCGTGCCGGCGCTCGGCTTCTCGATGAGAGTCACAAGCCTTGCGAGCGTCGACTTGCCGCAACCGGATTCGCCGACGACCGCCAGCGTCTTGCCGGTTTCAAGCGCGAACGAAATTCCGCCTACGGCCTGCAGATGCGCCGGCGGGCGAAACCAGCCCTGCTTGATCTCGTAGCTGCGCTTGAGATCGGTGGCGGTGACGAGCGCCGTCATGACACCGTCCCGCGGTTGAGGATCGGCGCGCCGCCGGCGCTGCCCCGATCGGCCGCGATGCGCTCGTCCCGCGAGGGATCGCCGAGCGGATAATGACAACGGATCAGGCCGTCCATCCAGGGGCGCAGATCGGGACGCACCTTGTCGGCCAGCGGCGTTGCATAGATGCAACGCGGACTAAACAGGCACCCTGGCGGTCGATCGTGGAGCCCCGGCACCACGCCGGGAATGGTGGCGAGCCGTCCGCCATCACTCGCCTCCGGGCGTGCCGCCAGCAACGCGGCCGTATAGGGATGCTGAGGCGAGGTGAACAGGCTCTCCGTCGGTCGCTGTTCCATGATCTGGCCCGCATACATCACGGCGACGCGCTCGGCCGTGTCCGAGACCACACCCATGTTATGCGTGATGAGAATCAGCGCCATGCCGCGATCGCGTTGCAGGGACAGCAGCAGATCGAGGATCTGCGCCTGGATGGTCACATCGAGCGCCGTCGTCGGCTCATCGGCGATCAGGAGTTTTGGATTGCAGGCGATCGCCATCGCGATCATCACGCGCTGGTTCATGCCGCCCGAGAGCTGGTGCGGATAGGCCGACAGCCGGCTCTCCGGCGCCGGAATGCCGACCTGCTCCAGGAGTTCGATCACGCGGCGCCGCGCCGCCTTGCGATCCATTCCTTCATGGATGTGCAACGTCTCAGCCAGCTGATAGCCGATCGTGAAAGAGGGATTGAGCGATGTCGTCGGCTCCTGGAAGATCATGGCGATGTCCTTGCCGGCGAGCGCGTTTCGCTCGCGGTCGGACAAGGCCTGCAGATCCCTTCCCGCAAACGACAGTCTGTCGGCTCGGACGCGTCCCGGATAGGGCACGAGTCCCATCAGGGCCAGCATGCCGATGCTCTTGCCGGAGCCGGATTCGCCGACGATCCCCAGCACCTCGCCTTTCTCGAGCGTGATGCTGACGCCATCCACGGCGCGCACCATCCCGTTCTGGGATGGAAACTCGACCGACAGATTTTCAATCTCGAGCAGCGGCATCAGATCGACTTCACTATGCTATCGCTTGAGCTTGGGATCGAGCGCATCGCGCAGCCCGTCGCCCAGAAGGTTGAAGGCAAGCACGGTCACGAGGATTGCCAGGCCCGGAAGCGTGACGACCCACCAGGCCCGCAGCACGAATTCGCGCGCGTCCGCCAGCATGGTGCCCCATTCCGGCAGCGGCGGTTGCGCACCGAGACCGAGGAAGCCGAGCGCGGCCGCGTCGAGGATCGCGGTCGATATGCCGAGCGACGCCTGCACGATCAGGGGGGCTGCACAGTTCGGCAACACCTCCTTGAACATCAGCCGAAGCCGGCCGGCACCTGCGACCTTGGCTGCGACGACGTAATCCTTCGATACTTCGCTGATCACGGCGGCGCGCGCAATCCGCACATAGTGCGGCAGCAGCACGATCGCGACCGCCAGCATCGCATTCATCAGGCCTGGTCCCAGGATCGCAACGATCACGATCGCAAGCAAAAGGCTCGGCAGCGTCAGCGTGACGTCCATCAGCCGCATGATCGTGATCTCGATCACGCCGCGGAAAAAACCCGCGACCAGACCGAGAATCGTCCCGGCGACCACCGACAACGTCACCACCGCGATGCCGATCAGAAGCGACAGCCGCGCGCCATGGATGAGACGGGATAGAATATCGCGGCCGATCGCATCGGTACCAAGCGGATAGGCCATCGATCCGCCCTGCTGCCAGAACGGGGGCTTGAGAAAGACCGCATTGTTGGTGAGGATCGGAGAATGTGGCGCGACGACATCGGCAAGGAGCGCGAGCAGAACCAGAACCACGATCACGGCGAGGCCCGCCACGGCGCCGAAATTCGCCTTGAAGTCGGACCAGAACTGCAACAGCGGATGTGGCGGCGCGCCCGGCTGCGCCACGACGGGAGTGTTGAGGACTTCGGCGGTCATCTTGTGTACCGGATGCGGGGATTGATCAGCCCATAGGCGACGTCAACCAGCAGATTGACTATCATGACGATCGCGCCGATCAAGAGCGTGCCGCCCTGCAGCACCGGATAGTCGCGGCGGTTGATGCCCTCGATCAGCCATTTGCCCACACCCGGCCAGGAGAAGATGGTCTCGGTGAGGATTGCGCCAGTAAAGAGAACGCCGACCTGCAGCCCGATCACCGTCACCACCGGGATCAGCGCGTTACGCAACGCGTGGATCGCGATCACCCGCCAACGCGGCACCCCTTTGGCGCGGGCGGTGCGGATATAATCTTCGCCCAGCACTTCCAGCATGGCGGACCGCGTCATGCGGGCGATGACGGCAAGCGGCACCGTGCCGAGCACGATCATCGGAAGCACGAGATGCGACAGGGCCGAGCGAAACGCGCCGAAATCACCGGCCAGCAGTGCATCGATCGTCAGGAAACCGGTCACCGGTTCGATGTAGTATTGCACGGCGATCCGGCCCGACACCGGCGTCCATCCGAGCTGCACGGAAAAAAGCAGGATCAGCAACAATCCCCACCAGAAGATCGGCATCGAATATCCGGTGAGTGAGATGCCCATCACGCCGTGATCGAAGATGGAGTTGCGCCGGACCGCCGCGATGATCCCGGCTGGTAACCCGAGGCCTAACGCAAACAGGATCGCGCAGACCGATAGTTCGATCGTCGCCGGGAACAACGTCCCAAATTCGGAGATCACCGGCTCATGGGTGACGATCGAGCGGCCGAGGTCGCCATGCGCCAGCCGCGCCAGATAGAGGCCGTATTGCACCAGAACCGGCTGATCGAAGCCGTACTCCTTGAGCAGTTGCGCGTGCCGGGCCGGATCGATGCCGCGTTCGCCCGCCATCGTCTCAATGGGATCGCCGGGGATCAGGCGGATAAGCACGAACACAAGCAACGTAATCCCGATAAAGGTCGGAACCACGAGGCTCAGTCGGGTAAAGATGAACCGGAGCATGCCGTTCCCTGCCACCCTCCCCGGAAGGGAAAGGGTAAAGAAAAATGGGCGGAGCCTGCCAAGCCACTCCGCCCCTGTCTCCTGCTATTCCTTGACGTCGACGCCGTAGAAGTTGTGGCGTCCGAACGGCGACAGCTTGAAGTCGATCACCCTCTTGCCGACGGGCTTCAGCTGCACCGCGTGCGCGATGGTGAACCACGGCGCCTGCTCCTTGAAGATCACCTGCGCCTGCTCGTACAGCTTGGTCCGCTCGGCCTGATCGCTGACCGTCTTGGCCTTCACGACCAGGTCGTCGAACGGCTTGTAGCAGAATTTGGCGATATTCGAGCCCGATGCCGTTTGCGCCGAGGCGCAGCCCAGCAATGTGTGCAGGAAGTTGTCGGGGTCGCCGTTGTCGCCGGTCCAGCCGAACATGCCCATCTGATGCTCGCCGGTCTGCAACCGCTTGCGGTATTCGCCCCATTCAAACGACTTGATCTCGGCCTTGACGCCGATCTTGGCGAGGTCGGCCTGCATCAACTCGGCAATACGCTTGGCGTTCGGATTGTAGGGGCGCTGCACCGGCATGGCCCATAGATCGGTTTCGAAACCGTTCGGGTAGCCGGCGTCGGCCAGAAGCTTCTTGGCTTGCTCCGGATCAAAGGGATCGTCCTTGATGCTGTCGTTGTACGACCACATGGTGGGCGGGATCGGGTTCTTGGCCGCGATGCCGGTCGACAGATAGACGGCATCGATGATCGCCTTCCGATCGATCGCCATGCTGATGGCCTTGCGCACGCGCACGTCATCGAAGGGCTTCTTCTGTGTCTGGAACGCGAGATAACCGATGTTGAGGCCGGGCTGCTCCAGGATCGTGACGTTCGGATCCTTCTTGATCGCGTCGATGTCGGCCGGGTTCGGATAGGGCATCACGTCGCATTCGCCCTTCTGAAGTTTGGCCCAGCGAACGGATGCATCCGGCGTGATCGCGTAGACGAGGTCGTCGATCTTGGCCTTGCCGCCCCAGAATTCAGGGAATGCCTTGTAACGAATCACGGCGTCCTTCTGGTATTGCACCAGATAGAATGGGCCTGTGCCGATCGGATCCTGGTCGATCTTCTCAGGCGTACCGGCCTTCAGCATGGCATCCGCATACTCCTTCGACTGGATGGCTGCGTAGGGCATCGCGAGATCGGCGAGGAAAGGCGCTTCCGGCTGGTTGAGCGTTATCTTGATGGTGTAGTCGTCGAGCTTCTCGACCGACTTCAACAATTTCGGCATGCCCATGTCGCCGAAATAGGAATGGTTCGGACTCGTTACCTTGAAATACGGATTGTCGTCCTTCCATTGCCGCTCGATTGAGAACAGGACGTCGTCAGCATTGAACTCCCGCGTCGGCTTGAACGACTTCGACGTCGCATGCCACTTCACGCCCTTGCGCAGGTTGAAAGTATAGGTGACGCCGTCAGGCGAGATCGTCCATTTTTCCGCGAGGYCCGGCACCACTTTCGTGCCGCCGCGCTCGAATTCGACAATGCGGTTGTAGATCGGCTCATTGCCGTCGAACGACGTGCCGGTGGTGTTGACGCCGGGATAGAAGTTCTCCGGGCTGCCTTCCGAGCAGTAAATCAAGGTTTTGGCAGACGCGGTCGAGGCCACCGCGAGCGCCGTAGCGCAGACGCCGGCGAGCAGGATTGATCTGTTCACTGTCGGAACTCCTAGTGAATTCTCTCGGCGCGGTTGACGCAGGCTGCGCCAAAGACGCCAGAAACGAGATTGCGATTGCGTATTGCAGCTGTCAATGCGTCCTGGGGTGACGGGATGACGTTTCGAAGAAAAGTCATCCGGGTCTGAAATCGTGCGCAGGTGGGGCAGCGGCGATTTTCTGCTTTAGTCCTGAAGGCGGACAAGAACCCGACCCGGTACGATGGGGTCAAGGCGGCGGTCGAGACAAGCGCCCCTCATGTCCGGACCAGCTTAGACAGCCGACCTCGTGAGAGTTAGAGCGCCGTTCGGCTCTGGGCCGATGCTGTTGAAGAAGTCAGTTAAGTTGATGAGGTGATGGGGCGCCAGCGGGCGGGTCAGGCCCAGTTCTCCTACTCTTTCCATTTGGAGGAGCGTGTTCCGGCCTCCGACCTCCTACGCAAGATCGATGTGTTCGTCAGTCAGGCATTGGCAGACGTTCATCGCAAGATGGCTAGTTCTACAGCCATATCGGTCGCCCATCGATCGATCCCGAGTACGGTCTTGTCAAGCCGGYCAGTTCGACCCGCGTTAACCCTGTCTCTGATCTTCTCACGTAACCGCGCCTGCAGGTTCACTTCTGCCGCTAAGCCGCCTTATTGGATGTTTGCAATTGTTCTCCGATTTTCGGGAGCTTATTTCCGGCAGGCTTTGAGCGAGGCTTCTCGTTCGGAAAGCGTGAAATCAGATGAGAGTGGCTCTCATCCTTGTTGGCCTCGGTACACTCGCGGTGATGGAGCTCGAGACATCACCGCGCACCACAAAGCCTGTGAACGAGCCGCCCGCTCAGGCAACCGTCGGGTTACGCGCCTCACACGATACACTGACGACGGCAGACCGGCTCGAAATCCCGCACATGCAATTTGAAGCGCTGCAGCCCTCGAGCGAGCCGATGCCTCCGCCGCATCTAACAGCGATTGTTGCGCAAGAGCCTTCGAAGATCATCGAGCAACACAAGAGCAGCGCAAGCGAAGGAAAATCCGCAGTCATGCGGCCCAGACCTCGACCTCGGCCTCGGCAGGAAACTTCCAAGGCAACTGCGAATGCCAATCGCGCCAAATCGGTCGCGGAGGTCAAGCCCTGCCGGTCAGGTGCCTTCGAAGGCCTATTCAAAGCATTGAACCTGTCAACGGGATGCCAGACCTAGCCCAACGATTTCCCTTCATCGGCGAGATAGCCGACGGCAATCCGCGGCTCCTCGCGCGTTCGTCAGAGCAAACAAGCCGTGCCGACGAAATCCGGCCGCCTCGCCCCGATGAGCGTGGATCCGTTGTCGCCGCGCGGGACTGGCTGTCGGCGGAATCCATCACGCTCGTTTTTGGAGTGGCGATCGGCGTGGCTTTCGTCGTAAGTTTCGTCCTGTTTCGCGACGCGCATTTGAACGGAAAATCGATCGACAGGACGGCCGCCAAGGCGTTGGTCGAGCGCATTATCATAGCCGAGTCCAATGGTGACCCGAATGCAAGGAACAAGCGGTCGAGCGCGACTGGCACCGCCCAGTTTCTCGATGACACGTGGCTCGAAGCCGTTCGAAGGCACCGACGCGATCTGATCCAGGGCCGCACCGACAAGCAAGTGTTGGACTTGCGGCGAGATGCCGAGCTTGCGCGAGAGATCGCCGCACGGCTGGTCGAGGAATATGCCGCGATGCTGAACAAGCGCAGTCTGCCGATCACACCCGGTTCTCTCTACCTTGCCCATTTCGCGGGACCGGCGGGCGCCGTGGCGCTATTGGCCGGCGCAGAAAGTGCCGATGCTGCTTCCCTTATGGCCGCTGCTGACGCGACGGGTCGGACCACGCGCGAAAAGCTGGTCAACGCCAATCCGTTCCTCAAGGCGATGACGGTCGGCGATATCAAGAGCTGGGCTGAACGCAAGATGGCAGTCGGCAATTCGGCGGGGCGCTCGTGAAGGCCACGTTTCAAGTACTCCACACGTTCCGACCGTTCAGGGTCAAAATTAGCGGTGGACGCCAAGTTGGATCGGCGTCCGGTTTGTCCCTGACAGCCGACATGACACGCGCTCAATAGACCTTCGGCCACTGGCGGACAAGGGCGGCGTCGCTCCTTCAATGGTGCAGTAAAGGTACCAGCGGCAAAATCTGACTGACCAACGCCAATACGCCGAGAATGGTGACGACGACGCGTCCAACGATTTCCATCCAGCGTGGGTATAGCAGGTCCTTAATTTTTCTTTCGTCGCTCATTTCCTAAATTAAATTAGGCCAGCGCCAATTCGTAAGGGGATCACTAATAAAAAGTTCGCGTCAGAAAGGGGCCTGCACCCCCGATCCAACCTGCCAGTGACCGCAATGGGTCAGAAACGTCGATTTGGCCGCGAGCGCGCGATGTCCGGTCTGGCCCCCGGCTACGGTCGTGCTGATCGTCGCCTCCATCTTCGCCTGCGGGCCGATTGTTGCAAAAGCCGGCGCACTAGATGATCTTCGGGAACCGCGTCGCCGAGATGAAACTCGTAGAACAGTTGACCTTGGTCACTCTTCAGACGGCCCATCATGGATCGACCTCGTCGCGATTCGCGTCAACACAACGGAATCACGCTTGCCGGCTCGCCTCAACGGACTTTTGCAACAAAATCGGCCACTTGCAGACATCGGCACCTGATCGATCACCTCGTTAGCGCGCAGTAGGAACGATCCGAGCGCGTCGTTGACGACGCAAAGTGCGTCCCCGCGACCATTGAGCGATGAGCGGCACCACGTGCCGCAGCGGCGGTGAGGCCCCGCTCGACCCGCGGGTGCGGCAACTCCTACCAACCACTCAACGGAAATTTACTGGTTCGCCCGTTCGGCGGCGGCCATGTATTTCAAATAGAATTCAGCAACCCGCTCGCGCCACATTCCGACGAACGCCTCCGAGGTCAGCTTGTCCACCGATTTCCACGCGTGTTTGATGGCCGGAAGAGTATTCCGCCAGATCGCGCGTTTGCACCATTTTTCACCTTTCTCCCTGCCTTCGCTGGTCGCACACATGGATTTCCAAGCGATGCGAACAGGTTGGCTGATGTGTTCGGCGGCGCCTTCCCAGCCTTGTTGATGGATCAAGTAAAGATCGCTCAAGGTCGGCTTCTGGTGTGTCACCCACTCGAACAGAATGCCTTCGGTAATGACCTTGTAGGCCGCCGCAACGGCATTGTCGCGGGGATTACGAATTTGTCCGGAGCCGAATTTGTTGAACTCATATTCGCTCAGTTGAAACAGGCCGATATACGACCCAGTGCGTTGCTTGGGGTCGAAACCGGACTCGATCCTGGCAACCGCTTTCATGAAATTGGAATCGAGACCGAAAGCGTCGGAAGCGCGCTTGATCTCCTCGACCGGCGTTCCGACCGGGGTGTCCTTGAGTGACCTTAAGACGATTTCCGCCGGTTTCTCGGTAGGCGGCAGTTCGGACCAGACGTAATAGATGAGATACCGAAACTCCTGCGTCACCAGCGCCGGGTTGGAGGCATTGCGCGTTGTCGGCACCGGTTGGGCGACATCATGGTGGCCCAAGCCCACCGATTCCTGCACAGGCGGTAAATCGGCCGACAGCGTCTGCGACGGATCGGGCAACGCGGCCACGACGATCGATTCCGGCTTATCCGAGGCCGCGGTCGCGTCGGTGGCCGTCCCCGCCGCGGGTTCGGCGGCCGTCGCCACTTCGGCGCTGGCGACAGCGGCGTTCGCGACAACGGTGTTAGCGACAACGGCGTTACCAATTGCGATTGCCTGCGGTTCATCCGCGAGCCTGGCGTTGGCGGCGAGAGATGCTGCGCGGTCCTCGATTGGCACTGCGCGGGTGTTCTCGGTGCCGGCCGAACCGAAGCCAGCCAGCCAGCCAACGATCCACCCTGCGAGAACGACCGTTCCGCAAAACGTGGGCGCCACTGCCGCAAATCGCCGCGGGTTCATGATCCCGTCGCCTCCAAAGGCTCCGCCTGAGCCATGCTCCACAGGCAAGCACGCGACGGGTTGATTTTCGGGTCGAGACGTGGCCGCGCAATGGCGCAAACCGCAGCTCATCAACTTTTCCAAGAAGTGTTGCCCGCATGCAACGCGCCGCCGGCAAGCAATTGTTCTCCGACGTAAGCGTGTAGGGAAGTTTCGGACCCATGCGGCCGGTTCGGGGCGAGCCCGCCATGGTGAATGTCGGACCAACAGATGCGCTTGACTGGCCGTAGTCGCGGATGCCGGCCCCTCGAGCGGTCTGTCGTTGACGATTTATGGGATCTTCGAGCGAACCGAACCCATTGCCCGAGATCAAAGCGTCCGTCGCAACGGCCCTCACACCGTACATTGATCGGCCCGGCGATCGGCGCGACGGCTATTGCCGATTGTCTTCTTCCAGCAGATTGGCCTCGTCATTGGAATTGGTCCAATTTTCGACCCACTGCGACCAGATTTGAAGACGAGGCTATGATCGGTAACGCGACGCTTTTTGGTTGGACCTCGCATGCAACTTCACTGCATGAGGCACTGGATGAGAAAGCAGACTCCAATAATAGCTTTCGCCGCTTTCATGCTCTCTACAGGGATCGCACACGCTCAGTTTCTGTTTTGGCCGCAGGACAGGTTCTGGCCAGGCCACTACGCTCCGTTCAAACACAAGCACCATCACCGGCAGACAAACTCTGGATCTGCGAAGAACGCTCGGCCCGAGGACCCTCCGAAGGGCCCGCTCCAGATCATCATCTCGATCGCTGACCAACGGGTCTCGCTTTTTGACAACGGGGCCCTGATCGCACGCTCATCGGTGTCCACGGGAACTCAGGGCCATCCTACACCCCTCGGCGTATTCAGCGTGATCAGCAAACAACGATGGCACCGTTCAAATATTTATAGCGCTGCCCCCATGCCCTACATGCAGCGCATCACCTGGTCAGGGATTGCGTTGCATGCCGGTGTCGTGCCCGGGCACCCGGCGTCACACGGCTGCATCCGTTTGAAAAATGACTTTGCCATTCGACTCTGGCATCTCACGAAGCGCGGCACGCGCGTGATCATTGCGCACGACGATGTCCAGCCGGTCGAGATAAACAATCCGCACCTCTTTGAGCCGAAAGCCGTGTCCGGTTCGCCGGAATTTCAGGCTGCCAGAGTCGCCGGTAAGAGCATTAGCACAGCCGCGGCAACGCATGGATCACCGGTGTCCAAGGCCGAGACTCCGGAAGCCACTAGTCTCCAGGGTCCAAGCTCGGCTTCCGCTGAAGGCGCACCTAGAAAGATGGTGCCGATCTCCGTCTTCGTGAGTCGTAAGTTGAGCAAGCTCTTCGTGCGCCAGGGCTTCTCACCGTTGTTTGATGTCGGGGTCAATATCGAAAATCCGGAGGAGCCCCTGGGAACGCACGTGTTTACCGCAATGGAATTCCAGAACGTGGGAGCGGCTATTCGCTGGACCGTCGTGTCGATTCCGGACGAAATTCCTCGCATCGTGGGTGCCACGAACGAGCGCGAAGCGCCCGCGAAGCAAACCGCCCTATCGGTACCGTCGCCCGATAAAGCCAACGCTGTCCTCAACCGCATCGAAATACCGCAGGATACCGTTGAGAGGATCTCTAAACTTCTGACGCCGGCCTCTTCATTGATTATTTCCGACGACGGATTTAGCCATGAGACGGGAAATGACACGGATTTCATCGTGGTAACGCATTGATGCGGCGGCGCACCCCACCAACACACGATGCCGCTGCGCAACCCGCTGGAACTGTTCGACCGCAAATGTGGTGCAAGATTCTTGATGTCCGCACCTAAGCCAAAGCAGTGCGAGGTCCGTTCTGGGTCAATCGCGTCACTTTGGCTGCGTGCCGTTCTCTTCCGGTCTACCCCTGTGAACGGACATCGTCACGGGCCAACAGGGGAAACAGGGCGGCTTGACCGTTCACTGAACAAGCACGTCCTCATGGCGTTCCAGCGGCGGCCATGCCTGGAATGCCTCAAGCGACAAGATTAGCGGAAAGCCGCCGCCGGTTTGGAACGGCGACGGCTTCTTCTTTACGCGCTCAGACGGACGCGACTACCCGCCGCGTCGCATGAAGGAAACGGTTAGCGGGCGCTGCGACGCCATCAATTGGATGACGCTCCTGTTTGCGCAATTCATCGACTAGACGTTCGAGGTAGGGCGGCAGAGGCGAGACTTCGCGAGATAAGTTCTGTTGCAATCTGTCACCCACCTCGTCACAGATCGAGCGGGCAGTCTTATGATCGATGTGGTCCGATATTCGATTGGTCGGTTCCATATCGCGACCTTTCGATTAGGCCCCACGATTAACTTAAGTTTCAGGGATGCGAAAATGTTTCGCGCACCTTCGAAGAATGCCGATGGTTCCACTTAATGGAACGAAGACACTGTGACCGATTGCCATCGTCAGCGCTGATACCAGCAACCCGCCGAGTTAGTGAAACTCTTGGGGCGCGACTTTCAACACTCAGAATGTCCGTTCCGGGGTCAAAGGCGGACTTTGACTAATGGTGCTGGCACGTCTGCGCCCCCCAGCACCGGACATCATTCGGATATGAGATGTTATGGAAGAAGTGGGCCCGTGGCCGACTTCGAAGCGGCCCCATTGGCACGGGGCGGCTCGGTTTTCGGACAATCACATCCTGACAGCATTCGCGAAGAGCCTGTCACCCCACTCGTACAACGGCCGCATGAAGTCAGATTGGGTGTGGATTGCTCGACCTTTGCGCTCACGCCATTTTCGTCCGTAGGTATCGAACGGAAAGTGTCGCATGTAGTAGTCGCAAGTCTCTTCCCAATGGT
>NZ_JBFULU010000080.1:0-19405 GCF_054049735.1 Bradyrhizobium sp. P5_C12
AGAACAGTTGCGAGCGGGCGTGCTGCGGGTGAGCGAAGAACTCCTGCGGGGTGTTCGATTCGATGATCTGGCCGGCGTCCATGAACACCACGCGGTTGGCGACTTCCTTGGCAAATCCCATCTCGTGGGTGACCACCAGCATAGTCATGCCCTCCCTGGCGAGGTCGACCATGGTGTCGAGGACTTCCTTGACCATTTCGGGATCGAGCGCCGAGGTCGGCTCGTCGAACAGCATCACCTTCGGGTTCATGGTCAGCGCCCGCGCGATCGCGACGCGCTGCTGCTGGCCGCCGGACATCTGGCCCGGAAACTTGTTGGCCTGGTGCGGGATCTTGACCCGCTCCAGGAATTTCATCGCGTTGAGCTCGGCGTCCTTCTTCGGGATGTTGCGCACCCAGATCGGCGCCAGCGTGCAGTTCTCCAGCACGGTCAGATGCGGGAACAGGTTGAAGCTCTGGAACACCATGCCGACCTCGCGGCGGACCGCATCGACATGCTTGAGGTTCGGTCCGAGCTCGATGCCGTCGACGACGATCTCGCCCTCCTGGAATTCCTCGAGCGCATTGATGCAGCGGATCAGCGTCGATTTGCCCGAGCCCGAAGGCCCGCAGATCACGATGCGCTCGCCCTTCTCGACCTCGAGGTCGATGTCGCGCAGCACGTGAAATTCGCCGTACCATTTGTTGAGGCCGGAAATCTTGACGATGGGGCTATCGGACATGGTGAGCTCGATCAGTTGCGGCGGTGGGCGTTGAGGCGGTGCTCGACGAACAGCGAGTAGCGCGACATTCCAAAGCAGAAGATGAAGTAGATGATCCCGGCGAAGGCGAAGCCGGTGAACGCGGTCGACGGCGTCGACCATTTCGGATCCGAGAACGACGCCCGCAGCGAACCCAGGAGGTCGAACAGCGCCACGATCGAGACCAGCGAGGTATCCTTGAACAGCGAGATGAAGCTGTTGACGAGGTTCGGGATGACGTGACGCAGCGCCTGCGGCAGCACGATCAGCGAGGTCGTCTTCCACCAGGACAGTCCCAGCGCCGCAGCCGCCTCGCCCTGCCCGCGCGGGATTGCGGCGAGGCCGCCCCGAACGTTCTCGGCCTGGTAGGCGCCCGTGAACAGCGCAATGCCGATCAGCGCACGCACGAGACCGTCGACCGTGAAATTGCCCGGCAGGAACAAGGGCAGCATATAGGTGGCGAAGAACAGCACGGTGATCAGCGGCACACCGCGCCAGAACTCGATGAAGGCGATCGAGAAGATCCGGATCAACGGAATGGTGGAGCGGCGGCCGAGCGCCAGCGCGATGCCGATCGGCAGCGAGGTGACGATGCCGGTCACGGAGACCACCAGCGTCACCAGCAGGCCGCCCCACAAATTCGTCGTCACGGTCGGCAACCCACCGTGATCGAGCCCCATCACCTTGATCACGATCGCGATGGCGACGAAGGTGACGATGCTGGAAGCCAGAGCGCGCCATCCGGTTCGGATGCCGCCGCCGAGGACGAAGGCGATCAGGGAGATCACGACCGCCGTGATGGCAAAATCGGCCCACACCGACTGGCCGGTGCCCTGAATATGGTCGCGCAGCCACGTCAGCGGAAAGATCAGCCAGTAGATCGCCGTGCCGACCAGCACGATGAGGTTACCGACGACCCATAGCAGCGGACCGATGGCCGAGCTCTTGCTGAGATTGAGCAGGGCCTGTCCTGCGCCGACGATGCTGTCGTCGAACAATTGCAGCAGGCCGGCCGTCCAGCTCAGGCCGAAGCCCTTGATGCCGCCGCCGTGCAGCAGAAAGAATGCGACCACCGGAAAGGCGAAGAAGAACAGGCMGGCGTTCAGCCCTTTCGCCGGCAGGCGCGGAATGAGCAGCGGCAACAGCAGAACCACCGCCAGCACGAGCGTGAGGTTGACCCGCCAGCGCTCGGCCTCGGGGTAGAATCCGTAGATCAGCTGCGGCAGCTTGGCCTGGATGTAGGGCCAGCAGGCGCCGACGGCAAAGCCGGCATTCTCGCTCAGGCAGGCGGTCCGGTCCGTGCCGGTCCAGACCGCGTCGAACAGCAGGAACCTGACGGAGGGGACTATGGTGAACCAGAGCAGCAAGGCGCCCAGGATCGTCAGCAGGATATTGGTCGGCGAATTGAACAGGCGGGTACGCACCAGCCCGATGAAGCCCGTGGTCATGGCCGGTGCGGGACGCTCGGCGACCAGATCCCGACGGACGAAGGCGGACGAGGTGATATCGGTCATGCGCCGAGGCTCCGGCTGATACGCCACCCGTAGACGCTCATGACGGCGCTGGTCAGGAGCGAAATCAGGAGGTAGACGCCCATCGTCATGGCGATGATCTCGATCGCCTGCCCGGTCTGGCTCAACGACGTGCCGGCGAACACCGACACCAGGTCGGGATAGCCGATCGCGACCGCCAGCGAGGAATTCTTGGTGAGGTTGAGGTACTGATTGGTGAGCGGCGGCACGATCACGCGCATCGCCTGCGGCACGACGATCAGCCGGAGCGTGTTGCCGCGGCTCAAGCCCAGCGATGACCCCGCCTCCATCTGCCCGCTGTGGACCGACAAGATGCCGGCGCGCACGATCTCGGCGATGAAGGAGGCGGTGTAGGTCGACAGCGCCAGCGTCAGCGCCACGAATTCGGGGATGATCCGCGAGCCGCCGGCGAAGTTGAACCCCTTGAGCTGCGGCAGCTCGAAGGTGAAGGGCGGCCCGAACACCAGAATCGCCACCAGCGGGAGCCCGAACAGGAAGCCCAGCACATAGGGCCAGATGCGGATCACCTGGCCGCGCTGAAACAGCGCCCGTCGCGCATAGAAGCGGAGCGCAAGTGCGGCGACGACGCCGAATGCAAGTACCGCCAGAAACGGCTCGAACCCGGCTTCGCCGATCGGCCGGGGAATGACCAGTCCGCGGTTGCTGACAAAGGAGATGCCCAGCAGCGATATGCTCTGCCGCGGGTTGGGCAAGGCCGCGAGCACTGCCAGGTACCAGAACAGGATCTGGAACAGGAGCGGCAGGTTGCGGATGAGCTCGACATAGATTTCGCCGATGCGCGACAAAAGCCAGTTGGGCGACAGCCGGCACAATGCGACGATGAAGCCGATCACGGTGGCGAAGACGATGCCCACCACCGAGACCACCAGCGTGTTCAGAAGCCCGACCACGAACACGCGCAAGAAGGTGTCCGAGCCCGTATACGAGATCAGCGTCTGATTGACGTCGAAGCCGGCATTGTTCCTGAGGAAGCCGAAGCCGGCGGCAATGTGCTGGTTCTCGAGGTTGGCGCGGGCGTTGGAGACGATTTCGTAGGCAATCCAGCCCAGGATCGCCGCGAAGGCGAACTGGACGGCGACGCCGTTCCATCCGGTCTTGCCGCCCAGCACGCGCCTGATCTTCAGCGCGATCTGGGGCGGCGGTTTGCGGGCCTCGGTGCTCATCGCCGCGGGCGGGGATCGAGCGGATCAGCGGATCGGCGGCGCGTACTGGAGACCGCCCTTGTTCCAGAGATTGTTGAGACCACGGGCGATGCCGAGCGGCGAGCCCGCGCCGACGTTGCGATCGAACACCTCGCCATAATTGCCCGTGGCCTTCACGATCCGCACCACCCAGTCCTTGGTCAGCCCAAGCTGTTCACCGAAATTGCCGTCGCTGCCGAGCACGCGCTTCAGCTCCGGATTTTCCAGTTTCGCCTTCTCGTCGACGTTCTTCGCGGTCACGCCGAGCTCTTCGGCGGTGACCAGGGCAAACAGCGTCCATTTCACGATGTCGAACCACTGGTCGTCGCCGTGGCGCACCATCGGCCCGAGCGGCTCCTTCGAGATGATTTCCGGGAGCACCATGTGGTCGCCGGGATTAGCAAGCTTCAGGCGATTGGCGTAGAGGCCCGACTGGTCGGTGGTGAAGACGTCGCAGCGCCCAGCTTCATAGGCCTTGACCGTCTCATCGTTGGTGCCGAACGCGATCACCTCATACTTCATGTTGTTGGCCTTGAAGTAGTCGGCGAGATTCTGCTCGGTGGTGGTGCCGGTCTGCACGCAGACCGAGGCGCTGTTCAGCTCCAGCGCCGAATTCACCTTGAGCGACTTCTTCACCATGAAGCCCTGCCCGTCATAGTAGGTCACGCCGGTGAAGTTGGCGCCGAGCGAGGTGTCGCGCGAGATGGTCCAAGTGGTGTTGCGCGACAGCACGTCGATTTCGCCGGATTGCAGCGCCGTGAAGCGGTCCTTGGCCGACAGCGGCACGTACTTGACCTTGGTCGGATCGTTGAAGATCGCGCCGGCGATCGCGCGGCAGAGGTCGACGTCGAGCCCGGTCCAGTTGCCCTTGTCGTCGGGCGAGGAGAAGCCCGGCAGGCCCTGGCTGACGCCGCAGGACAGCATGCCTCGGTCCTTGACGGTCTTGAGCGTTTGCGCATCGGCGGCTTGGGTGGTCAGGCCGGCTGCGAGAAGAGTGAGAGCCAGGGTTACGCGTTTCATGGGCTTAGGGCCTTTCAAAGTCGTCTCAAGATCTGGAACGTTGTCGCAGGATCATCTCCGCCAGGGCTGGCTGTATCAAGGCTAGCCTTGCAAGAGTCATGCTGGAAACCTTGCCGAACACTCGCCCATCCCGGGAGGCCATACCTTCATCCCCGCCGCAGGCGCCCCGCCGTTATGGCTCTGGCGCATGGTCCGGTCAGACGATGGATCGAAGGTCGCGGCAGGCCCCTCAACATGCGGCGACTGAATAGCACCTGCGCATCACAGAACGACTGGCGAGCCGGGTCAAGGGGTTGACGGGACTCTTCTGTGTTCTGTTATTAACGGCGCGGCCTCCGGCCGGCCCGCAAGGCGCAGCTCGCGTCCGCGGAAACGCGCTTTTTGAAAGCAGACGCATGGATTCCTCGCACCCCCTCAAGCAGCAGGCCGAAACCCGGCTGGTCACCTCCGGCCGCGACACCAAGGCGCAGAAGGGGTTCGTCAATCCGCCGGTGTTCCACGGCTCGACCGTGCTCTATCCGACCGCCGAGGACCTGCACGCCCATCGCGGCGAGTTCACCTATGGCCGCCACGGCTCCCCGACCACCAGGGCGTTCCAGGAGACGCTGATGGCGCTGGAGGGGCCGCAATGCGCCGGCGTCGGCATCGTGCCCTCGGGGCTGTCGGCGATCTCCACCACCCTGCTCTCGGTGCTGAAGGCCGGCGACCACATCCTGGTCTGCGACAACGTCTACCGGCCCTCGCGCAATTTCTGCAACGGCATGCTGTCCCGCCTCGGCATCGAGACCACCTATTTCGATCCGATGATCGGCGCCGGCATCGAGGCGTTGTTCAAGCCGAACACATGCGCGGTGCTGGTGGAGGCGCCGGGCTCGCAATCCTTCGAGATGCCCGACATCCGCGCCATTGCCGAGGTCGCTCATGCGCGCGGCGCGCTCGTCATCGACGACAACACCTGGGCAACCCCGCTCTATCACCGCTCGCTCGAACAGGGCGTCGACATCAGCATGCAGGCCGCGACCAAATATATCGGCGGCCATTCCGACATCATGTTCGGCACCATCTCGGCCAACGGCAGGGCATGGCCACAGATCGCCGAAGGCATCCGCCTGCTTGGCGTCTGCGCCGGCCCCGACGACGTCTTCCTGGCGCTGCGTGGCCTGCGCACGCTGTCGGTGCGGCTCGCGCAGCATCATCGTTCGGGGCTCGAGATGGCGCGTTGGCTCGCGAGCCGTCCTGAGGTCGCACGCGTGCTGCATCCGGGGCTCGAGACCGATCCGGGACACGCGATCTGGAAGCGCGACTTCACCGGCGCCTCCGGCCTGTTCAGCATCGTGCTGAAGCCGGCCCCGCAGCAGGCGGTCGACACCATGCTCAACACGCTAAAACTGTTCGGCATGGGCTTTTCCTGGGGCGGCTTCGAGAGCCTTGCGATTCCCTTCGACTGCGACGCCTATCGCACCGCGACCAAGTGGGCGCCGGGCGGGCCGACGTTGCGTCTTCACATCGGGCTCGAGAGCGTCGACGATCTCAAGGCGGATCTCGATCGCGGCTTCGCTGCCCTCAAAGCGGCAATGTGAGCCTGCTCACCAGGCATCGCGCCGCGGGAACGAGCAACCGACGCAAACGTTAACGGCGATGCGCCAACAAAGGGTTTGATCCTCAAGCATTTGGCGCTAGCCTCACCAATCGACTCTCATCCGGACACGGAGCATGGGAACGTTGGTACTGCTCGATCTGATGGGCGGCGTGGCGCTGTTGCTGTGGGGCCTGCACATGGTCCACAGCGGGATTCTGCGGGCCTTTGGCCCGGACCTGCGACGCCTGCTCGGCAAGGCGCTCCGTAACCGCTTCAGCGCCTTTGCCGCGGGCCTCGGGTTGACGGCGCTGCTCCAGAGCAGCACCGCGACTGCGCTGCTCACCAGCTCCTTCGCTGCCGAGGGCCTGCTCAGCCTCGTCGCTGCGCTCGCCATCATGTTAGGGGCCAATGTCGGCACGACGCTGATCGTGCAGGTGCTGTCGTTCAACATTGCGGCTGTTGCGCCGGTGCTGTTCGTGCTCGGACTGGTCGCCTTCCGCTCGGGCCCGCGCTCGCGCATCAAGGACATCGGCCGTGTCCTGATCGGCCTCGGTCTGATGCTGCTGTCGCTGCATATCCTGCTCGACACGCTGGCGCCGGCCGAGAACGCGCCCGGCGTCCGTGTCGTGATGGCGGCGATCACCGGCGATCCGATTCTGTGCATCGTAATCGCCGCGCTCGTCACCTGGGCGGTGCATTCGAGCGTCGCCAGCGTGCTGCTGATCATGTCGCTGGCCTATTCGCAGTTCATATCGCCCTACGCGGCTTTGGCGCTGGTGCTCGGCGCCAATCTCGGCAGCGCCATCAATCCCGTGTTCGAAGGTGCGAAGCGCGACGATCCCGCGAGCTATCGCCTGCCGGTGGGCAATCTCGTCAATCGCGTGGTCGGTATCGTTCTCGTGCTGCCTTTCCTCGGTCCGATCGCCGAGCACCTGCACGCCTGGCAGCCCGACCTCGCCAGGATGACGGCGGCGTTCCACATCGCCTTCAACGTCGGCACCGCAATCATCTTCATCGGCCTGCTCGACACCCTATCGCGGCTGTTGACCCGGCTGCTGCCCGATCGCGTCCAGGAGACCGATCCGGCCCGGCCGCGCTATCTCGACGAGACCGCGCTGGAGACGCCATCGCTGGCGCTCGCCGATGCCGCCCGCGAGACCCTGCGCATGGGCGACCTCGTCGAGGTCATGCTGCGCAAGGTGATGGCCGCGATGATGACGGGCGACCGTGCGCTGGTCGACCAGGTCTCGAAGATGGACAATGCCGTCGACGGCCTCGACGAAGCCATCAAGCTCTATGTCACGAAACTGATGCGGGGCAGCCTCGACGAGAGCGAGGGCCGGCGCGCGATGGAGATCATCTCCTTCGCCATCAACCTCGAACATATCGGCGACATCATCGACAAGAGCCTCAGCGAGCTTGCGACCAAGAAGATCAAGCGCCGCTTCCAGTTCTCGCCCGAGGGCGCCGAGGAGCTCGCCGCCTTCCACAAGCGCACCATGGACTCGCTGCGCATCGCCTTCGGCGTGTTCATGTCGGGCGACGCCAACGAGGCGCGCAAGCTGCTGGTGGAGAAGACCGCGCTGCGCAACACCGAGCTTGCCGCCGTCGAGCGCCATCTCGACCGGCTGCGCGAGGGCCGCCCCGAGACCATCGAGACCACGTCGCTGCATCTGGACGTGCTGCGCGATTTGCGCCGCATCCATTCGCACATCTGCTCGGTCGCCTATCCCGTGCTGGACGCGGCCGGCGAGCCCTATCGCAGGCACGAGGCCGATCAAGCCGCCCTGCCCGCCTCACGCGCGGCGTCGGCGTTGCCGCGATAACCCGGCGCGAACGAGAACCGCACCTCCCGAAAGCACGAGGCCGGCGGTGCTGAACGCATCAGCTCAACGTTCCAGCGTCTGCGAGGCGCGGGTGCGGTTCTTCACGATCAGCATGATATTGCGGATATAGATGATCGTCGCCAGCGCCTGTCCGAGGATGATGACCGGCTCGCGCTTCACGACGCCGTAGACCAGCGTCATCAGGCCACCGCCCATCGAGCAGAACCAGAACGCCATCGGCACCACGCTGTTGCCGGCGCGCTCGCTTGCGATCCATTGCACCAGGAAGCGCGCGGTGAAGAACAGCTGCGCGATCAGGCCGAACGCCAGCCAGAAATCGAACTTGGCGACGAAGACGTCGTAGAGATAGTTGCTCAGCGCCTGACCGTATTGGATGATCATGCCTTCACCTCAGTCACATCTGGTGTCGGCTTCTTGCGGCGGATCAGCCACCACACGCCGGCGAGATCCATGATGCCGATCCACAGCCGGTCGAAGAAACCGTAATTGGACACGCCGGAGCGGCGCGGCCGGTCGATCACGTCGACATAGGCGATCTCGTAGCCCTCGCGGCGTACCAGCGCCGGCAGGAAACGATGCAGCCCGTCGAAATAGGGCATTGTCAGGAAGACCTCGCGCCGGAACGCCTTCAGCCCGCAGCCGGTGTCGCGCGTGCCGTCCTTCAGAATCGCGTTGCGAACGCCGTTGGCGACGCGCGACTGGAATTTCTTGAAGCCGGTGTCCTTGCGGCCGACACGCTGCCCTGCGGCAAGTCCGACGTTGCTGCCCTTCTCGACCGCCGCGATCAGGTTCGGCAGGAAGGCTGGATTGTTCTGGCCGTCGCCGTCGAGCGTCGCCACGATCGCACCGTGTGCTGCGCGTACGCCACTGCGCACCGCCGCTGACTGGCCGCCCGATCTGGCATGGCGGAGCTGACGCAGATTGTCCCGCCGCGTCATGATCGCCGCGAGCCGTTCGCCGGTCGCGTCGGTCGAGCCGTCGTTGACGTAGATGATCTCATAGGCCCAGCGGCCGTCGAGCGCCGCGCTGATCTCCTCGATCAGGGGCGCGATGTTGTCGGCTTCGTTGCGCACGGGAACGACGATGGAAACCGAAGGCTGGGACGACGACAAATCGAAAACTCGTGGTTGGATTGGCCTGCCGCGGGAACCGGCGGCCCTGGCAGGCAGCCGCTTTTATGGGGCGGATGCCCCGCGGGCAACCCTTTTGAGGCGGCTCGCGACCGGCCCCGGAAGGGCCACGATGGTGCCGTCGGCGCGGATGGCAAAGCCGAGCCTTCGGGCCGCAAACCAGTAGCGAACCGCCATTGCGCCGACGATGCCGACCAGGGCGCCGGCCACGACATCGCTCGGGTGGTGCGCGAGCAGCACCAGCCGCGTCAGCAGGATCACGATTGCGTAAGTGAACATGAACACGCGCAGGCGCGGCCATAGCGCCGAGACCGCGAAGGCCAGCGCAAATGCCGTCACCGCGTGACCCGACGGCAGGCTGGCATAAGCCCCCGTTCCCTCGAACGGTATGAAGTTGAACGGGTTGGCGCTGCCGCCGACGAACGGACGCCCGCGGCCGATGAGATATTTCAGGATCTCGGCGACCAGCACGGAGAAAGCAACGGACAGAAACACGAATTGCAGCCGCGTGCCGAGGCCAAGCAGGAGCGTTCGGCGGGTGCCGGGCAGTCCGGCCGCGACGAGAGCCAAGACCACGAGCGCTGTGGCCAGCACCGAGAGCACATACTCGTCCTTGCCGAAATCGGTGAGGATGCGGATCGGCCATAGGCCGGGCGTGCCGCGCACCGGCATCAGTAGGATCTCGGTCTGATCGAACGCGACCATCAGCGCAATGATCACGGCCGCACCGGCCGCGCTGAGCCACAGCGAGTGCCGCGCCAGTTTTCGCGCAGCCTCGGCGCGGCGCGAATGCGAGGGCGCGCGCACGAGCTGCGCCAGGGCGCGCCCCGATACGGCGAGCAATTGCGCGGGATAGCTCGCGCGCGGCGCGATGACGGATGGCGCCGGCATCCTACTCGGTGCCTTCCGAGCGGTAGATCGCGATCGAGATCGCGCGTCCTTGCGAGAAATTATAGCCGTCGATGCGCGTGCCGACCTTGTAGCGCAGCCCGGTCGCCTCGGCCCGCTGCACGAAGCTGCGCTCGGAACGCTGCTCGATCAGCGCGAAACGGCAGCTCCCCTGCCTGAGGAAATCGGCCGCGCCCGAGCCGTCGGTGAGCAATGTCTGTGTGCCCGTCAGGAAGACGAGGCTCGGTTCGTGATAACCGGCCGATGCCGCCTTCGGCCCGACGCAGGTGACGTTGCGGAGCGCCCGCGCGATCTCGATGCTCGGAAACAGCGGCGTCAAGGACGGCAGCACGATGCCGTAAACCGTCACGGCCAGCATCAGTGCGGCGACCAGCGCGTTGAGCAGCGAACGCTCGGCCCGATTGTTGTCGTAAAGCCACCAGGCGAACAGCCCGAAGATCAGCGAGGCCGCGATGAACGGCCAGGCCGCGAAGGCCGGCTGCCGCGTCAGCATGACGGCGCCGACCACCGCGATGATCGAGCCGGCCACGGGAATCGCGAACCACCAGGCCGAACCGCGCATCAGCCAGGACCGCGACAGCACGCGCCGTTCCAGCGCGCCGGCGGTGAGAATCGCGATCGCCGGATACAGCGGCAGCACGTAATGCGGCAGCTTGGTCAGCACCGCCTCGAACACGATCCACGACGGGACCAGCCAGGCCAGCAGGAATTGCGCGCCGGGCTCGCGCCGCGCGCGCCAAACCGCGGGCGCCGCCATCGCCGCGAGCGGCGCGCCCGGCCAGAACGTGATCCAGAACAGCGCGAGGTAAAGCCCGGGCGGTGCGCCATGGGATTCCTGTGCGCCGATCTTGCTCAGCATGTCGCCGCCGACCGAGTCGGCGAAGAAGGCGTCGCCCGCGCGCCAGAAGATAGCGATGAACCAGGGCAGCACCAGCACCAGCATCCACATCAGGCCCCAGACCGGGCGCAGCCGCCACAGCCAGGAGGCATCGCGATCCTGGATCGCCAGCGCGACCACGGTCAGACCTGCGAACATCAGGATCAGGGGGCCCTTGATCAGGATGCCCACGGCCAGCGCGGTCCAGAAGATCGCGGGCCAGCTCCAGGGCGGACGCGTCTCGTCCTCGGCGCGTTGCCAGGACAGGTAGGCCCGTGCCATCGCGCCCATTGCGGCGACCACGCAGAACAGCAGCATCGCGTCGGTCTTGGCGAGCCGCGCCTCGACGCCGAGCAGCACCGAGGCGCACATCATCAGCGCCGCCAGCACCGCGGCCCGGCGCGTGACGAAGCCGAGCGCGGCCCAATAGGTCATGAGCACGGCGCCGATCGCCCCGATCAGCGACGGCAGACGGTAGACCCAGATCCGCAATTCAGCCTTCGGCAGCTTGAGTGCCGTGGCGGCTTCGACCGCCGCCGATTGCAGCCAGTAGATGCCGACCGGCTTCTTGTAGCGGACATCCTCCTGGAAGCGGATGTCGACATAGTCGCCGTTCTCGACCATCTGCTTGGTCGCCTGCGCGAAGCGCGCCTCGTCGCGGTCGATCGGCGGAATCGTGAAGAAGCCTGGCAGGAACAGCAGCAGCGCGCACAGCACCAGGAAGGCGACCGCGCGGGCGTGGCTGGCCGTGACGACGTCGAACATCAGCACGAGCCGGCTGCCCGGATTTACGGGCGATTTCGGCTCGCGGGGTGCTCCAAAACGGGGGCTTGGGTAGGTCTCGACCATCGGTTCCGCATACGCTGAAACCGCCGTTCCCACAACCGCTTAGCATCAAGTCATTGAATTCGAATGACAACTGTGTCCGCGGCGCCAGTGGCGTCGATCACGGTGAGCCTTGCAAAGCCCGGCCCTGGCGGCTCGATCAGCCGCTGCCGCCGGCCGTCGATCTCGCCGAGCGCGGTTCCATTGACCAGGATGGTCATGGGCAAGACGCCGCCGGCGACCTTCACCGGCATGGCGGCGGCCTCCGGCCCGGCGGAGCGGTCGACGTCGATCCGGGATCCGTTCAGCGGGAACTGGATGTGCGGGGCCTGCTCGCCGCCTGCCCTGACCAGTTCGCCCACCGGGCGGAACCGCTTCAGGGGCAACGGCAACTTGGCGTTGCTGGCGGCCAGGGTTCCCTTGGGTGGCTTCGGCAGCGGTGCCGGCAGCTTGCCGGTCCGGGCGAAGGCGTCGAACAGGATGGGCGCGGCGGCCACGCGGCCAATCAGGCCGGGAACCGGCGCGCCGTCGGGACGGCCGACCCAGACGCCGATGGTCATGCGGCCATCGAACCCGACCGACCAGGCGTCGCGATAGCCGTAGGAGGTGCCGGTCTTGAAGGCGATGCGGTTGTGGGCGGCGTTTTCCGGCGGCGGCGTGCCCTGGAGCACGTTACCGACCTGCCAGGCCGCGACCTGATCCAGGAGCCGGAGCGACTCGCGGTCGTCCTTATCAGCCATGACCTCGCGCAGCGGCTTTGTGGTGCCGAGCCGGGCGAGACCCGTATAGAGCTGCGCGAGGTCCTGGAGCGTCACGCCGACGCCGCCGAGGCCCATGGCGAGCCCGGGCGCTTCGTCCTTGGGCAAGACGAGATTGCCGCCGGCCTGACGCAGCCGCGACGCCAAACGGCTCGCGCCGACGCGGTCGAGCAGCACGATGGCCGGAACGTTCAGCGACAATTGCAGCGCCTTCCTCACCGGCACCGTGCCCTGGAACGTCATGTCGAAATTTTCCGGCGCGTAGGAGCCGAAGCGGACCGGACGATCGTCGATCAGGCTCTCGGGGTGGACGAAGCCATCCTCGAAGGCGAGGCCGTAGATGAAAGGCTTCAGGGTCGACCCCGGCGAGCGGATGGCGCGGGTCATGTCGACCTGCCCTGCCCGCCGCTCGTCGAAATAATCGGCCGAGCCGACGCGGGCGAGCACATCGCCGCTGTCATTGTCGGCGACGATGATGCCGACCGAGATGTTCGGGCCCAGCGCAATGGCACGATCGCGCGCCAGTGGCTCCAGCACCTTCTGGAGATTGGCATCGAGCGTCAGCTTGATGACCGGCGTGTCCTTGATGGTCGAGAGCGCCGTGTCGGAGGCATGCGGCGCCAGGATCGGCATCGGCTTGCGCAGCTTCGGCACCGGCACGAGCTTGGCCTGCCTGGCGTCGTCGGCGCTGACCTGATGCTCCTCGACCATGCGGTCGAGCACGCGGTCGCGCGCGATGCGCGCAGCTTCGGGGAAGCGGTCGAGCCTGCGCGTCTCCGGCGATTGCGGCAGGGCAACCAGGAGCGCGGCCTCGGCCAGCGACAGCCGCTTCGGCTCCTTGCCGAGATAGGCGATGGAGGCGGCGCGGATGCCTTCGAGATTGCCGCCGTAAGGCGCGAGCGCGAGATAGAGGTCGAGGATCTCGCTCTTGCTCATGCTGCGCTCGATCTCGATCGCACGCACGATCTGCCGCAGCTTTGCGTAGATCGAGCGCTGCCGCCGCGGCTCCATCAGCCGCGCAAGCTGCATGGTGATGGTCGAGCCGCCCGACACGATGTGGCCGCGCGTCCCGAGCTGCAACGCGGCGCGCCCGAGCGCGAGCGGATCGATGCCGTCATGGGCGTAGAAGCGCTGGTCCTCATAGGCCAGCAGCAGCTTGAGATAGGTCGGATCGACATTGGTCCTGGCGTCGACCGGCAGCCGCCAGCGCCCGTCCGCCATGGCATAGGCGCGCAGCAGTTTTCCGTTGCGGTCGAGGATGGTGGTGGAGACGGCGCGAGCCTCGTCGAGCGGCAACGGGCCGAGGGAGTAGACCCAGCCGACGAAGCCTACGATAGCGAGGATGAAGGTGAAGGCGGCAGCTGAGAGGAGGCGCAGTGCCGCGCGCCCTGCTCCACGCCCGTCATTCCGGGGCGGCTCGAAGAGCCGAACCCGGAATCTCGAGATTCCGGGTCTGGTCCTTCGGACCATCCCGGAATGACGAGAGCTGTTATCGCCTTCGCTCATCTCACTCACTTCGCCGCCCGCACCTCGACATTGCCCGTGCCCGTGCGGCCGTAGCGCGAGGGGTTGTACATGTCCTCGACATAGGCCTGCGGCAATACGTATTTACCCGGCGAAACCGCGCGGACAACATAGGCGACGGTGAACACCGACTTGGAGTCCGAGGCCCGGTCGACCGCCGCGGTGAAGCGGTCATCGCGGAACTCGGTATCCTCCGGCTCCTCGCCGTCCTCGATCCAGTCCAGCGTGCCGCTGTCACCCGACGACACCAGCTTGGGATTGTCGATCTCGAGGCCCGCCGGCAGATAATCGGACACCATGATGTGGCCGTACTCGGGCTTCGCCTCGGTGATCTTCAGCACCACCGCGAAGCGCTGGTTCTGCTTGACCTTGCTGATGTCGGCGGGCTTGCCGTCGAGCGTGAAGTAATTGCGCTCGATCTTGAAGCCGTTGGATGCCGCCGGCTCCGGCGTCACCGGCGAGCCCGACACCGAGACCACCGCCTGCACCGGCGCGTCGCCGGTGTTGGTGATCTTCAGCGGCTTGCCCTCCAGCGTCACAGCCTTGTAGCTGCGGTAGAGCGCGGTCTTGACCGGCTGGCCGTCGACCTCCATCGACAGGTTCTCTTTCGCCAGCGCGCGCGCCGCCAGCACCAGCCACGCATTCTCCTGCGTGGAGGTGTAGGGCGTCAGCCCACGCGCGGTCTCGACCCGCGACACCGCCTGCGTCAGTGTCGCCTTCGGCGCGTTGCCTTCGCTCGCGAGCGAGACCAGCGCCGCGGCGTCGCGGAGCTGCGAGCCGTAATCGGTGCGGCCGAATTCCAGCACCGGCTTTGGCGCCAGCGAGTCGAGCGCCGCGCCATAGACGCGCTCCGCGCGGTTGCGATCGCCGACCAGCGCCAGCGCGGCCGCGAGCTGCGACTTCGCAATCGGGGTTGCGAGGTTGGAGAGCTTGGTATCGGCGAGATAGCGGAGGTCACCGATCGGTGCCGCGCCGTTGCGCGCGAGCACGTAGAGGCCGTAGGCGAGATCGCGCCCGCCGTCCTTCTCCGGCTCGTTGCCGTTGACGACGGCGTTGCGGATACGATCCAGCGCGTTCTTGAACAGCACGTCCGGCACCACAAAGCCCTTTTCACGGGCGCGGGTCAGGAAGTCCGTCACGTACGCATCGAGCCAGGCGTCGTCGCCGCCGGCCGACCACAGTCCGAACGAACCGTTGGAGCCCTGACGGGCCAAAAGCCGTTCGATCGCGTCGCGGATGCGCTGGTCGACCTCGGTGTCCATGGCCAGATGCGCGCCGGCCGCGAGCTCGTTGACATAGAGCAGCGGCATGGCGCGGCTGGTGATCTGCTCCGAGCAGCCATAGGGATAGCGGTCGAGCGCTTTCAGGATCGTCGCCGCATCGAGCGCGGTCGAAAGGCTCGCCGAAACCGAAACGCTTCCGGTGCCCGGCACGAGATCCGAGAACATGTCCGAGGTCAGCGTCAGGCTCTCGCCCTTGGCCAGCGTCCGGATCGAGCGCCGCGCCAGCACCTGCGTCGCCGCCTTGACGTCGAGCGCGTAGTGGCGCGCCAGCGCCAGGCCATTCGGTCCCTTGATGTCGACGTCGAGCGTCGCTTGCCCCGCCGCCGTCGCGTCGATGGCGAGCGCGAAGGAATTGCGCTGCTTGGCGGCGAGCTTCACCGTGGTGGCTGGATTGCCGGTCATCTTCACCGGGCCGCCCGTTTTCACGTTGATGACGTAGTCGCCGGCCTGGCCCTCGACATTGTCGATCTCCAGATTGACCGTGCCGTGATCGCCATTGAGCAGGAAGCGCGGCAAGGTCGTCGTCAGCACCACGGGATCGCGGATCACGACGTCGGTGTTGGCGCGGCCGAGCTTGGTCGCGGTCCATGCCACCGCCATCACGCGCGCGGTGCCGGCGAACTCCGGAATGTCGAAGCTCACCTCCGCGGTGCCGTCGGCGGCGACGGTGACGATACCCGAATAGAGCGCGAGCGGCTTCTGCGCCGGCGGCGAGCCCTGGAGCTCGGCGGCCCCGGCGTCACCGCCGGACTTGATCTGGCCGCGCGTGCCCGACATGCCGTCGATCAGCTGCCCGTAGAGGTCGCGGATCTCCGCGCTCAGGCGGCGCTGGCCGAGATAGTAATCGTCCGGCGCCGGCGGCTTGTAATTGGTGAGGTTGAGGATGCCGACATCGACCGCGGCGATGACGATTTTGGCGTCCTCGCCCGGATTGAGCCCGTCAAGCTTGACCGGGATCTTCAGCATCGCATTCGGCCGGATCAGCGAAGGCGGCGTCAGCTTGACCTGGAGCGTGCGGGTCTGCTTGTCGATACCGAACCATTTCAGCCCGATGGCCCGGCCCGGCATGCGCTGCGCGGCCGCATCGAGCGGACGGCGCAGCGTCGCCACCACATAGGCGCCGGTGCCCCAATCCTTGCCGACCGGAAGCTTGACCTGCGCAGTGCCTTCCTTGACGTCGATGGTCTGCGTCGTGAGCAGGCGATCGCCGAGCACGTTGACGGTGAGCTTTCCGGCAGTGCGGACGTTCACCGACACCGTCATGGTGTCGCCGGAAGCGTATTGCGGCTTGTCGATCGAGGTCTCCAGCAGGTCCGGCGTGTCAGCGCTGCCGTCGGAGTACCAGCCGACGTCGAACTGCACCGAGGTGACCGGGCCGTCGGCGTCATTCGATTTCACATCGAGCCGGTAGCGGCCGGGCCGCGGCGCCAGCGAGATGCGCGAGGGCTTGTCGGCGGCGATCGTGACGTCGCCATCAGAGACGCGCGAGGTCGACTTGACCGGCTCGTACTCCCAATAATTGTTCTGGCGGTACCATTGGTAGCGCGACTCCATCTTCAGGAGCTCGTAGCGCAGGCCGTCGCGGGGAAGCGTCTTGCCCTCGGGCGAGACGAACAAGACGTCGAACTCGGCCTTGTCGCCCTCGGCGACGTTCTTGTCGCCGAATAGCGGCTTGATGCCGATCATGGCGTTGGCCGGCGCGACCGGCAGCACCAGCTTGCGCTCGACGGCGCGGCCGCCGGTCTCGACCATGCGGACGAAGATCTGCGCTTCCTGCGGACGCGTCGAGGCGGGCTGCTTGTCGAGCGTCACCGGGAAGGTCGCGACACCATTGGCGTCTGCCTCGGGCAGGTTCTCCAGTGGCGTGCGCTCGTTCGAGGTGGTCTCTTCGTCGGCGACGCCGAACTGGTAGCCGGCAAAGCCCGGACGCTCAGTGGCGGGCGCGATCAGCATGTCGCCTTCGAGCTGGAGGCCGGAGGCCGGCGCGCCATAGAGGAAATGACCGTCCGCCTTGAGCTCCACAGGAGCGTTAGCTTTGATCAGCTTGTCCTTGGCGGACAAGTCGAATTCGATCCGATCAGGAACGTAATCCTCGACCATGAAGGTGGTCTCGCCGACCGAAGAGCCCTTCGGGTCGGTGAAGGCACGCACCCGCCAGGTCCCGGTCGGGACGGCGGAGTTGAGCGGCACAGCCAGCGTGCGCCCGCCGGCGCCCTGGTCGGGGAGCACGGCGCGACGGAATTCGACGCCATCCGGACGCTCGATCACCAGGCTCAACGGTCCACCGGTGACGGCATTGCCCTGCCCGTCGCGCAGCAGCGCGGTGAGATAGACGGTTTCGCTGGAACGGTAGACGCCGCGCTCGGCATAGACGAAGGCGTCGGCGCCGGCCGGCACCACGCGCCCCGCGACGCCGCGGTCGGACAGATCGAAGGCGCTCGTCTTCAGGCTGAGGAAGGCATAGTCGGCCTTCTCGCCGGTGACCGTGAGCATGGCCGGCGACAATCCGCCCTCGCCGCGCGCCAGTCCCGCCTCGAACAGCACGTGGCCGCTGTCGTCGGTCTTGCGCGTCGCCAGGATCTCGTTGTTGCGCGCGACCAGCCGCACCTCCGCCTTGCCGACCGGATCGGTCGAGGCCAGCGAGTTGACGAAGACGTGGATGCCGTCATTGCCGGAATAGGCCGACACGCCGAGATCGGAGACGATGAACCATTGGGTTGCGAGCTGATAGTCGTCGTCTGAGCCCGGCCCCTTGGCGGCGGCCGTCATCACGTAAACGCCGGCCTGGAGATCGCCGAGCGCCTGGTCGACCGGGAAAGCGGTGGTGACGTCCTGGTTCAGCGTCATCGCGGTCGCGAGCTCGCCGGACCAGACTTTTACGCCGCGCTCGTCGCCGAGGTCGGTGAGTTGATATTTGGACAACGTCTTCTGGAAATCGCTGTCGACCACCGTGTTGATCAGATTGCGGTCGCCGATCCGGAACACGTTGATGTTGACCGCCGGCGTGTTGACGCTGACCACGGGAATGCCGCGCTGGCCGGTCCTGGGCAGCACATAGGCGCGGCTGGTGAAGCGCACGAACGGCTTGCGATCGCGCACATAGATGTTGAACTCGGCCGATTTCGGCAGGCCCTCCTTCACGGTCGACGGCAGGCCGGCGCGCAGATTGACGTTGTAGCGTTCGCCGTGCTTCAGCCCGTCGACGCAGAGCTGCTTGCCTTCGGCCGACAGCGCCGGCTTGTCCTGGCCCGCAAGCGCCAGGTATGGCGCGAAGTCGGTGCGTTTTGCCAATTCCTCGGAGAACTGGAAGCAGGCGCGCGGGCTCGCCGAGTCCGAATCCACCGTATAGTCGAGCAGCCGGAAACCGTGCTCGTCGCGCAGCTTCTCATATTGGCCGCGAACGTCGGCGACCTCGCGCATGTCGAGCGACAGCCGCAGCGAATCCAGCGCCGGCCGCCACAGCTTGCGTTCGGCGAGCGATTTTCCGAGCACGGCGAGCGCGTCGGCCTCCTCGCCGGGATTGCCGGCGCGCTGGTAGGCGATGTAGGCCGCGGTCGAGGCGCGCTCCAGCAGGAAAGTCTGCTCGCTCGAGCTCTTCGGGCTGATCTGGAAGATGACCCGCGCCAGCCGCAGCCAGTTGCCGGCATCCTCGGGCGTGGTCGCGGCGATCTGGCCGAGCACCGACAGGCCGCTGCGGAAATCGTTGCGCCGGAACGCGGCGTCGGCGTCGGTGCGCAGCGTCGCGCTGGTCTTGGCGACCGGCCCGGCCTCGCTCTTGATCTGGGCCTCCAGCTTGATTGCGGAATCGGCGAGATCGTCGCGCTTGAACGCCTTGTCGGCTCCTTGCGCGGCCGCAAGGCCGAACGCCAGCGTGGCGCAGAGTGTGACGGCGCGGATCAGACCGATCATGATGGACTCCAGAAATCCCTGAGAGGATCGCGGACGAGCGCCGCGGTGGCATGAAGTGCGCGGAAAGGTGACGGACTCAAGGCGATGGAACCAAAGGTGCAAAACGCCGCATTCGCCATGACAAGGCAAGCCCTGAGGAGACCGATCGCGATACCGCCGCGCACGCCGTCCTGATGGCGCAGCCATACCTGACCAGTCGACCGGCGGCCGTGTCCCGGAAGCTAGCCTGCGTTCCCGGCGATGTGATCCATCGTCCAGTCCGCGGCCGCTC
>NZ_JBFULU010000081.1:0-18862 GCF_054049735.1 Bradyrhizobium sp. P5_C12
CCTCACCACCGCGTTGGCCTGAGGGTCGACGTCCGGCTGATCCGTCCTTTCATCGGGCACACGCTCGACCAGGTCCGGGGCCGGCGCCACATCGACGGACGGGGGAAAGAATGTCGGCTGGCTGGTATCCAGGACGACCTTCTCCGGCCATTTGCGCGCGGATTCGATCCGGATGGCCGCCGCGCCGATGCTGTCCGGCCGATCGGGAAATCTGTCCGGCAGCTCCGGCAAGGACCGGCCGGCGATCAGCAGAAGAACGGCGAGTGCGCCCCCGACAACCGCAAGATACCTCGCCATGGGCAAAGCCGATGGCTCCGGCGATTTCGGTAATCTCGATCGACCCATGACGGCAATGCTTGGCCGCTCTCATGCTGCGCGGCGAAGCGATCGGGCTGCCACACTGCTGCTGAGGGACGGCGACCCTCGACTAGAGGAAATTCTCCTTCACCATCTCCCAGACGTCTCCTCCGCGGCCATGCAGGACGGCACGCGCGGAATAAAGCGCCATCCCGACAGCAGGTTCGACCTGCATGAATGGCGGCATGACGAGCTGCATCGGGTTGACGTGCACGTGCAGAAGCGCTGGTCCCGGCTGCGCCAGCCAGTCCTTGACCGCGGTCTCCAATTCGTCCGCGTGCGAAATGGTCTGGCCCCAGAGACCCAGCGCGCGCGCGACACCTGCGAAATTCGGATTCTTCAACTTCGTGAAAGTATCGAGCATGCCCTCCGCCTTTTGCTCGATCTCGACAAAGCCGAGCTTGCCGTTGTCATAGACGGCGATCTTGATCGGCAACTCCTGTTGGACGATCGTCATCAGGTCTCCGAACAGCATCGATATCCCGCCGTCGCCCGCCATGCATACGACTTGCCGGCCGGGTTCTGCCTTCTGGAGCCCGATGGACGACGGCATGCCGTTGGCCATCGTTCCATGAAGCAGACTCGCGAAAATGCGACGCCGCCCGTTCGCCTCGATATGGCGATAGGCCCAGGCGGCCGGAGTGCCGTCATCGGCCGTGAACAAAGCATCCTCTGCCGCATGGCGACTGATCACCTGTGTCAGATGACTTCCGGGAATGCTGCCATCGCGACCGGCAGCAACCTTGGCCCGTTCAGCTTCCCGATATGTCGCGTAGCGCTTGACATACGCGCTTCGGTACGAGGCGTCGGTGCGCTCGACCAGCTTCGGCAGCAATGCCTCCAGCGTCGCCTTCACGTCGCCGACGACGCCCTTCGTGATCGGATGACGCCGTCCCAGATGAGTCGGGTCGATATCGACCTGCACGATCTTTGCCTTGTCCGGGTAGAATTGCCGCCAGGCAAAGTCTGCGCCCAGCATCAGCAACGCGTCGCAGTCCAGCAAGGCGTGGTACCCGGCCTCGTTGCCGAGCATCCCGGTCATTCCGATATTGTAGGGATTGTCAAACTCGAGAAAATCCTTGGCCCGCGACGTATGCGCGATCGGCGCCTTCAGCCTGTTGGCGACCGCGAGGATCTCCCGATGTGCCCCCTGGCAGCCCGAGCCGCCGTACAGAACGACGTTTTCGCTAGTGTTGAGGATGTCTGCGATCTCACTGAGATCCGCATCGTTCGGTCGCGTGACAGGCTTGGCGACGTGCACCGCATAGGGAATGTTGTCATCCACGGTCGAGGCGGAGATATCCGCCGGCACGATCAGAACGGCAACACCACGTTTGGCCAGGGCCGTTTGGCAGGCGATCACGGTCTTCCGGCGCGCCTGTTCCGGGGTATGGATCATGTCGCAGAAGACGCTGCAGTCCCTGTAGACCTGCTTGAAGTCGACTTCCTGGATGAAGTCGAAGCCCATTTCGTCGCGAATGATCTGACTTGCGATCAGGATGACGGGCGCGCGGTTGCGATTGGCCTCGAAGATGCCGTTGATGAAATGCAGGCTCCCGGGACCGCAGCTTCCGGCGACCGCGGTCAGGCGGTCGGCGACCTGCGCCTCCGCCTGCGCGGCGAACGCCCCCGCCTCCTCGTGCCGCATCGATATCCACTCGATCTCGCACTTTTCAAGTGAGCGCGCGATCAGATTGAGGGTGTCGCCGACGATGCCATAGCAATGCTTGACGCCTGCACTTTGCAGGGTTTCAACGATGATATCCGCGACCAGCTTGCCCATGACATTCAACCCTGACTGTACCGTTCCCGCTACAGCCTGCACCCAACTGGAATGTCGGGGCTTGGATCGGAATGCGATGACTTGAACCCGGCTGCGCAGACGACGCGCGGTCTCGGATAGCGCAGCTTTCAGCCGACGTCCTCGGTTCCGGATTGGAGTTGGCCGAGCATTTGCACGGCGCGCCTGCGAGCAGGGAACAAAATTCCGGCCGGCATTCGATCCAGACTCGCGCTGAGATATTCGTAAGCTTCCGGCGAGCGATGCTGTTTCAGCAGCAGCGCGGCAAGGTCCGTCGCGGCCGTCAATTCGAACAGGGTGGCGGACTGGCGTTTGGCCCAGTCGATTGCCGACAGCAGACTTTCCTCGGCGTCGAAATGATCCTCCGCAGATCGAGACGCCAGGATGAGCCCTTTCATCCTGAACAGGGCGGGCATGTGCAACAACTTGCCGGCGCGCTGCTGTTGCTCGATTGCATTCACCGTGAGGGTCAGCGCTTGCTCATGCTCACCGACGTCTACGAGAGCGACGGCAAGATCGCAGGTGAAATCCATATTCAGCATCTCGTGACGCTGGACGTGAAGCTCTTCCAGGGCTCGCTTCAGCAATTGGATCGCTTCGATGCGATTGTCTTGAAGCAGCAACCATTGACCCTTCAGGCCTGTCGCTATGGCGCGATACGGCATCAGGGAATGCGCGACGGAGAGCTCACTCAGTTCACCGATGTACTGGTCCGATCGTCTCAGGTCCGCCATGGTCAGAAACACCGGAAGGACCAGCGCCAGGGATCGACAAAACGTAGCGGGGTGGCCCGACCTCTTGCCTTCCTCTCTGGCGCGCCTTGCATAGTCGACCGCTTGGTCGAGCAAGCCCCTGTACAGGAGAGAACGTGCCATGCCGACGAGCAGGAAACTCGTATAGTGAAAGAGATATCGTTCCGTTCGGGAGCGTGGTCCGGACGCCAGGTGCCGGAGGCCCGCTTCGCAATGCAGTTGGGTGGCGAGGTGATTTCCCAACAGATGTTCGGAGGCCGCCAGCATTGCTTCCGCCAGCGCCATGTCGCCGTGATCCCCTGTCCTCAACGCCAGTTTCTTGCTCCGGACGGCGATGTCGGTCGCACCCCGAATGTCCATGACCCAGTGCGAATACATGAAAAGTCCGCTTAGAATCCTCAGCTCGTAGGCGAGATCCCCCTGCTCGATCGCAATCTCCAGCGCGCTCGCAAAAGCGGTCCGGACGCGCTGATCGTTACCTYCCGTATGCATCATGGCCAACGGTATCGATGCAGAGATTTCCATCGCACGGCGGGCGTCCCGATGCGGATTTCCCAGATTTGCCATCGCGCGTTCTGCCCATGCCTGGCATTCGATCAGCAGCGACAGTTCCAGAAACACCTGCGTGGACTCGGCGGCCAGTCTGGTGGCCGTCTCGGCATCGCCGTGCGGTCCAAAGCTCCATTCGAGTGCCGCACGGACGTTACTCAATTGGTCGGAATAGGCAGCAACTCTTTCAGCGCCCGGCAGAGCCGACAGAGCCTCCTTCAGCGATTCGAGGTGTTCGGCGAGGTATTCTGCGTGCCGGCGGAAGACCATGTCGACTTCGGCATGCTCCTCCAGTTTTGCGAGCGCGTAGGCCCGGGTCGTGTTCGGCAGCCGATACTGTGCCTGCGCTGCATCGATCCGGGTTGCTATCAAGGATTTCTCAACCAGGCCTGCGACCGCGTCGAAGATTTCCTCGGCCCCCACGCCGGGTTCACCCGCCACGGACCGCGCGCCGTCCAGGGTGAAATGGCCGACGAAAGGAGCGATGCGTCGAAACACGATCCTCTCTGCGTCGGACAGCAGGTCGTAACTCCAGTCCATTGTCGCCTTGAGCGTCCGATGTCTGGCAACTGCCGTCCGATGACTCAGTTTCAGCAATTCCAGCCGGGACACCAGGAGGTCAACCGTGTTCTTGACGCCAAGGGCGGCCGCCTGCCCCGCGGCCAACTCGATTGCCAACGGAATCCCATCCAGCTTTCGGCACATTTCCGCGAGGAATGGGGCCTCCCTGTCGGTGAGAACGACGCTACCTGCTCTCGTGGCCACACGCCGTACGAACAACTGCACCGCCGGATATCGCAGCACCGCATCCGCCGTCTGCTCCGAGCCGTCCGGCGGGAAATCAAGGGGAAGAACCCGGCAGCAATGCTCACCCTCGACCTTCAACAATTCCCGACTCGTGGTCAGAACATGGATCTCTTTCGTTTGCTGGAAGAGTTGCTCGGCAAGCGCGGCGACTGCCTCGATCACATGCTCGCAGCTATCGAGTATGACGAGAAGTTTCCGCGACCGAATGAGGTCGACCAGCTCCAGGCCGGGATCTTTCGATTTGAGCGCAAGCCCCAAAGAGGTCGCGACGGCCGCGGCCACATGGTTCGGATCGGTGAGGCTTTCCAGATCGACAAAATAGATCTCGCCGCCAAACCCCGCGGCGACGGCGCGGCCGACGGCCAGGGCGATGGTCGTCTTGCCGATGCCGCCGGGGCCGAGCAGTGTTATGAACCGGTCATCTCGAAGCTTGTCGCTGACCTCCCTGACGAACGTCTCACGCCCGATCATCGTGATCGGTCGCACCGGAAGCCTGCGTTGATGCCGGGACTTGGCGTTCCTGCTTTCCGTGACGCCTCCGAGGGCGACCACTGTGCCGACGAACGAGTAGCCCCGTCCCTTGACGTTTGCGATGTAGCGGTTGCCGAATTGGCCGTCACCAAGCGCCTTGCGGATCGCGGCCACCTGGACCCGGATGCTCCCCTCCTCGACGGTCACGTCCGGCCAGACGTGATCGATCAACTCCTGCTTTGCGATCACCTCACCCGGACGCTCGGCAAGGTAGATCAGAATCTCGAGGGCCCTGCTGCCGAGGGGCAGCACCACGCCGTCGCGCCGGAGCGCCCTCTCCCTGCTCGAAAGCTCGAAGGGGCCAAACCGCAGATTTCCACGAAGCTCATCATCAGCCATGGCTGTTGGCACGGGCGCAGGATGCTTTTCCAGGATGTTCAATGAACCGCGCAAAACCCAAGCGTGCGTTCTTGACAGACATCAGCTTGCTCTCGGCGCCACGCGCGGATCTGAAGGGATCAGCACGCGGCGACCGGCATGCGAGCTGCATATAACCGACGATGCCCGGCGCTTCCCTCTCGCTAACAGAGATCGTACACTTTCACCATTGTTTGCATCCCCCGAATGGGGGGAAGACCGACGTGGATAGGGGGAGTCCTTGATCCAACCGCGCTCCAGCCATCCGATACATGGAACGGGCACCTTGCCTGGCGGAGGACAGCTGCCATTCCTCGCGACCAAAATCTTGCCGGCACGGTTCGGCGGTCTGGTCACACGTCCCCGGCTCCTCGCCATCTTGTCCGAACTCCCGGCCAAGCGACTTGGCGTCATCAAGGCGCCGGCGGGCTTCGGCAAGAGCTCACTGGCAGCCACCTGGGCCGAGACCCTCGAGCAGGGTGGCAATGCCGTTGGGTGGCTAACCATCGATTCAGACGACGACGAGGCCACGCGGTTTCTGTTCTACGTTGCTCAGGCCCTGCACCAGGCCTGTCCGGACGTCGGCACCGGCGCGATTGGCCTGATCCTCGAGAACAATTTGATCGACCCGACAGCGATCCTGTCGAGCCTGATCAACGATCTGGCCGAGGTCGAGGAGGATGTTTATCTGTTTCTCGAGGACTATCACTGGGTCAGCGCTTCCCGCATCCATCAGACCGTCGCGTATTTTCTGAGGCACGCACCGTCCCACTGTCATGTGGTGCTGACGACGCGCACCGAACCTCCCCTGCCGCTCGCGACCTTGCGAGCCCAGAACCAGCTGATCGAGATTGATGCCGAAGCCCTGCGGTTCGACATGCAGGAGACACAGGCGTTTCTGGACAGCACCAAGCCCGGGGTTCTGGAATTCCCCGACGTCCAACTGTTGCAGCGCAAGACCGAAGGGTGGCCCGCCGCGCTGCGAATCATCTCATCCATGCCTTCGCAGTCCGGATCCGGCCTGAGGGAGTATGTCCACAATCTCTCGGGTTCGCAGCGTCCAATCGCCGCCTACCTGACGGAGATGCTGGATGGGCTTCCGGTCGAACTGGTCGACTTCATGCTGCGAACGGCCGTTCTTGATCGGCTCTCCGGCCCTGTCTGCGAGGCCGTAACAGGCTTGAGTGCGAGCCGCACAATCCTGGCATCGCTTGCCCAGCGCCAAATGCTGCTCACGCCGCTCGACAATGATGGAGTCTGGTTTCGCTATCACACGCTGCTTGCCGAGTATCTGAGACAGCGGCTGGAGGCGGACCGCGGCATTGAAGTTCCTGAACTGCACGGACGTGCGGCCCTTTGGTATGCTTCCCACGAATTATGGACTGAGGCGGTCCAGCACGCGATTGCAGCCGGCGCTCCTGACCGTGCGATCGGCTGGATCAACAATTGCGCGATGGCTTTGATCAAGAGGGGAGATCTCTTCACATTGCTGGAATGGCAGCGTCAATTTCCCGACGAACTCATGCGGGGTCAGTGCGAGGTCCGGTTGGCGATCGCCTGGGGATTGGCGCTCGCGCTTCGTTTTGACGAGGCCCTGAAGCTTGCAACCGACATCGAAGGCGATATCGCTGCAACGCCTGTGCCGGATGGCAACCTGCTGTGCGAATGCCAGGCGATCCGCTCCGTTGCCATCGCGCTGAAGGATGACAGCGAAGGCGCGCTGCCCCTGGCACAGGATTGCGTAAACCATTCATCCGATCCCTGGACCGCGAACGTTGCTTCAAACGTCGTTCGCTTCAGCCATATGAAGACGGGCAACCTCAAGCAATTCCATGCGACGCCATGGATACCCTATTCGGTCGAGGAGGACCGCAGGAACGTATTTGCCTCGGTGTATCGACACTGTCTGAACGGACTTGCAGAAGAGCGGCAGATACGTCTCGCGGCGGCCGATGAGCACTACCGCGAGGGCTTTCGGATCGCCGAGCAGGATGTCGGGCCGAATTCGATTGCGGCGTCCTTGCCGGCGAGTCTGATCGCGCGAATGAAGTACGAGCAAGGCCTGCTCGATGAGGCGGAAGCCTGGGTCATCGATCGCGTCCCGCTGATCAACTCGGCGACAATGCTCGACTGCGTGTGGAGCACGTATTTCGTGATCTCCCGGGTCGCCGCCGCGCGGATGAACTTCGAGCGGGCCCGCACTCTTTTGGAGCGAGCTGAAAATCTGGGCGTCGCGCGGGATTGGGGGAGGCTCTCGGCCGGCGTGATCGCGGAGCAGGCGCGGCTTTACCTGAACGATGGCCGGCTGGATGAAGCCGGCGCATGCGTCGATCGCCTGGAACGCCTTGCACGGAAATACCCCGCACCGAGGCCTGGCGCCCGGTCGGAGATTGGGTGGTACCACAGATTGGCCCGCGCTCATTTGCTGGGCCAGCAAGCTCGCCCGGACGAGGCCAGTTCAATCCTGCAACAATTGCAGCACGAAGCCGAAGCAATGGAGCACCGACAGTTCCTGATCTGCATTGCGATTCGCCAGTCGGCGGTTCAGCTCAGTGCGGGCAAGGCCCCGGAGGCGGTGAGCCGCTTCCGCCGTGTGCTCGCCGCGTGTGCGGCGGCCGGTCTCTATCAGACCGTCCTGGACGAGGGGCCGGTTATTTCCGATCTTCTCCGGGCGACCCGGGAGGGAGGAAACCTCAAAGCGGATCTGATCCCCTACGTCGACCGGCTTGCGGCGGGTCTGCAGCGAGCACGACAGGATCGTTCGGCGCCGAGCTCGAGCGCGCGGATTCTCGGCGCATTGAGCCGGCGCGAGACTGACATTCTCGCGCTGATCGCGGATGGATTGTCGAACAAGGAAATCGCCCGAAGCCTCGACATCGGTCCTGAGACCGTGAAGTCGCACCTCAAGAGCGTTTTCACCAAGCTGGGGGTGGAAAAGCGCGCACAGGCCGTATCGCGCGCACAGACCCTGGGCATCGTCACCACGCAGTGAAGCTTCGCGCCCTTCAACCGGCTTGCCGCGCACGAACCCTCGTCTGCTCGAGGATTTGCCTCGCCAACACGAGATCCGGCGTTTCGAAGCCCTCGGTAAACCGGCCGTAGATGGCTCCGATGAGCTCATGTGCCCGTCGGATCTGACCCCGATCGACCCAAATCCGCGCAATCTCCAATCCTGCGCGCAGTTCGAACGAAAGCGCCGATTGTTGCGCTGCCAGCGTCATTGCCTCCTCGAAACACCCCACAGCAAGATCACGCTGCTGGGATTCTCCATACGAGAGGACAGAGCCTTTGGCCAGGAACAGCGCCGGAAGGTGAAGCGGCCTCTTCGATCCAAGCTGCGTGGCGATCGAACCATTAATGAGAGCCAACGCTTCCGCGCGTTCGTTTTGTTTTGCCAGACCGACGGCCAATTCGGAGACAAGATCCGTTACCAGCATTTCGTATCGCAGTATCCTCAGCTTTTCCAAGCTGTCCCGCAGATGGCACATGCCATCCTCTGTCCGGCCGACGCGGACCAGAAAGCGCCCCCTAAGTCCCCCGCCGACAGCTCGAAATGGCTCCAGCGAATACTTCTCGGCAGTGAGTTCGAGCGCAGAGAGGTTCCGCTCGACCTGTCCCAGATCGTCGATCCAGAAATAGAAAGGCATCGTCAGAATCAAGGCTCGACACAGAGCAATCGGATGATCCGCTCCCTCTGCTTCCTCGATGGTTCTTTCAGCATAACCGGCGGCCCGGTCGAGATTGCCGGCAAACCAATGCGATCGGGTCAGGTTGAACAGGGACGTGGTGCGCAGATCAAACAGATATTGAGTTGCGTTGAACCGTCGGGAGGCCGGCGCCCCGCGCAGGGCCCGTTCGAGGTATTTTGGCGCGCGGACATGGTCCGCAAGCATGTAATACGCGGCCCCCAGCATCGAATCCGCAAGCGCCGCATCTTCCGGATGTCCGGTCTTGTTCGCGACGGACTCAGCGCGTAGCGCAACTTCAAGGCTGCCCGCTGCGTCGATTGTCCGATGAAGATACATCGACAGCCCGCTGAGAAGACGCAGCTGCTGGTAGGCATCCGCGCGCCGCTCTGCGAATGTCAACGCCGTATTGAAGGCATCGCGAACCCTTTCACTGTTCCCGGCGGTGAACATCAGCGACAAGGCAAGCGAAGCGTGGATTTCCATCTGGTCCTGCGGGTCGCAGTCCGCCGCAATCCGACCTATCGCCCTCTCCATCCAATCCCGGCACTCCGTGAAAAGCGACTTGGCCAGAAGCAACTGCGAGGCGGCCGCCGCCATTCGTATGGCCGCGCTATCGTTTCCATCGGGGCCAAAGCTCCATTCAAGCGCGGCACGAGTATCGCCAAGGTAGTGTTGTATCGCGCCTGCCAAAGATTGTCCGGGCTCGAGCTCGAAAAGATTGCCCCGGTTGTTTTCCAATGATTGGCTCAAATGGCTGGCGTGACGCGCCGCCATGGAATGACGTTCACCGCTCGCAGCGAGCTTCTCCAAGGCATAGGAACGCGTGGTGTCGAGCAATCGGTAAAGCATCCGCCGGTAGCTCGGCCACGCCACGATCAGCGACTTGCTGACCAGACTTTCGATTGCGCCCTCGATCTCGGACCGGTCAACTCCTCGCTGCTCCACAACCGCACACGCCGCTTCCAACGAAAAGTGCCCGACGAAGATCGCCACACGTCGCAGCACAATTCGTTCGAACTCGGACAGCTGATCGTGACTCCAGTCCAGCGTTGCTTTCAGTGTCTGATGCCGCGGATTCGCGGTCCGACGGCCAAACTTCAGAAGATCCAGGCGCGAACCCAGCCTTGCCACGGTATTCCCGACGCCGAAAACAGCGGCTCTTCCGGCGGCGAGTTCGATGGCGAGCGCAATGCCATCGAGCTTGCGGCAAATCTCGGCAACCATGGGGGCTTCGTCGTCACTGAGCGTAAAGTTGCCACGGCGAGCACTGACGCGTTCGGCGAACAACCGTACCGCCGGATAGGCAAGCACCTCTGACGCGGTCGGTCGCGGCTGCTCCGGCGGGCAGTCCAGTGGACAAAGACGAAATACGCGCTCGCCAGGAACGCGCAGGATTTCCCTGCTGGTCGCGAGCATGTAGATTTCGGGTGCATTCCGGAAGATATAGTCGGCGATCTCCGCGACTCCCTCGATGAGATGCTCGCAACTATCAAGAATGACGAGCGCCCTTCGCGCGCGCAGAAAATTGAGCAACGCCTCCCTTGGATCGACCGATTGCGGGGCCAGCCCGATCGCGGAAGCGACAGCGCCGATGACCTGCTCATTCTCGTTTATCGTTGAAAGATCGACAAAGAATACCGCTCCGGAGAAGTCGGCCAGCACCCCGTGCCCGACCGACAGGGCAACCGTCGTCTTGCCGATACCTCCGGTACCCAAAATTGTAATCAGGCGCTGTTCCGTCTGAAGCAGACGCTGAATTTCAAGGACGACGTTGTTGCGGCCGACCATGCGCCCCAGTGCGGGCGGCAGGTTGGACGATCCCGAAGATGCACTTCCCCTGTCGCGGTCCGCGGGAAGTCGCATGACCGGCGCGATGAAGCTATAGCCGCGGCCCTGGACGTTCGCGATGTACTTGTTGCCGAACTGGCCGTCGCCCAGTGCCTTGCGCAGTGCCGACAGGTGGACGCGAAGACTGCCCTCCTCCACCGTGACGTCAGGCCAAGCCTTCGCGATCAGCTCCGACTTCGGGACGACTTCACCGGCGTTTTCGAGCAGAGCGATCAGGATGTCGTAGGCCCTGCCACCCAGGGGAAGGATCCGGTCCGCCTTGCTGAGAGACCGTTCGGCGACATTCAGCTCGAATGGGCCAAACTGGAGCCGGGTTGCACTCGATGAGCCAATTGGTTGGACCGACATCAATAATTCCGTCAAGACCGTCGACGATCTGGTTATCGCACCATTCGCCGTCAGTCTTGCGCAAACGCACGCCAGCCGATCAAGTGTTAAACGAAACCTCCTTTGGCAACAAGCCGGTCACCGCACCGAATTGATAGCGCCATCACGCTGGTGTGAACCGTCCAACACCTGCCTCGCCAGCCGCAGATCGCGGGTCTCAAAGTCCTCTCGAAACTTCGCGTGAGTGACTTGCAACATGCGCCAAGCGACCTCCTTTCGCCCAGCCGACGTCTCGGCAATGGCGAGGCTCGTCGCAGCCCTGAGCGCCCACGACAGGCTCCCCTGCCTGTTTGCGAGCTCGAACGCGCGCTGAAAGTATTGCCTGCCAGCCGCCAATCCCTCGCCGCTGCTCAGCGCCAATTCTCCCCTGATGCGGTGCAGTTCCGGGCCGTACCATCGGCTTTCGTCGAGGTCGATCTTCGCGCGCTCGAAGACATCGAGCCCTTCCCTCGGAAGGCCCGCGTGGGCCATGCACATCGCCAACTCCGCTTGCAGGATCCAGTTGAAAATCCCGTAGCGCGCCGCGGACAGCTTATCGAGACCCGATTGGAGCATCGCGGACGCTACCGTGATTTGTCCTCCTCGCCTGATTTCGTAGATGGCTTGCATGCCGAGACCAAAGCCCTGGTAGTTGTGCAGAGCGTATTTCCCGGCATGGGTGACGAGTTCGTCCACGAGTGCTTCGGCTTCGCCGTCATCCGGATTGGTCAAATATGCGATGAAGCCTGCAAAGGTCAGCGCCCCGCAAAGGTTCACGGTCCGATTGGATTGGCGCGCCTCGGCGACGGCCATCTGGTTGAACCTGCGGGCTTGATCCGGAGAGCCACGCAACCACGCCAAGGTCGCAAGACCGGCCAGGTTGTCGACCTTGCGATCATAGCCAAATCGCTTGATCAGCAATTGTCGTGCAGCCTCGTCATCACGATGGAGCGACAATTCCAGCAGGCCTTGAGCCTCCGCAATCCGGCCGGCATGGTAGTATACTATGCCACGCATATAATTGGCCGTTGCAATGGCGCCGATCCGACCCGTTCCTTCCGAAACCTCGCCGCCGCGGTCCGCAAGCCTGATCGCTTCGGTGTAATTCGGAACGCGCAACTCGTGAGCCCACAGCACAAGCAGGGCGTCCATCTGATAGTCGATATCGTTGAGGCCCTCGGCGAGGAGCAGCGCCTTGGCCCACGTCGCGTATGATTTTTCCGTCATGCCACCCGTGAACATCACGCAGCTGGCGAGGGCCGACTGAAGGACCATCTCCTGTCGTGTACCCGAATTCTTGTCGTCGAGATGACTTATGGCCTTTCTCATCCATTCCACGCATTCGGTGAGCAGCGCCATGCCCATCCAGGCGCTTGCCGATGCCGCAGCGAGTTCGACGCCGATTTTCGCATCGCCCGTGGCAGAAAACGCCCAGTTCAGGGCGGCTCTGAGATTATCGACCTCGATCCCGAGCGCCTTCGACCAACCCGATATGTCCATCGCGGCGCCCTGCCTGAACAGGTCGGTGAAATAGAGGGCGTGACGGCGGCGCAAGCGGTCCTGCTCGTCGCTCCTGGCCAGTCGCTGCAAGGCAAAGGCGCGGGTCGGGTCAAGCAGGCGCAGCCGGCCCCCCTGGCCCTGGGCGGCAATCATCGATTTCGAGCGAAGCTCCCAAACGCAATCCGAGACACTTGCTTCATCCACCGTCTCATCGGCGACAACGGCGACCGCCGCTTCGAACGTAAATCCGCCGGCGAATACGCTGAGCCGATTCAATATCCGCTTCTCCGCCTCGTCGAGCAGGTCGTAGCTCCACTCCAACGTGGCGTTCAACGTCTGGTGCCTCGACGGGGCGGTCCTGCGCCCCACCCATGACAGATTCAGTCGCTCGTCGAGCAGGCTTGCGGTCTTGCCGAGGCCGAAGATGTCAACCCTGCAGGCCGCGAGTTCGACCGCCAAAGGAATACCGTCAAGCCGCCGACAGATACCCGCAGCAATCGGCGCATCCGCATCCGTCAGCTCGAAGTCACTTCGCACCGCCCGTACGCGGTCGACCAGCAATTGAACGGAAGGGTATTGCAGTGCATCCCGCGCTGACAGGTTGCTGTCTTCCGGAGGGCATTCAAGCCCGCCGAGCTCGTAGACATGCTCCCCCTCGACGCGCATGGCCTCCCGGCTGGTCGCGAGCAAACGCAATGTCGGGACACGGTGTATCAGTTCCTCTGCGACCGCCGACGCTCCATCGATCAGATGCTCACAGCAGTCGAGAACGATGAGCGTTGGCCTTTCCTGCAAGCGATCGATCACGGCAGGTACGACATTGCTCGTTTGCACCGACATGCCGAGTGACGTTGCGATGGCCGGCGCGACGAGTGAATCGTCGCCGAGCGCACTCAGGTCGATGAAGAGAACCTGGCTGTCGAAAGCGGCGCCCAGTTCGTGGGCAACTGCGACCGCCACCGTGGTCTTGCCGACGCCGCCGGGCCCGATGATCGTGACAAACTTCTGCTCGGCCAGCTTCGCCTGAATCTCGGCCACGGCGTGTTCTCGTCCGAGCATCCGCATCAAGCGCGCGGGCACTCGGGGCCTCGGAGGCCGCTTGGGATTCTCCGACGCGTCTGCGGCGCGTGAGGTGACCGGTACGACGAAGCTGTACCCGCGCCCGGGTATATTCGCGATATACCGCCTGCCGGGGTCGCTCTGATTAAGAGCCTTCCGCAGCGCCGAAATATGGACACGCAGGCTGACTTGTTCCGCTCCCCTCTCGGGCCAAACGCGTTCGATCAGAGTTCTTCTGCCGACGACCTTGTTTGCCTGCTCCACCAGGACGATGAGGAGATCCATGGCACGCGCGCCGAGCGGCACGGCTTTAGCGTCATTCGTCAGAAGCCGGTTTGCGATCGATAGTTCGAAGGGGCCGAAGCTGAGGACCGTCCCCTGCCGACCGCTCATGGGATGCGCTCGTCCATGTCGGTTCTCGAGGTGACTTCGCAGGGGATTCTGATCTCGCGTCGCCAGTTGGCCGGGCTTTGGCCAAAGGCGTGTCTGAAGAGCCTGCATAGATGGGCCTGATCGGAAAAGCCCACGCTCAAGGCAATCTCGCTCAGTGACGCCGCGCTGGTCATCATCAGGTGGCAGGCTCTCTCCAGGCGTCTTCTCACCACGTAGGCATGCGGCGACTCCCCAATGGCCAGCTTGAACTTCCGCGAGAAGTGCGCCGGGCTTCGACGTGCGACCGCGCTGAGATCCCGAATATGGATGGTACGGTGCAGATTGCTGTCGATGTAAGCTCGCACGCGCAGGATCTGCCACGCCGCCAGACCGCCCCTTGTGGAACCGTTGGCGCCCGAGCTGCGCTCAATTTCCGCTTGCAGGATGTGGGATGCCGTGGCGAGCGACACCCTGGCCGCATCTCGATCACGTTCCAGCTCTCGCGTTGCCGTTTCAAGCAGCCTGGCCAGGCTGTTCGCAACCAGGTTGAACTGTTGGTCGGGTGCAAAGGAAGATCCTGGTAGAGTAGCCGGAAGTCCTGCCATAGTCATTCCCTCGACGATCACCCAACAGCCCGGATCGGCGAGAGAGTGCAGCACGGGAAGCCTCTTGGCTTGTTAAGTAGTGTTGTGAACCGTTAAATTCGGGCAAATGCTCCGTTGCTGGGCAAACGCCCAAGAGGGAGTAAAAGCCCTTTATTTCCAAGCGGATCGCCACGTAAATGGTTTCGAGCCGGATATTCGGGCGCAATTGCGTCCATCAACCTTCCTTTGCGATCGCAAGAAAGCACCGGGCCACCGGGACGGGGATGTCGCGGTGAAGCGAGGACTGCACGCCCGCCGTTACGGCGGGTGCAGTCACCTAGGAGCCGCGGTCTTCGAGGACCTTCAGGTCGCTAATTGAGTAGGAGAGTGAGTAGCGGAAACCCGACTCGATCCGCCTCGGCGCGAGCGAGTGGAGTTCTTCGCCATTCGTTTCCGGAAAATTGAGCTCTCCCGTCCCGATCCATGCGCGGGCAACCGTAAGATTGTCCGTGACCGACATCGCCAGCTCGTCGACCGCGGGCTTGTCCTCGCATCCGGCCACCAGTCTCGGGAAGTATCGCAACAAGACCGTGGGGCGGCTGAGCAGAGACAATCCGTCTTCGACCGGCTTGCGCAAGGTGACGCACGCTTCCGCAAGTCGCTGGCCATGCGCCGAGAGGCTGGCGCCAAATCGGCTGCCGGGCGCGATCGGCGCCGCGGCGGGGCCTGAGGCCACAAAGGAGCGCGTCTGAAAGATGCTGCCCATCTTCTTCGGAAACCCCTGGGTCCAGCCGCGCGCCAGCGCAGCGTCGTTGTCGACATAGATGTACGGACACCACATGACCGGCACCTCGCGATACATTGCGTCGACCAGGACAAACGCCTCGCGATATTGATACCGGGCCGGCTCGAGATATTCGTCGTCCTGGGCGGTGAATTGCCAGTCCAGGAACATCATGACGGCGTGACCGTTTGACGCCGGATCCGGGGATAGACCACGCGGCAATGTGGCTGCTGCCGCGTCAGGGTCCGCCCAGAACTCGACTCCGACAGCGTCACCGGCATAGTGCCAGGGGGGCGGCGGAGTGAGAGCGGCCTGGCCAAATGGCGACTTCGGAACTGTAAAGCCCTTGAGCATTCCCGTGTCCTGGTGCATCGCTCTCGACACAGAGGCTACCGGAACCAGCCGCGCTGGATTTGATTGAAACGCGTCGATTTGTTGATTCCTGCCACAATCCGGAACACGCCCGTCGGCATCGGCCGATTGCTAGGCGGTCAGATCTGCCAGAACCTCGATATCGGTGACGGAATAGGAAAACGAGAACCGGTATCCACGCCCCACCTTGAGCGGCCCCAGCATTTCCAGCTCCTCGCCATAGGCTTCCGGAAATTCGAGCTCTCCCTCGCCGACCCAGACGTTCGTGATCAGGAGGTGGTCCGAAACGCAGCGAACGAGTTCGTCCACGGCCGGCCTGTCGTGCAGGCCCGCGGAGAGCCGCGGAAAATACCGCCGTCCGACGATCCGCCGATCGAGCAAGCCGACAAGACGCTCGGCTTTTTCGCGCAAGGTAACGCCGGCCTGCACCAGTAAACGGCCGTGAGCGGACATGCAGGCCGAAAATCTGCCATCTTGCACGAGCGGCGCTGAAGCGATGCTGGCAGCGGCAAAGGTACGGGTCTGGTGCACGGTGCCGAACTTTCGCGGATAGCCTTGGATCCAGCCCCTCATCAAGGCAGCGTCGTTGTCCACATAGCAGTAGGGACACCACGCTATTCGTGTCCCCTTCCATATCGCATCGAGAAGAACGCTGAATCCGCGACACTGATATCTGGCCGGATCCAGATGCTCGTCGTTCTGAGCGGTAAACTGATAGTCTGTGAAGACTGCAACAGAGCGGCCTCGACACTGCTCATCAAGCTCCACACCCGTCGGAAGGATATCGATCGATACATCGGGATCGTTCCAGAATTCCACCGCGAGCACGTCGCCCGCGAAGTGCCAGGGTGGCGGCGGGACCAACGCAGCCATCCCCCGAGGTGACCGAGGAGCCGTAAATCCCTTGAGCATGTCCTCGCCCCGCCAGCAGTCCGCATCAGGCGTATCATTCCAGCGTAGAATGCTAGCGTCGGTCTTGTCCTCAACGCTTGGAGAAACGTGCGGCGACTTGGTCGTTTGTGTGCACCGCTGTTGGCGCGTTCCTGCTGAACCGGCCGCCTCGCGTATCCGCCGACCGCATTTTCCGCTTTGGGAGGCGCATAGACCGTAGCGGGGTCGAAAGCTCCAAAGTCCGACGCTTCGCTACAAGCGCCAACCCCGGCAATTGTGTATTTCCGTTTGCCACGGCAATGATGTCCTCGATTGCGGATGGCACCTCCTTTGATGAAGTTCGGAAACCACAACGAGCGGGTGCGGCCTCGGCTGACGCCTCTGGCTCAGTCATGCGTGTCGCTGGCCTTGCTGTGCGCGATCGCCTCGCCTGCTCCCTGCTTCTCGCAAGGAACAGCGGAGCAGCGCGTGGCGTGCACACCCGACGTGTTCAGACTTTGCAGCACGTTCATTCCCAATGCAGATGAGATAACGACCTGTCTCAGAGAGAAGAACACCGATCTCAGCGATGCATGCAGGACGGCGATCGGGGCCGGATTGAAGAAACCACCCATCGCGGGCGATGCCAGAGATCGCAAACGCACCTCAGACTAGGAAGGACAGGTCAGATGCCAGTTCACAAAATCACATTTGTGCTCGTGAACGACATGACCCCGCGACACCCCTCTGTCTGCATGGCCTGTTCACGACCGCTGGAGCGGGGCTACCTGCATGATCTTTCCAGCTCCAGGCGCTATTGCGGGATCGAGTGCTACCCCAGATGGCCAATGCCGGACGGATTCAGCGGGTCGTTCGCTCCAACGAACCCACTCGAACTCGCCATCGTCTGGCCGAAACTGACCGTTGACGTCGCGTCTGCGCTGTTCGACAGCGCGTGGCGTGATCATCGCGGTTGACGCTGCCTGAAACGGTGGCCGCGCCGCCGGCGCGATCCCCTCCTGATCGACGATGCTACCACAATCATCGAAAGCGCACTGCGCGGCGACGGCATGCTCGACCGGTAGCAGGCATCCCCGCGACGCTCTTCAATGTTGCATCCTCATGCTCATCGGCGCACCCGAAGGCATCATCATGTTCGTATTCATATCTGCCACGATCCACATCGTGCCGGCGATCACGACGATTACGATGAGAACACCAAAGGCGAGCGCGAGTACGTTGTTGGTGCTTTCCGGCCCGCTGGTGATGTGCAGGAAAAACACCAGATGAATGCCCATCTGGGCAATGGCGAGGACAGCGAGCCCGAGGAATACGCCGCCCGGCCAAAGCAGCGTCGTGTTAGCAGCCCAGAACGACGTGGCCGTGAGAAGAACCGCCACAAACAGGCCGATCGTGTAAACGAGAAGCTCGGATGGAGCCGATGCTTGCATCTCGCGGCTCGGCCTGTCTCCGGGTGCGCGTTCGTGTCGAGCCTCTGTCATGAACTCACTCCCATCAGATAGACCACCGTGAATACCCCAACCCAGACGATGTCGAGCGCGTGCCAGAACAAGGAAAAGCAGAGAAGGCGATGTTGCACTCTCGCAGCGAACCCGAATACCGCCACCTGCACCATCATCACGATCAGCCAGATCAGTCCGAGCGCGACGTGCAGCCCGTGACATCCGACAAGCGTGAAGAATGCGGACAGAAAGGCGCTCCGCTGCGGCGCCGCACCGATAGCGATCATGCCCAGGAATTCGCGAATCTCGAGACTGAGAAACGTGGCTCCGAGTGCGAAAGTGATTAGAGCCCCTAAATAGGTCCTGAGGTAGCGGCGCGAATTGATCGCCAAGGACATCAGTCCGCAGGTGTAGCTCGAAACGAGAAGGCAAGCGGTTTCAATCGCGACCGTAGTCTGATTGAACAACTGGACGCCGGTCGGCCCGCCGGCTGTGGAACGCACGAGGACCGCGTAGCTCGCGAACAGCGCGGCAAACATGATGATGTCACTCAGCAGGAAGATCCAGAAGCCATAGGCGACCACGATCCTCTTTGGAGCAGGTCCCGCCTCACTCGCACTTGGCAGTTCGTCTTGCGGAATCTGGTCAATTGCGACGGCGATATTCATGCTGCAACTCCTGCCTGGTGGGATCGTACGAACCGGGCGACCTCCTCGGCTGGCACCTCAATTTCGTTGTGGCGGCGGAATGAGAAGGCAAGCAGCGTCACGAATGCGCCGAACACGCCGACACTGGCCATCC
>NZ_JBFULU010000082.1:0-18622 GCF_054049735.1 Bradyrhizobium sp. P5_C12
GGACACCAGAATGAATTTGCAATGTGCATGTATGCGCCTGGCGGTGYGATCGACACCACCTGCTCCGACCGTCAAGACATCCGTTCAAGAACCACCGAAGGCCTCGAACGACAACCAGATGATCTGGCCGTTCCTGCCGTTTCCGCGCGGCTGGCACGCGTCGAGCTGATCGGCCATTCTTAAAAGCGCAACGCCGCGCAAGCGGAATATCATCGCTTGGCGGCGTCCGTTTAGGTATTGGGCGCTGAAATCCCCAACACCCATAAGTCGGTGGCGACGCCCAAAGGTTCGATCAAGCGTCCGTCATTCTGCGCCGGTTAACCCGCTCAGATGGCTCGAAAAATCGCGCAGAAGATGCGGCGCGCAGAGAACGGGCGCCGAGGGTTGAGGGGCGCGCTCGACCGTCCGTTTGGTGCCGGCGATCGATCGCCGCTCAGACGCCGGTGCTCGCGCTCGCGGCGCTGCTGGCGCTGGCGCCGAGCGCGCCTTGCGCGTTGTAGGTCTGTCCGGATTGATCGCCCTGACTGCCTTGCGTGCTCGCCGACGTCTGGACCTCGGTCGTGCCGTCGGAATAGGTGATGGTCGTTGTGGTCATCCCGTCGATGGTGATGGAGACCTCGCTGACGATGGTCTTGGCCGAACTGCCGCCGCCTCCGGAGCCAGAACTTCCACCCGCGGATTGCGAAGACGAAGTCGACGAGGTCGCCGATGTCGACGACGTGGCTGATGTCGACGATGTCGCCGACGTCGATGAAGCCGCGGAGGACGGCGTCGCCGCGGTCGACGGAGACGACGTCACCGCCGCGGTGGAGGAAGCAATCGCACTGACCGACATGAAAACCTCGCCTGAAGGAGATTCCGGACGCGGCGCCGTTTGAACCTCCGCGTTCTCCTTCAACGCGGAACGCGCCGAAATCAGGCGGCAGCGACCGCAATGAATATTTCCCGCCGTACAGACGCAACCAATCGCCTCGCCACGAGTTGCAGCTTGTTCCCAACTTTCCAGGGCATCCCTGCGTGTCTGCGATCAGCCTCCGCTTGCCTGTTCGGATAGCCGGATCGTCTCACGTCCGCGTGAGATGGAGCGACCACCGGTGAATTTTCACGAGCGCGTAGAGACCAATGAACAGCAGGCCGCAAGGCAAGGGGACACAGTGAGCCAAATTGATACGACGGAAAAACTCTCCGACACGCCGGAGACCGGAAGCTCGCTGTTTGCGTTGTGCGGGCTCGGTGTGGCGGGGATCGCAATGCTGGGCTGGATTTGCGCGCTGGCCTGGATCGCCTGGCGCCTCGCCGACTGGCTGTTGTTCTGAGGCGCCGCGCGGCCCCTCCCCCAGGATATCAAGCTCGGGACTGGTCGGGGCAGCTGGATTCGAACCAACGACCTGCAGTACCCAAAACTGCCGCGCTACCAGGCTGCGCTATACCCCGAATGTCCGGCGAGCCCTGTCGATACACGCTTCACAAGGCGCCAGCAAGACGGCAATGACCCCGCCGCCCGGCCCAATTTTTGCGGCCCTATTTGCTGCCGAACAGCGGGTGGCCGACGCGGTCGCCGGGGCGGATGCCGTATTTCTGCGCCGTTCCGGCCGGCACCTCCAGGACCGCCTTGGCGAGCCCCTGGGACGAGATGATCTTGGTCGACAGCGGCTCGGTATTTTCCGCGATACGCAGGATGCGGCCGTCGGCGCGGATGAAGATCATGTCGAGCGGGACGTAGGTGTTCTTCATCCACATCGACACTTCCTGCTCGGGACTGAAGTCGAACAGCATGCCTTTGCCGTCCGCCAGTTCCTTGCGGTACATCAGGCCGGTCTGCTTCTCCTGCTCCGTCGTGGCCATCTCGACCGAGAACACCTGCACACCGCCCTTGGTGACGATCTCGAGCGGCTGGAAGCTGGCGGCGCCGACCGGCGCGCTCGCGGCGGCGAAGCCGGCGACGACGAGAATGGCGGCAAGCCAGCCCCGGGCAACGGACCAGACGGCCTTTCGATCAAAACGCATGGGACGGCACTCGGGACGGCGGGGATGGCCTGGCGGCGTGGGACTGGAACAACCCTTACGCGGCGCTCGCCGGAAAAGCCAGATGGCGCACGCCCAGGCGGCCGCGCGCCTCTGCTCACGATCGTGGGAGCTTTGGGCCTTGCGGCCGCTGGTGGGAAGAAAGACGTCCTAGTGGGACGAAAGACTTCTTAGTGGGACGAAAGGCCTGGCGATCCGGTCTCGGGATGGATCTCGGCGGCCATCATGCCCTTCGAGCCGGGCCCGAAGCGGACCAGGACATATTGGCCGGGCCTGAGCTCGGTCATGCCGAAGCGGCGCAGCGTTTCCATATGCACGAAGATGTCGGGGGTGCCCTCGCCGCAGGTCAGGAAGCCGAAGCCGCGCAGCCGGTTGAACCATTTGACCTGGGCCCGCTCCAGCCCGCTGGTCGGCGTCACCGTGACATGGGTGCGCGGCGGCAGCATCTGCGCCGGATGGATCGCGGTCGACTCGTCCATCGAGACCACGCGGAAGGCCTGGTAGCCCTTCGCGCGCTGGATGCATTCGACGACGATGCGGGCGCCTTCGTAAGCGGTCTGGAAGCCGTCGCGCCTCAGCACGGTGACGTGCAGGAGCACGTCGGGCCAGCCATTGTCGGGAACGATGAAGCCGTAGCCCTTTGAGGCGTCGAACCATTTGATGACGCCGTGCACCTCGACCAGGTTGGCGCTGGTCTCGCCAAGTCCGGTGAAGGGACTGAGCGCATTGTCGCGACCGGCGCCGCCGTGTTCGCCCACCGCGGGAACCCCGACCTTCTTGGACTCAAATCCGTCCGACGACCCCATAACCCCGGACCCCACACTGCCATGCAACCCGCCTTAATGGCGGAGCTCGAATCACGCGTCTTAAGAGAATGTTCTCAATTCGACGCGACGCGAATCTTTCGAATCAAAAGATAACACTCCCGGTTGAGAGGCATAGACAAAAAAGAGATTCGCCGGAACCTATGAACAGCTTGCACAGCCGCGAATCAAACTGATGCCTCAATTCCCGACAAAGGGCCCGAGCGCTTCGCCGATGTCGTGGCGGATCACCAGGTCGGCAATGTCGTCCGGATCGGTCGGCTCGCGATTGATGATCACCAAACGTGCACCGCTGTTCTTGGCCATCATCGGAAAGCCTGCCGCCGGCCACACCACCAGCGAGGAACCGATCGCGATGAAGAGGTCGCAATGCTGCGACAGCTCGGTCGCGCGCAGCATCTCGTCCTCGGGCATCGACTGACCGAATGAGATCGTTGCGGTTTTCACCGGCTCATCGCACGCGGTGCAGTTGGGAGCGGCGCCCTCTTCGTCGAAACGGCGCTTCACCCAGTCGAGCTGATAGGCCTGCCCACATCCGATGCAGCGCGCAAAAGTGGTATTTCCGTGAAGTTCAATCACGTGATCGGGCGCGAAGCCCGAGGCCTGGTGCAGATTGTCGATGTTCTGGGTGATGATCGCGGGAACCTTGCCGGCGCGGTAGAGCGAGGCCAGCGCGCGATGGCCGCGGCCGGGCCTTGCCGCCGCAAAGGTCTCCTCCATCGCAAAGCGGCGGCGCCAGGATTCGTCCCGCGCCTCCTGGCTCGCGACGAATTCATCGAACGGGATCGGACGGTTGCGCGTCCAAATTCCGCCCGGCGAGCGGAAGTCGGGGATGCCGCACTCGGTCGAGATCCCGGCGCCGGTGAACGGTACGATGGTCTTCGCTTCGGCGATCATATCGCCGAGCCGTTCAACGCCGCTGCGAAGATCAGATGCGATCATGGGCAAGCCATCCCCGGTCCCGAGCATGGCTCTATAGCATGCGAGGGCGGGATGTCGCCGTCATCTCACGGACGGCGGTGCGGCCTGTCCGGCGGACAAGCCATGCGTCACGCCGCCTTCGCGACCTCGTCCTTGTCCGCGTCGGCCTTGTCATCGCCCTTAGCGTCACCCTTGTCGTCACCCTTGCGCGGCTTCGGCGGGCTTGGCGCGAGCGCGGCCTTCTTGGCCGGCTTGCCGTAGTGGGCGAGTTTTTCCAGCTCGGCCTCGAGCTCCGCCTGCCGCGCCGCAACCTTCTCCAGCAGCTTTGCGTTGGCGCGCTCGCGCAGCTCGGCCAGCTCTTCGATGCTCAGCGAGTCCAGATCGATCTTCGCCACCACAGCCTCCTGATTTGTTCTCGTGATTTGTTCTTGCGATTTGCTGTCGGGCTAGCTGCAACGCACGCAAGCGACAAGATTGTTGACGCTCTTATCCACCGCCAAGAAAGACTGCCAAGCGAGTTCGCGAAGAGCGATGCGGTCGGCAATTTTTTCCGACCTTCGCTTATCACAATCCTGCAATGCCTCCTCCCCATTGACGCCCCAATCAGAAGCGCCAATGCATGTGTTGAGTGCGACTCAGGCGCGATGCGGCGGCAGCGCCTGAGTTCAGTCGTGCACAGAAGTGTGCAGGTGTGAACAGAAGTGTTCAGGTGTGAAAAGAGGGGATGGACATGACCGAAGATGAAGAACGCAAAGCCCGCGAACGCGATGAGATCGCCGCCCGTGTTGCCGCCTTCCGCGCCACCCAGGAAAAGTTCAAGCGCGAACGCGACGAGTATTTCGTGTCGACGCTCGAGAATGCCCGCAAAGTCGAACGGCCCTCGCTCTGGCCGTAGGACATCAGATCATCGCGACTAAAGATCATTGCGCAAAAGAGCCCGGAGCATCGCTCCGGGCTTTTCGCTTAACCGTGGTTGCTACCAGTGACGATAGTACCGGTGGCCGTAATACGGTCCGCCGCCGTAATAGGCGTACGGGCCTGGCCCGTAATAATAGCCCGGGCCGTCGTAATAGCCGTAGCCGGGGCCATAGCCATAATACGGACGGGACGCAGCCAGCGCGCCCGCGGTGATCGCGCCGGCGGCCAGACCGAACGCAAGGCCCGGCCCGATGCCGCGACCGCGCGCCTCTGCAGGCGCCGGCGCCGCAACCGCGGTCACACCCACCGCCGCGACGGTGGCCAGAACTGCCAATGTCTTCTTCATGCTGGATCTCCTCCTTCCCGGATCTCCTCCTTCGCATCTCGGGGACACAACGCCGGCGGCTGGCGATGGTTCGCGGGCCGTGGAACCGCAAGCCGGGAAAAAAATCGATAAAAATGTCGATGCGACGGGAACGATCTCGCGGTCCGCGGATTGGATTTCCAAGTGCAAGGCCCGCCATCCGGGTGAGGCCGACGCACGAAGACCCCGTCAGCATCCGCCGCGATGCTGGCGGGGTTTTTCGCTTTCAGGGACGAGGCTTTCAGGGACGACAATGGCGGCACGGCCAACCGGCTGCCAACGGGGCGGACGATCGAGGAGGAAAGCTTGCCGATAACCGCTCTGCTCGCCCGCATCCGCAGGCTGGTTCCGAAGGCGCGCGATCAGCATTACGACGAGATCGTCCGCAGCTTCGGCGTCGGTGCCCTGCGCCCGCCGCCGACGCCGATGACCGACGGCGAGCTCGCGCGCGTCATTGCCGAGTTCCTCAAGGAGCAGCCGTCCACCGAGTCCGTTGCGACCCTCGGCCGCCGGCTCGACCCCTCCTCCCGGCTCTGAACGGCTTGCGACGCCGGGAACAAACCTGCCGCGGCCGCATTGATGTCGTCTTCGCGCAAGAGAGGCCAGCATGCCTGCGTGGCTCGAAGTCCTCCTCAATTTGTCCGGCTTTGCCGGCTTCGTGGCGCTCGCGACACGCGGCAGCTCGGGCCCGCGCGCCGGCGCCGACGATCAGCGTTAATTGGCGTGCGGCGCGCTAGCTAGTTCGCGCGCGGCGCCTGGCCGGCGGTGCGCACCAGCCGGTCGGCCTTGACCAGGACATGCGTGTCCTCGACCTGCGGCCGCAATGAGAAACTGATCACCACGAAGGCGAGGCAGAACAGCGTGCCGACGACGGCAACGCGCCGGTAGGTGTGCCGGTCGCCTTGATGAAATGACGGTTCTGAAAAAGGTGTCATTGAAAAAGGTGTCATTGAAAAAGGTGTCATTGAAAAAGGTGTCCTGGAAAAGGATGTCCTGGCAAAAACGCTGCTTGGCAAAAGGGGTTTCTTGGTTGTCGTTGCCAGACACCTATCCCAACCCGCCGCAACTGCAACGCGATTGGGCTTTTAACCTAACCGAATAGGGTTATCCGCTTCGCCGCAAGCTTTCGTTAGGCGTTTGCGCGCGGCGACGATGGTGCGGATGCGGCGAGCCTCGTGACAGCGATGAGATCGCTCCTGCGGTGCGCCGACCAGCTTTGTTCCAGCTTCGACTCCATTTCGTTCTCAAAGAACGAATCGGAATCGAAGAAATCGGCGCGGAGCAACTCCTAACGATTGGTTTGCATCGCGCGCCGACGATATCCCGTCACATCGCATCTGCTTTTTGCATCGCGCGGTCCCTTCTGACAACCGCATTCGCAGCGACGGCAGCAGGCATGACTTGTTCTGCATCCGACTCCATTTCGTTCTCAAAGAACGAATCGGAGTCGAGACAATCGGCGCGACGCGATTGCTAATGATCGATGAAGGCGCAGTCGCGTGACTTCGCCGGCGGCAGGAATTTCGAGACGATGCGCAACCACGATGGGACGTTGGCTTCGCCAAGGCGTTGGCTCCGAGCCGTCAGCGTCACATGCGCGACCGCAACGACCGGCATGAGATGCGCAACGATCGTCTCGCGCGCGTCCAATCGGCCTGATCGCGTCCGGCGCGCGCTAGACTGGACACGCCGCTAGTGCCGCATGGCGTCGCGGTCTGGCGACGTGCCTTGAGTCCGGTCGCGTCGCGTTGTCCTTCGCCGCAAAGCAGTCGAGGATCTGGATGCGGAGTTCTTCTGCGGCCGGGCCCTCGACCTTCCTGAGCTGATTCCAGAGCCTGATTACTTCGCGCTGCTGCTCGATGTTCATGAGTCACCTCCAAGGCCACTCACTAGAACAAAATAGGAACAAAAAGTCCAGCCTCTCCAGCAGATTTCCTCAGCGTCTTGCCTTGAACCTTTCCCGGCTTGCGAAGACCCATGGAGGCTGGGGATTTCAGCGCCCAGTCATACGGCAGCGCCGCCTGACGAACATATTCCGTCATCGCGGCGCTGTTGCTTTTTGGAGTTTCAACCTTAAGTTAAGGTGACGGTTGGCGGCTAGGCGCTGAAATCCCATTGCCGTCGGCCAGAAGAGCCCCGTGCGCAAGCGCGGGGTTTTTCTTTTGCGCCATTCGCCGGCAGCGCTTCGCGCGTCGGCCTGCACGCGCATGACAACGGCATGGAACGCGCCTCACCCCTGCCCGTTAGCTCTCGCCAAAGGTCACGCTCAAGGGTGACGCAATGCCAAAGACATATTTCGCCGTAGAGGTCGTTCGGCAGATTGAAGAGACCGTTGAGATCATCGTCGAGGCGAAGGACGAGACCTCCGCGCAGAACGCGGCGCTCGCGCACCTGAAGGCGCGCGGCGACGAATACCAATGGCTGAATTCGAAATCGGAATTCATCGTCTGGCGCAAGCGCGCGATCGATACGCCGGCGATCGTGGACGTGACCGCATGATCAGGTTGGAAGCGTGTCGATGATCGCGACCGTCGCGGGACTGTTCGCGATCGCGGAGCACGATCTCGTCCTCCGGCGGTGAACCTTTTTCGCGCTGGCGCGTCTTATGAGAGAAGCCTCCCCCAGGCTTCACCCCCCATCAGAAAACCCCGCCTCCCCCAGGCGGGGTTTTCGCTTTTCTCAGAGGCGGATTTGGCAAACGCCTTGGATCAGACCGAGTCCTTGGCGACCTTCAGCGGCGACGCCTTGACCGACTTGCTCGCCGGCTTCGCCGCGAACTGCATCGGCTCCTTGGTGAAGGGATTCACGCCCATGCGGGCTTCGGTCGCAGGCTTGTTCACGACCGACATCTTCACGAAACCGGGAATAACGAACTCACCGGACTCGTTGAGCTCCTTGTAGCCGACGGTCGCCATGTACTCGATGACCGACTTCACATCGTTCTTGGAAAGCTGCGTGCCCTCGGCAATTGCATCGATCAGCTGGGTCTTGGTCATCTTCGCCATGTCTAAAGTCCTCTGAATTGGGTGCGCGCGAGCTACGATGTAACTCTGCCTGGGACGCGGTAAAACCACGCAGGGCGCTTCTGTTCATGCCAATGGTCATGAAGTGACCGGGCTTAGAACCCATCGAGGCCGAAAACGCAAGCAGCAGTTCGGCCTCGGTTCCGCAATCCTCAGCCCGGACAAAGCCCCGGGAGGGCCTTATGCGAAGCCTCCCGCGACGCGGCACAGTCGCTCCGTTCGCAACGAGGCCATGCCCGCATCACCCGAAGTCACGAAAGCCCCACGCCAGGATTCCAAACATCAGGACGACGATGCACGCCGAGCCGGCGACGACCATGAGCGCGACTTTGGCACCGGACAGGCCTGCCCGTCTTGCCCTGACCGCGGCATAGAACAGCAGGACGAACAGCAGCGGACCAACGAACAACAGCATTTCGACTCCCCGCTTCTCATCTCATCGCGCGTCAGGGCACGTTGCCGCTGTTGCGCGATCCGCCAATCGAAACCGGCTTGTTCAGGAAATACTCGCGATTGCCCGTGGCCGCTTCCGCGTACTGGTCGATGGCGACGATGATGGCCTGGACGTGGGCGTAGCACCACCCTTCGCGTGTGGCCTTGCGGCGAACATCCTCGAGCGCTTTCAGGAACGGCGACAGCTCGGGCTCGTCATCGAACCACCTCACCAAGTCCTCCCGCCGAGCACCTTGCCCTGGTTGTGATGCGGCTGGGCCTTCTTCAGCGCGTCCCGTTGCGCACAGAGGTCGTCGATCCTGGCCTGCATCCGGCTCAGCAGGGCTTCGGCCGAGGCCGTCCCCAAGCCCGCCCGTTGCAGCCCGAGGATCTCCCTCCGCTGGCGCCCCGCCTGGATGCGCATGTGTTCGATGTCCGCCCTGATGACGTCCAGGTCCGGCATGGTCAGCCCTCGCAATGTCGAGACGAACTAGAACAAAAAGAGAACACTAAGGCAAGCCGCTAGGGCTAGCTGGAACCCGAGCCGCCCGGACAAATTATGGATTCAGCGACGACACGAAGAGCCGAACGATGAGCAAGGAAGATCTGTTGAGGCAGGCCGAGAACGCCGAGCGCCACGCCGACCAGGCTGTCGACCCCGAGGTCAAGGAAGCCCTACGGAAAGCCGCCGAGGACTTCCGGCGCGAGGCCGAACAAGAGGACTAACGCCCCGCCTCCGGCGCCGTTCGGGCAGACCCGACCAAGCCATCGGCGTCGGCGTGGGTTCTCTTTTGCGGGCATCTCCTGCATAGTGCGGCATGGCTAAAACAAAAGTGACCTTCAAAACCGTCCGGATCTCGGAAAACGACTGGAAAATCCTGGCGGACTACCCCGACAGCGAACAGCGCGAAATCACAGGCTTCGCCAGCAAGGCCGATGCCGACGACTGGATCAACGGAGACCGCAAGATCGCGTGGCTCCGCTCTCAGGGCTACGCCAAGTGAGCTGCGTCACGTGACGCGATAGCTGTCCGGCGCGTCGCGCATCAGCTTCGCCGACGCGGGCCCGCTTCCTCCTCCGCTCCAGGTTGTCTCACCATCACCGTGCTTTGCAGCCACGCTGCGAAGGGCTTTGACCTGACCGGAGCCCACTTGCTGTCCGGCTCCGCTCCAAAGCAGAGACGAGGCTGGGAGCTTGCCTGCGGCCCATCCTTCGAGACGCCCGCCTACGGCGGGCCCTCAGGATGAGGTCGCGTTTGCAGCGAGAGATCTGACCCTCATGGTGAGGAGCCCGCCAAAGCGGGCGTCTCCGGACGATGCTCTGCATCGCCGGGCGAACCATGCAGGCCGAGCTCGTCCGGCAGCCTCCCCCTGTCATTGGACCTCGGGACTTTCACCGTCACTCGGCCGGGATGAAGCGGAGCGTGCCTGCGCGGCGCGTCGGCTTGCCGGTGTCGTTGGTGTGATTGACGCCGTCCATCACGGGCACCTCGGCGAAATCGAACGGGCTGACCCCGTCCAGGCAAGCCACGTTGACGGCATAGAGGTTCTGGTCGGATCGTCGCTGATGATGGGTGTAGATTCCGCAGCCGGAGCAGAAGAAGTGCTGCGCCGCTCCGGTGTGGAAGCGGTAGCTCGTCAGCGCATCCTCGCCCCGCAGGAATTTGATCCCGCCCATCTCCGCCATGACGACGACAGCGCCGCGCATCCGGCAGTAAGAGCAGGTGCAGCGGCGGATCGAATTGAAGCCGTCGCTGAGCGTCGCCTCGAAACGCACCGCGCCGCAATGGCACTGCCCTGCCCGAATGGTCGTGTCGCTCGCCATGTTGCCCGTGTCTCCTGTTCAGATCAGTTCTACGCCGGTCCTGAATACAACATCCCGATCGGTCTTATCCCGCCTTCGCGAGTCACCTCGTCGTGAAACTTGTGGCCCGGCACGCGTTGTTGACACTTCAGTAACCCAACGCCTCCACTCTGCATTAAGTATCGTTGCGTTGGAGTACCCCACAGTGCTGGATTTTGACGAGCTGCGTGAACTTGCGGCCGATGTACGCGTTTTTGTCGACGTCGCCGAAGACAAGGCCGAAGCGCTCAGAGCCGTCATCGCGGCTTATGACGTGGTGCTGGCGATCTTCCCGTCCGGAGACGGCATGGGCCTCCACGTCATCAAGGGCAAAGAGATCCTGGACAAGATCGCAAAATCACGGACCCATGCGATCTACAGCCACACGGCCATCGCGGTGCCTGACCTGGAGCATGCGGAAGTGCTCAAATATCTGACGGCCCCGGTCGAGCAGCGGATTGCGGCATAGGACGGCGATCTCGTGTCCCGGACGCGCTGCGTCCGGGGCAAGAGCGCACAGCGCGGCGCACTGTCGCCGCACAGCTCCCTGGCGATGACGCCAAGCCTGACTGGCAGGATGCTCCGGCTGTTGTATGGTCGGATGTTTCTCGCGAGGGGCTGATGAAGATTGCCATTGTTATCGCCGGCTTGATCGTTGTTGCCGTTGCCGCCCTGGTGGCGATCCAGCCAGGCTTCTTGAAGCCTGCGTCGCTGGCCCTCGTGAAGAAGTCCGACATCCTCGGCTTTTCCCCCGGCATGACATTCGACGAGGCGAACAAGGTCGTCACCCAACGCCGCTACCGCTGCCGCCAGCTTCGCGAGTCCCATATCCTCGAATGCGCGGTCGACGGTGCCAAGCTCACGATCCATAGCGACGACATCGACGCCAGGCATCCCATCTGGCGCGTCAATGCGGAGTTGAAGAATCCGGGGCCGCAAGACGCTGCCGTCAAATCGATCTCCGACCAGTTCAACGCCCAGCCAACCAGGGACGCCCGGGAGGGATGGATCTGGACCGTCGGCCGCGGGCTCAAGCTGAGCTACGACGGCAGCACCTTGACGCTCGTGGACGCGGCTGAGGAGGCCCGGCTCGGCAAAGACGGATCAAAGCGCTAGGGAGCGCGACGCCGAAATTCGGGTACGCGAGGCGCGGAACGATCGGCGAGACCGATCGGTTTCCTCCAACGCGTCCGGAAATCCCTGGGGATACTCACTCTCGCATGTCCCTGGTCGCGAAGTGACATCCGAACGCCACCACGACCAGAGCAAACGTCGAGCCGAGCAGAATTCGGAGCGCCAATTCTGTCCCCTCGCTCACATACCGGACGTCGTGTCGGTGAGCGTAACGCTGGGGATGTGCGGCATCAGGCTGTTGAGGAGAGCTCGTCAAAAGCACAAGCCAGGCGACGGTCCCGCAAATCGCCACGACCCTCGCAATCTTTCCGATCCTTTGAAGCCAGCGCTTCATGCCGCCCTCATCATGGCGTGGATCTCTTCTTCGCTTTTGCCCGGCTTGGCTTTCATAAGCTCCAAGAGGTAGCCGCGCTTCTCAAGTCTTCGGCTTACTCAGCAGCTTGAGAGCGCTGAGAATGGCGAAAGCACCCAGGCCGTAGGTGAGTGCATTCACGACCCAGGAAATAGCAATCCCTGCGAAGGCGGAGCCTCCGACCGCTCCCCAGAACAAATACGCTGCGGTGACGCCGGGCCACTCCAGCGACAGAAAGGCGTAGTCGGTCAGCGGCTCCATGACGAGGAGCACTGAGGAGATCAGCGCCCCGATGGCCAACGCGATGATGAGGTTCGCCTTCACGGAGAGCATCAAAAACCCAGCAGCCCGGCGAAGACAGGAATGAGGATATAGGCGGCGAGCCCGAGAAGGCCGCCCACGACGAAGCGTGCAGCGCGGCCGTGAATCTTCGTATCGAGCCACGCGCAAACGGCCACCGCAGCCTGTCTCAGCCAATTACCAACGAGGCTTCTGACGAGATCAAACAGGAGTTCTGCAAAGATAGCGGCCATGGCGTTTAGTCGCCCCACCTCTGGCGGGGTTCAACCGTGATTACGGTGACTGCGCTCGTTCGCCGTTGCTCGGCGCCGAACAGGTCGAAGCCTCGGTTCTCGGGAGCCGGGGGCCTGCTCAACTCTCGCTGGGCAAGCCATCGCGAACCATCTCGCCGACAGCACCGCCCAAAATGACGGACACTGTGACGGGCCATACAGCCGCCATCACGATGACAGCTCCAAAGGGGATGTCCCTGTTGGGGCGATCGTAGGATTCCATAGCCGTGAAAACGAACAGGGCTATCAGGCAACCGATCGCGTATTTCTTTTTCCAGCTCATGTGATGAAGACCTTCTGAAGCCGTGCATTGGTCGCGCCGGCTTTTCCGTGGGTTCATCTGCGCCGTCGCCAGCTGCCGGACTTGAAGCCGCGTGCTTGCCCGATCACGCGTGCGCCACTGTCATTCAGCCTTGATGTTGGCGTCCTTGATGATCTGCTGATACTTCGCCATCTCGTCCTTGATGAAGCCGGCGAAATAATCCGGCGTGGAGCCGAGCGGTTCGAAACCGAGAAGCGCGAAGCGTTCCCTCACCTCCGACCGCTGCACGATCCTGGCGATCTCGGCTTGAATTGTCGCGACCAGGTCGGCGGGCAAGCCCTTCGGGCCCCACAGGCCGTACCAGGAGCCAAACTCGAAGCCTTTCATGCCGGACTCGGCCACGGTCGGAATCTCCGGAGCGATGTCGACGCGCTTGGTGCTGGTGACGGCCAGCGCCTTGATGCTTCCGGCTTTCGCCAGCGGCAGCGAGGACAGGATCGGATCGGCGATCAACTGCACCTGGCCGCTCATCAGGTCCGTCAGCGCGGGGCTGGCGCCCTTGTAGGGCACCACCAGGGTGTCGACACCGGCATCGCGCTTGAGCAGCTCGATCGCCATGTGCCCGGCCGAGCCGAAGCTCGATGTCGCGAAGGTGTATTTGCTCGGATCCTTGCGAACCAGATCGAAGAATTCCTTGAGAGTTTTGGCGGGCATCTGCGCCGTGGTGCTGACGATCAGCGGTCCGCTGGCCACCAGCGAAATCGGCGTGAAGTCGGTGACCACGTCGTAGGGAACGGCCTTGTGCAGGAACGGCGTCACCACATGGATCGACGCGGTCAGCATCAGCGTGTAGCCATCCGGCGCGGCCTTGGCGACATAGTTCGCGCCGACGATGCCGCCGGCGCCACCGGCGCGGTTCTCGACGATAAAACTCTGCCCGAACGACTCGCCCAGCTTTTGCGCGAGCAGGCGCGCGACGCCGTCGACGGATCCCCCCGCGGGATAGGGCACCACGACGGTCACCACGCGGCTCGGATAGGTGTCGGCCGCAGCCGGCGCCGCGGCAAGCCCGAACAGGGCCGTGCCCAGCAGGGCAAGGACATGAAGTCGTTTCATCGAGGATCCTCTCAAACGCTGCGTTGGAAGATGCCCCGGGTAGCTTCCCCCGTCGACTATGTTTTGGCCGGCGACGAACCCGGCATGGTCTGAACACAAAATGAGTTACGGCGACAGTACACCAAATTCATTCGCCATCGCCAACCTGCTAACCCTGCGGCTTCGGTTCATGCTTGGCGGACAGCGTCGATTGAGTGCATTGTCACCGTAATCGCGACGCTGTTGAAGAGTCCAACCCGCCCTATGGCTGGGTCTCGACTTCCGGGCTCTCCAACAGACACGGGTGACGACAGGCACCTACGTTGGGGCCGTGAACCAGCGACCCATTAAAGATTCATAAAACGCCAAGCGAGGCCAAATAGGGCTGAAATGAAAAGCAGCGCCGCTATCAGCGACGAGAAAAAGAAAACGGCATTCGCTTTCGTCAATTCAATTTTTCTCTCACCAACTTCTATTATGTCCAACATTTCCGCCGTATCTGCAATGTTCTCAGCAACCCATGAAACGGTAGTCATCACCATCCCAATCGCAAATATCGCCAGAAAATAGCCTACACCTTTGTATTGAGGCACAGCGTTGTAGTCTTTCAAGAGCGACAGACATCCAACCACTCCGGCACCATGGGCTGTAAACAGATAGGCCAGCAGTTTTCTATTCGCGTCTGAGAAATACTTTTGCACGTCCACGTTCAGCCGCCGCTTTTCTTGATCCATATCGTCCCCCTTGTTTCACAATTTGTACGTGAAACATTGACGAGATGCCACAGGCGGCGCACGATTCTGCATCGGTAACGGTTGCCGTAAGAAGCGCAAATGAAGGATTGCGGTGACAGTCCAGCACCGTCACCGCAATCGAAATTGTGACTCGGGACACTAGCGGCTATTCCTCGTCTTCTTCATCGTCACTGATGACCCGCACCCCATAACGGTAAGGGTAAGTCGCGTATTCCCGAGTCTTGAGGCCAGAGAAACCCTGTGCGACGGCGAACACGGTGCCTTGGATGCGCATCTTGCCTGACTTAGTGCGGGAAATCTTCGATATCCTGATGATGCTCGTCACCTCGACCCTGCCGGATAACCATCGGCCGTGGGCGGAGGAAGATGTCGCCTCCCATCGATCGAACGTGAACTCTACGATGACCTGGTTTGCCTTGCGCACCCCGTCCGTGGTTTGCCCGGGTCGCCGATGGCTCAGCGTCTTTGGAGAGAACGTGTGCGAGCCCTGCACCAGGATGAAATCCCCAGCACTCAAGAGAGCCGACAGCGCACCACGTTCAAGATCATCGGAGATGTTAGCGACTGTCAGCTTTTCCAACGAAGCATGTAGCACGGATCGGACGTACCAGTAGAGCGCTTGGCCGTCACCACCCTCATACATCCATCCGGAATTTTTCGGGCGGGGCATAAGACGGCCCACCTCGTTACACATGCCCAGCTGCAGCGCGGTATCGTAGCCGTCTAGGTTCTTGAACCTGATACGTTGCTCTGCGGCCAATTCGAAGAGCCGCAGGTGATTGAAGTACTGCCACGCCGAGGCGTGCTCGCGGGATTGGTCGAGGATGGTTTGGATGTCCATCTCGGCCACGTCGGCTTCCCACTTCTTCTTGATGCCCCGGAGCGTCCTCGCATCGAGATTCTTGGTCAGCTCGCTCGTTGTATGGACCTTGTCGTGGTGCAGGGTGCACAAGACAGCAAGGTTCGGCACTTCGTGGTCGCGTGACTTCGCCCACTTCCGGATATGATGGACAATGACGCCGCGTCTGTGATTGCGGCAAATACAGCAGGTAAACCTGTTGGCGAACAAGACCTCGATGACCTTGTCGGAGGGTATAGCGGGACGGCCCTCGCCGAGGAGGTTGTCGATTGCCAACTTGTCCAGACCAACCTTCCGGAGCTCCGCTCGCTTCATTCGCTGGAGCCTGCCGAGCGTGTATCCCTCGGCCCTGAGCTTAACCGCCTTGGTGTTACTGATCCCGCGCGCCATCAGAGCGAGGTCTGACCGGTTGAGGCTGCTATCAGGTCCTCGCTGCATGCCCGGCTGTTGTCGGTCAATTCGGCTCACCATCTATTTCCTTATCAAAACGCATCCGGCTTCAATTTCAGCAACTTCCTCTCGTCCCGAATCCAACGGGGCATCGAGCCCCTGCCCGTCCAGACCAACTTCTTGCGGTTGCGGTACTTGGCAGTCGCCTTGGCCCGTGTCTTCTTGATCCCTCCGGCCATTCTCTCCAGCTCACCAAACCGGCGCATCTCTCGCGCAATCATCTCGTTGTGAGAGTTGTGATTACGGTGATGGCGCACTAAATTCGTTCGCAATCGTCCGCATGCTCGTGGCTTCGATCACACTTCACAGGCGAAGTTTATTGAGTGCGCTGTCGGGATCACGGCATTGTCTCGTGTTTCCGCCAGCCCCACACGATAAGGTTATGGCTCATGGTCTCACAGGCATGGCGGAAGCGTGCCTTTGGCTCGTCGGGATAGGGTTTGCTCCCCGCGCCCAAATTGTAGGGTGGCAGCAAGGTCTGGACTTTGAAATGATCGACGGCCTCCAGATTACGGTGACAGTGCACTCAATTCATTCACCATCGCCACCTGTTCGCTCTGTGGCTTCGGTTCACCCTTGGCGCATAGCGCGATTAAGAGCATTAAATTCATTCGTCATCGTCACTCCGGCTCTGCGGACAACGGCAATTGAGTGCACTGTCACCGTAATCCCCAAAGCGGTGCTCAGTTCTTTAYGCTGCTATTGCAGAATGGATGCGCGAGTTGTGCGTTCTCAAGAACGCCCAACCCGCCGTCAGCCTTGCGAACGACATGATCAATCTGGATGGAATTGAAGTGGAGAAGCGCGTTGCATATCCGACATCGCGGGGCTCCAACGATTGCATCTCTGAGAAAGGTGGCTGATTTGGTTTCGCGACTGAATTGGCTGGAGGCCCCTTCTACCAACCGTTCATCCGGGGTAAGAAACGAAAATTCCTTGTCCCCCCGCAGTTGTTCGAGGATCGCCGGGAACTCATTTCCCTGAACCAATCCCTCATAGACCCGAACATAGAGGTTCTTTAGCCTCTGGAAGCCCTTTGCGCCRCTCCCGATTTTGACCGTCACTTGATTGGAAAAGCTCTTGTTGTCGAGAATGAATTGCTCGAAGCGCTCACGAACCTTAGTGAATGTCTGAAAGGCGTCTTTCTTTTCGAACTCCCGGACTAACTCGACAACCGCGAGAAATGCTGTCGGCTGATGCCTCCCCGTCGCGCTATAGAAATACACGGCAGGATGCAGGCCAAGGGACGACGCGTGCAGCCCTGTAATACGGTTGATAATCTTTCTTGTGTTCCTGAGAAACTTGATTGTGTCACTGCCATCTCCGTCAGGGGGCGGCGGAAGATCGAGGATATTCTTGCTCTTCGTCATGTCTAGGACTGGCTGATTGTTCGCCAGGTTTATCATCTCGAAAATCAACGGAAGCGTTGGGCTGCTGTAACCCCTGCCCGCAACCGGCAGATCCAGCGTCTTGATCGGCGTTTCAATGGGTGGATGGAACAGCAGCTTGTAAAGCTCCCTTCCTATCGACTCGATCTCGTCTCTCTTATCGTCCTCAAATTCAGACCAGTATTCATGCCCCGTCGAGTTACGCGTGATGACGCGGGCGGAGATCGCATTCGCGGCCTTTCGAGCCCGAATGATCCTCAGTTCGGTCGGATCGATAGCAGTGGCGGCTTGGTTGATCTTGAAGAAGGAGTTTTCGGCCTTCTGGGAGTCGGTATTGCGGATCCATTGGAGGTCCAGCGACAGACTTGCGAGCCGCCTCGCTCTTTGGAGCACCTCGACCTTCGCCCTATCAGGATGCTCTACAGCATAAACATGTTCGCTATACGATCCGATCGTGCCGTCGATCAGCTCACGGGTTTTGCGAGCCGCCTTCATCTGCTCTGGCGGAATGTCGTTCTTCGAGAACACCCTGGAAGTATCGCCATCACCGTAATCGTTTTGGACCCAAGCAATAAGCGCGCTAAGACGGTGCGCTCCATCGATCACGAAAACGGTTTCGCCGGCCGCCCAAAGAATAATCGCAGGGACCAAGTCGCCTTCTAAGAAGGTCTTTACGAAATCTTGAATTTTCTGGGGTGACCAGTTCGCCGTTTCTCGCTGGAAATCCGGCTTCCGAAGAGCCAAGTACATGAACGCCTTCGGCTCGATATCCGTGATCGCTATCTTATCGCGGCGACTATAGTCCGCACTGCCGCTCTTAACTCGGAAGTCGTCTCGACGTATCAACGCATCGAGATTGACGATACTTGTAGCCATATCGAATCCCCAGCAGCCAAAGCCTTACTGTAGGTTGCTGAAGGCGCTTCTCAAAGCTTTTGGGATGCGCTTGCGGTGCAAAAAGCTAATTTGCCCACAACCGACTTCGGCGGAATCGAGGGTGCCCTCCCTCCGATTGTCCAGCATCGGCCCGTCATCAGGGATCAGGAGGGCATGCCCTTCCTCGCTCTTGAGGTCTTTCGCGTTTGTTTGAAATTACGGTGACAGTGCAGCGGCTAAAACCACCGGTACGCCGCAACGAGGAAGATGACCAGGAAACAGGCGGCCACGATGCCAAGCACCCCTTCGGCGCTGACATCGATCTTCCAGAACTTGATTTGAAATTTGGGCGGCGGATTCATGATGTAGCTCTCCATTTAAACTCTGGAGCTACGAATCAGCTGCGCTCAGCAAAGAATCATGGATACCAAATTCGCGACTCGGGCAAGAGGGTTCCTGCAATTTAACCGGTGATGACCGGCGCCCTCTTTCCCGACTTCCAAATGCTTGTCTTCGGTATGCCTATAACC
>NZ_JBFULU010000083.1:0-18445 GCF_054049735.1 Bradyrhizobium sp. P5_C12
CCCCCCCCCCCCCCCCCCCCCCCCCCTCTCCGCCATGACGGTGACAGTTCGACTCGCGGAGACTCCCCCTCACCCCGACCCTCTCCCCGCAAGCGGGGAGAGGGAGACGATCTTCACCTCATACCCGCGCGCCGCAATCCTTCCAGATAATGCGCGCGATCCTCGTCCCGCAGCATTGGCAGCTCGCTTGTGATCCAGGCGAGCGAGATGGCGGGCTGGGCGCGATGCAGTCCTTCCAGCGCGGCAGCCGCAAGCGCGGGATCACCGAGCATGCCGGCGGCGGCGGTCAGCACGCGATGCGCGCCGACGAAATCGCCGCGCTGCCGCATCGATTCGCGCGCCATCTGCACGGCGCCCTCGTAGTTGCGGCCGATGAACTGGGCATAGGCCGCGACGCCGCAATAGATCGCCGCGAGCGGATCGCGCGGGCTCAGCCGCAGCGCGCGGCGGGCGGCGGCATCGCCGTCCTGCCACCGTCCCGCGTAACACAGCGTCACGCCGAGGAAGGCGTACGCCATCGCGAAATTCGGGTTGAGTTTCAGCGCGAGCTCGAACTCCGCCAGCGCATCGTCGAAGCGGCGGCGGAACAAATAGCTATAGCCAAGGCCGTTATGGGCCCAGGCATCCTCGCGATCGGCCTCCACCGCCGCAAGGGCCGCGCGCTCGGCAACCGGTACGGTCGCGTCCATGTCGGCCCAGCCCATATGCGCGCCGAAAATATGGCTGGTCGCGAGCAGGCCCAGCGCCTTGCCATAGGCGGGATCGATCGCAATGGCCTGTTCGAGCAGCGCCTGTGCCGCCGCATTGTCCTCGCGCGTGATGCGCCAGTAGTGCGACAGCGCGCGCATCACGAGGTCCCAGGCGTCGAGGCTGCCCGGCGGCTTCTGCTGGGCGCGAAAGCTCTCGGCGGCATAGAGCTGCGGCTCGATCGCGGCGACGATCGCCTCGGTGATCTCGTCCTGCACGGCGAAGATGTCGGCCAGCTCGCGGTCGTAGCGCTCGGCCCAGAGATGGCTGCCGGTCGAGACGTCGTTGAGCTGCGCCGAGATGCGCAAGCGGTCGCCGCTCCGCCGCACGCTGCCCTCGACCACGTAGCGGACGCCGAGCTCGCGTGCGATCTCGTGGATGTGAACGGCGCGCCCCTTGTAGACGAAGGAGGAGTTGCGGGCGACGACGAAGAACCAGCGCAGCTTCGACAGCGCGGTGATGATGTCTTCGCTGATGCCGTCGGAAAAATAGTCCTGCTCGCGGTCGCCGCTCATGTTGGTGAAAGGCAGCACGGCAATCGCGGGCCGGTCGGGCAGCGCGAGCGCGGCTTGCGGCGGCCTTGCCTCATGGTCGAGGTTCGTCGCCGCCGCCCCAGATTTCGTCTCGACGTTGCCGACGAAACGAAAGCCCTTGCGGGCGATGGTGCGGATCACCGCCTGGCTGGCGCCGCTGTCGCCGACCGCCTTGCGTGCCGCGTTGATCCGGCTGGTCAGGGTGGATTCGGAGACGCTGCGGCCGTGCCAGATCTTGTCGATCAGCTCGTCCTTGCTGACCACCCGGTCGCGGTTTTCCATCAGGTGGACGACCAGATCGAAGACCTGCGGTTCCACGGCAATTGGAACCAGCTCGCGACTCAACTCGCGCCGGTCGGTATCGAGAAGGTGATCCCGGAACAGAAACTGCACGTCGAAAACTCGGACCTCACAATAAAATCAGGCAATGACAAAGCAAAACGGATTTCGACCTAAGTCTGTGAGTCCGCCGGGAGGCCGCTTGGTTCATCGCGATCGCAAGATGGCTGCCATGCCATTTGCGGGGAGGAATGCCGCCTCGACCAGAATGTGGCGGCTGGAGTCGGCTGTCGCAGGCCACGTACTCAATCTGATATCGCCGACGCACATTCCCTCACCCTGAGGTGGCCGCGTCTTCAGCGGCCCTCGAAGGGCGACGGCCCGATTGCATCCCGGCCTGCCATCCTTCGAGGCTCTCCACGCGACGCGTTGCGTCGCACGGTTCGCACCTCAGGATGACGGAGCCGGTGGTTTGACGCGCAGCGGCGAGACCAATGCACGACTTCGAATGTGTGATGAACCGGCATTGTCCATTGCCGAACGGCGACGCCTGCGTAAGCTGCACCGATACAAACAACACCAACCACGAAGAAACGCCATGCCCGCCTTTCCCGCCTCGACCACCGTGATCGACTCCATCCTGTTCCGCGACGCCTTCGGCACGCCGCAGATGCGGGAGGTGTTTTCGGACTTTGCTCTGGTCTCGCGCTATGCGGAGGTCGAGGTGGCGCTGGCGAAGGCGGAGGCCAGATGCGGCGTGATTCCGCAGGAGGCGGCCGAGGCGATCGCGGCGCGGACCGATGTATCCGCGCTCGATTTCGATCTGTTGCGGCAGGAGACCGATGTCGTCGGCTATCCGATCCTCCCCCTGGTGCACCAGATGGTGAAGCAATGCGGCGAGGCCGGCCGCTATGTGCATTGGGGTGCGACCACGCAGGACATCATGGACACCGCCGTGGTCCTGCAATTGCGCGCGGCGCTCGAGATCGTCGAACGCGACATCGCCGCGCTGCGCGGCATCCTCGCGGATCTGTCAAAACGCTACCGCGACACAGCGATGGCCGGCCGCACCCATCTCCAGCAGGCGCTGCCGGTGACGTTCGGCTACAAGACCGCGATCTGGCTTGCGATGTTCGACCGCCACGCCGAGCGGCTGGCACAATTGAAGCCGCGCGTCCTGGTCGGCCAGTTCGCGGGCGCCGCCGGCACGCTGGCCTCGCTTGGCGACAAGGGTTTTGCGGTGCAGGAGGCGCTCTGCGCCGAGCTGAAGCTCGGTGTTCCCGCCTCGACCTGGCACGTCGCCCGCGACGGTTTTGCCGAGGCCGTGAACTTCCTCGCGCTCGTCACCGGCTCGCTCGGCAAGATCGCGCTCGACATCATGATCATGGCGTCGACCGAGTTTGCCGAGGTCTACGAGCCCTTCGTCAAGGGCCGCGGCGCCTCCTCGACCATGCCGCAGAAGCGCAACCCGATCTCCTCGGAGCTGATGCTGGCGGCGTCCAAGGCGGTGCGCCAGCACGCCGGGCTGATGCTGGATGCCATGGTGCAGGATTTCGAGCGCGCCACCGGTCCCTGGCACGCCGAATGGATGGCGATCCCCGAAAGTTTCGTGCTGACCGCCGGCGCCCTGCACCAGGCCAGGTTCGCGCTCGCCGGTCTCATCGTGGACGAGGCGAAGATGAACGACAATCTCGCCATCAGCCGCGGATTGATCGTGGCCGAAGCGGTCATGATGGGCCTCGCGCCGCAGATCGGCCGGCAAGAGGCGCATGACGTCGTCTACGACGCCTGCCGGCTCGCCAACGAGAAGGGCCTGACGCTGGCGGAGGCGCTGTCGTCCGATCCGCGCGTATCGAGCCGAATCGATCGCGCGACCATCGCGACGCTGACTTCACCGAAAAATTACCTTGGCCTTGCGCCCGCCATGGTCGACCGGGTGCTGAAATCGGCAACGCGTTGAAAACCAAGATGCGTGAAACTGCGTATCTTCTGCACATCTCAAGATGCTCGCGCTATTGCGCCATGGGATGCTAGACTTAGATTGGATGAGAGACTTTCCGCGAGGCCCCGGCATGACCGACCAACGCAATACCGCCACCCCCATCGACCCCGTGAAACTCGACCGGCTGGCCGAGGTCGCGGTCAAGGTGGGCCTGGGCTTGCGGCCGGGACAGGATCTTCTGCTGACGGCGCCTGCGATCGCGCTGCCGCTGGTGCGGCGGATCGCCGTGCATGCCTACAAGGCCGGCGCCGGCGTCGTGACGCCGATCCTCTCCGACGAGGAGATGACGCTGGCGCGCTACCGCCACGGCCACGACGACAGCTTCGATCGCGCCGCCGGCTGGCTCTACGAGGGCATGGCCAAGGCGTTCTCCGACAACACCGCGCGGCTCGCCATCGTCGGCGACAATCCCATGCTGCTGTCCGGCGAGGATCCTTCGAAGGTGGCGCGCGCCAGCAAGGCCAATTCCATGGCCTATCAGCCGGCTCTGGAAAAAATCGTCAATTTCGACACCAACTGGAACATCATCGCCTATCCGAGCCCGTCCTGGGCGAAGCAGGTCTTCCCCAACGACCCCGAAGACATTGCGATCGGCAAGCTCGCGGACGCGATCTTCGCGGCGTCCCGTGTCGATCGCGAGGATGCGATGGGCAATTGGGCGAGCCACAACGCGGTGCTGCGCGAGCGCACCAATTGGCTGAACGGCCAGCGCTTCCGCGCGCTGCAATATTCCGGCCCCGGCATCGATCTCACCATCGGGCTCGCCGACGGCCATGAGTGGGAGGGCGGCGCGTCGCTCTCCAAGAACGGCATCAGCTGCAACGCCAACATTCCGACCGAGGAAGTCTTCACCACGCCGCATTGCCGGCGGGTCTATGGCCATGTGGTGAGCTCGAAGCCGCTGTCCTATCAGGGCACGCTGATCGACAACATCGCCGTGCGTTTCGAGGACGGCAGGATCGTCGACGCCAAGGCCTCGCGCGGCGCGGAAGTTCTGAACAAGGTGCTCGACACCGACGAGGGCGCGCGCCGGCTCGGCGAGGTCGCGCTGGTGCCGCACTCCTCGCCGATCTCGCAGAGCGGGCTGTTGTTCTACAACACGCTGTTCGACGAGAACGCGGCGTCCCACATCGCGCTCGGCCAGTGCTATTCGAAGTGCTTCGTCAATGGCGCGCAGCTCACGCCGCAGCAGATCGCGGCACAGGGCGGCAACCAGAGCCTGATCCATATCGACTGGATGATCGGCTCGGCCGAGACCGACATCGACGGCATCCTGTCCGACGGCAGCAAGGTGCCGGTGTTCCGCAAGGGCGAGTGGGCGAAGTAAGAAGCATCGCGTTTCGCTGCCCATCCTTCGAGACGCCCGCTGCTGGCGGGCTCCTCAGGATGAGGTTTCGTTTTGCGGAGGAGCGCCGCCTTGCGGCGCGTCTCCAACCATGCAGGCCGAGCACGTACCCTCAAAGCTCCCTTCACGCCGCCGCGTTGCGCAGCATCGGATTGCTGTCGATGCTGAAGCGGTTGAACAGCGTTGTGAACGGGCAGCCGTCGGTGGCTCGCACGATGGCGTCGGAGGCCGCGACCGCGTCATAGAGCGCGCCGACCGGATCGTCGGCTTCCGGCAAATCGAGTGCGTCGCGGATCGCCTCGCGGGCGTCGTTGATGTCGTCCTCGTCGTCGCGTGTCGCCTCCAGCGCATCTGCCGCGCGCCGCATTTCCGCGAGGTCGCCACCGGCCGAGAATTTGAGGATGTCGAGCCAATAGGGGCAGGCGACGACGAGCTTGACGAACGCCTCGAACGTGCCTGCGATGATCCCGGCGCGGCCTTCCGATGAGACGTAGAGCACATCCTCCGACGGCAGCAGCACGAAGGTGCCGCCGGCGCCGTCGCTGCCGATCTGGCGGGGCCTCTCGATGCCGTCGATGACGAACCAGCGCTCCTCGTCCGGCGCGAAGGAGACGTCGAAGCTGCCGAGCCACGCGACGACTTCGCTGTTGGCTGTCAGAACCTCGGGGGTCAGGGGCATCGGCGTGGCTCCATCTCGGTCGCTTCGCGCGTTTTGTCGCACCCGGGAAAAGATGGGTTCATCTGCACGAATTTGCAGGCAAATCGCGACGTTAACCGTCTCGCCCGTGCAACTTGCGGCTGATTGTCGGAGCCTGCGTAAGAAAGAATTAAAAACCGGCTACTAGCGTTCCCGACATCTTTCGAAACAATCCGGGCTCGGACCCGGCCAATCATATTTTATCCCCTGAGGAAGCAGATGTCGCGCGCATTGATTGAAGCTGGTAGTTGCAATGTGGATCTCGAGCTGCGGCCGATCGAGCCGTCCTGGATCATCGAGGGTAACCCGGTCTCGCGCTCGCACATCCTGTCCACCAGCGCGGACGGCACCGCCTCGACCATCATCTGGCAGTGCACCGAAGGCCGCTTCAACTGGTACTACGACATCGACGAGACGATCATGATCATGGAAGGATCGATCGTGCTCGAAAGCGACGGCATGCCGCCGAAGCGCTACGGCCCCGGCGACGTCATTTTCTTCCGCGACGGCGCGCATGCCAAATGGCATGTCGAAGGCCACGTCAAGAAGATCGCGTTCTGCCGCAAGACCAATCCGGTCATGATCGGTTTCCTGATCCGCGTCGTCAACAAGCTCAAGAAGATGTTCGTTTCCACCGGCGAGCGCCGTCCCGCCTCGCTGATGGGTGCCGGCTAACAACAAGGTTTCACGGACGCTTCCCAGCGGCCACGACGGAAGAGGGGCCGGGATGAAAATCCCGGCCCCTCTTCTCGTCATGCCGGCAGTTCGAGGCTGTAGACATTCCTGGCGGTCTGCGAGAACAGTGCCGTCTTCTCGGCCTCGCTGAGCGGCGCCGCGATGCGCTTGAAGGTGTTGAAGATCACCTGATAGCTGCATTGGCCCTTGTCCGGCGGAAAGTTGCTCTCGAACATCGCGCGCCTTGGCCCGAACGCCTCGATGCAGGTCTCGATATAGGGCCGCCAGGCCGCGGCAAGCTCTTCGGATGACGGCGGCCTCTCGCGCAGATGGAAGTCGTAGCCGAGCAGGCACATCGCCAGTCCGCCGAGCTTCACCACCACGTTCTCGCAGGTCGCGATCTCGCGGATCGACGCGCGCCATTGCGGAAACACCTCCTCGCGCCGCCCAGCAAACCGGCCAACGCCGGCCGGGCCGCCGCAATGGTCGAGCACGATCCTCGTGTCGGGAAAGGCGCGCGCAAGCTCGGTCAATTCGCCGATCTGCGGATGAAACAGCCAGGCATCGAAGCTGAGGTTCAGCGGCGCCAGGCAGGCGAAGCCTTTGCGGAAGGCCGGATCCCGCAACAATCCCTTCGGCCGGTTCGCATACATGCCGGCGACCGCGGGGTCCTCGTCCCAGGCCGAGGAGTGCCGGATGCCGCGGAAGCGGCCGCCTCCGGCGGCGATCTCCGCCTCCAGCACCGGCTTGGCTGCATCGCCCAGCAGCAGATTGACGTGACTGACGATGCCGGCGCAGATCGCGGCCTTGCCGTAAGCACCGCTCGCGCTCATCGCGGCGACGCCATTGGCGAACTCGACTTCGCCGACGGGCCGGAAGGCCTCGGGCCCGTGGGCGCGATACATCGAGCGGCAGTCGACATAGACGGTGGCGATGATGTTGTGGCCGGAGGCGATGTCATCAGCCATCTCCTCGATCAAATAGCGGTGCCCGCGATTCCACAGATGATGATGGGGATCGACGATCGGCCGCAACGGATCGATGATCTCCTCCTGATGCAGCGCGAGCCAGTCCTCGCGCGGATCGACGAATAGCCCGCTCGTATTGGCAGGCAGACCGCTTGCAGCCATCGGCGTTCGCTCCCGTTTTGTTTTTGTGCCGGGAGCCTAACACTTCATCTCTTCACGCAGCAGCGCGCGTTGCGCAACCGCGCCCATCATCGCGAGCACACCGGGCACTGCCGTCATCCCTTGCGCTGCCTCGCCCTCACATCGACCACCAGCCGCCAATCGCTTGCCGCAGCCGGCTTGACCTCGCCGAGCCAGTGGAAGGAATCGCCGGTGATCTCGGTAAAACTCCAGCGCGTCAGGTCGCCGGCTTCGGTCGTGCCTTCCTGCACGATGTCCTCGCCATGCGGCCGGCCGATCTGCTGGCGGAACACGCAGCGCGCGGGATCGAACCAGGAAATCCGCCACGCGGAAATGGAGGGGTCGTAGACGCGCAGCGTCGTGCCGTACCAGTTGCCGGCGATCGGAAAGGCCGGCGTGCCCGCGGGGCGGGGGATGATCCAGACGTCCTGCACCGCGCGTCCCTCCAGCACCCAGCCGAAATGGATTTTTCCGGGCGCTGTGTGTCGGGTTCCGTCCGGCGCGCGCGCGGTGACCTCGGCGTCCCAGTCGCCGACGAAGCGGCCGTAAAGCTGGAGCGCCGCTGCGTGCTCCGGATTCGGTCCGCTCGCGTGCAAAAGTCCGGCAAAATCGCTCATGTCGATCTCCTGTCGCAAGGAGATCAGCATGACCGGGCCGCGGCCGGCTTGGAGAAAATTGCGCGTCAGACGCCGTCGAGGATGATCACCGTCGGCGTCGACGGCAGCGCATCCCGCGACATCCGGAAACTGCGCTCCAAGCGCCGGTCGATCTCGAATTGCTGGCCGATCTTGCGCATGAAGTCGTCGAGCGGGGTGGCAAAGCGGTGCATCGGCAGCACCACCGAGGCGCGCAGCCGCTTGGTGATCTCGGAGATGCCGTCGAGCGACATGGTGTAGGTGCCGTCGATCGGCACCATCACGATGTCGAGCCGCCCGATCTGGGCGAAATGGCTGTCGTCGAGCTTGTGGTGGAGATGACCGAGATGCCCGATGCAGAGGCCGGCGACCTCGAAGATGAAGATCGAGTTGCCGTCGCGGATCATGTCGGTCCCGGCCTCGTCGCCGAAATAGCGGCGGGTGTCGGTCGTGACGTTGCGGATGAAGGTGTCGCCGACGCGTTCCGAGACGATGGCGGGCTTGCCGTCCTCGCCCCAGCCATGCAGCACATGGGGAATGCGCCTGTCCGGGAATAAAGTGTAGTGGGTGCTGTGGGCCCGGTTCATGGTGACGACGTCGGGCAGCCGGCCGACCTGATAGGCGCCGCTATAGTCGGTCGCGATGCGCAAGCCGCCGGGCGTGTCGATGTAATAGGTGGAATGGCCGGCATAGGTGATCTCGACCTCGGCCGCGGCGGCCGCCTGCCGGAAAGCCACCGGCATCGCGCGCGGCGCCGCGTTCGCCATCGCCAGGCATTCGCTGCGCTGGGGCTGCTGGGCAAGGGCAGGGGTGGAGAATGCGCCGAACAGCGCCAGAGCCGCCGAAACAAGTCGCCGCATGAAAGCCGTCCCCGATGACTTGATGGGAAGTCTAGCGTGCAATGCAGCGCATGGCCAACACGACACGATCAACAGCGCGTCAGTGTCGCACCTCTTATTCCCGCCTTTTATTCGCGCCGCGGGCTGAACTTCCAGGTGATGGCGATCAGGCTAGCTGTGATCAGGCCGCTGATGAGGCCGGCGACGGGCAGGGTGAGCAGGAGCGCGGCGGTGGCGGCCCAGCCGATCGAGGAGAAGGCCTCGGCGAAGGTCGCCAGCCGCGAGGAGGTCTGGCGGCGGCGAAATTGGCTGCGCCGGGCCTGAACCCGGAACCAGAGCTGGATCGCGGTGGCGGAGGCCGCGCCGATGATGGCCGCGGCCGCGGTGATCGCGGCCTGGTACGGTGAGGCGAAGGCCAACGCCGCGACCAGCGGGCAGAAGATGGCGGCGATCGCGATCAGCACCACCTCGATCTTGGCGCGGATGACGCTGGACGGCGTCAGCGGCGCGGTCGCGACCAGATCGGGGGCGTCCTCGCCCGAGATCGTCAGCCAGGCGAGGCCCCCGGCGAGCTGTCCCGCGGCCATGACGATCACGGGCGTGATCAGCGTCAGCGCCGCCGAGCTGTCGGCAAAACTGCGCCAGAGCAGGAGTGCCGGCGGCACCAGATAGAGCAGCTGCATCAGGGTCTGGGAGATCAGCCAGGGATCGCGCCAGAGCAGCATGAATTCCTTGCGCCGCAGCGCCTGCTGGCGCGATCCGCGGCGGAACGGGCGTTCCTTTGCGGTTCGGCGGCCGGCCTTGCCGTAAGCGGCAGCATCGATCGCGGTATCGGCGAAGCGGCCCGAGAAGATCGCCATGACGCTTCCGAGCAGCACCAGCCCGAGCGCCAGCAGCAGCAGCAACGCCTCGCTGTCGCCCATGGTCGCCCGCGCGGGCCACCACCAGATGCTGTCGACATCCGGGGCATGGGCGGCCACGGTGCCGGAGGTCAGGATGGTGATGCGCGACAGCGTGCCGTAGGACATGATCGCGGCGACCTGAAGCGCGATCACGAAGCCCGCGCCGATGATCGCGGCCAGGATCTGGGCTATGAGCCGCGTCCGCGCCGGGCCGATCAGCCGGAACAGCAGGACGGTGACGGCAATCGCGATCGCCGCGGCCGACAGGCCCATGGCGACGACGACGCCGAACGCCGCGAGCCATCGCGCGCCGCCGCCGATCACCAGCACATCGATGAAGGGTGTCGAGAACAACAGCGCCATCACGGTGACGGTCAGCGCAATCGCGGCGATGCGCACCGAGAACAGATTGGCCAGCGTCGCGGGCGACGACATGATCAGGTCGAGATCGGCGCGGGCATAGAACACCCGTGTCACCGATTCGATGGCCTGCGACAGCATCAGGGTCCAGGCGAGAAAAATCGTCGCCGAGAGCACGATCAGCGAGGATTTGTCGAGCGGCAGTTGCAGATCGGCGAAGCGGCCGATCACCGCCCAGGCCGGCACGTGCAGGAGTGCGGCGAAGCAGATCATGCCGATGACGGCGGCGCGCGCCCGTTTGCGCCGGCCGCCGGTCATCATGGCGAGCCATTCGCGCCAGGCGAGCCGGAGCTCGTGACGGGCAAACCAGGAGAGCGCGGTCGCCGAGCTCATGCGGCGGCCTGGAGCGTCACCAGCGCGATGAAGAGGTCTTCCAGGCTGGTGTCGGCGTGGCCGTTCTGCTGGCGCAGCTCGCTGAGCGTGCCCTCGGCGACCAGACGGCCCGATGCGATCACGCCGATGCGGTCGGCCATGCGCTCGGCGACCTCGAGGATATGCGTGGTCATGATGATGGTGCAGCCGGCGCGGACGCGCTCGCTCAACAGTCCCTTCACGTGGCGGGCGGAGACTGCATCCAGCCCGGTCAGCGGCTCGTCGAGGATGATGAGGCGGGGATGGTGCACCAGCGCGCCGGCCAGTGCCACCTTCTGGCGCATGCCCTTGGAAAAGCCCTCGCAGCGCTCGTGCCGGTGCGGTTCGAGCCCGAGCGAGCTCAACAGCTCCTCGGCGACCGGTTCCGAGACGGACGGGGCGATGCCCCAGAGCCCGGCGACGAATTCGAGGTACTCCAGCGGCGTCAGCTTGTCGTAGATCATGGGCTCGTCGGAGACCCACGCCATCACCTGCTTGGCGGCGACCGGATTTTGGAGCGCATCGATGCCGAAGATCGAGACCGCGCCGGCATCGGGCCGCAGCAGCCCCGCAACCATGCGCAAGGTGGTGGTCTTGCCGGCGCCGTTGGGGCCGACCAAAGCGTAGAATTCACCGGCGTGAATGGTGAGATCGAGGCCATCGACCGCCAGACGGTCAAAACGCTTCGTTAACCCTCGGACTTCGAGCGCCGAGCTGTCCGGCTTCATGACGGCCATACCATCCGGTTTTGCATCGCCCGCGACCATGACTTGAAGATGTTTCGGCGCGGTGAATCGCGCTGCCGCAAATTCCGGCATCCGGGACCGGCCAAAGGCAAGTCACCGTTTGTTGACAGCGCTTGACGGTTCAGGCTGAATTGGTTTCGGACAAATGGCGCCAACGCGGCGAAACGACCGCGTAGCGACTGGACACAAGATGCGACAAGGCGGTCACGAAGAACCGCTGGTTGTATCGGGAGGATGCGCGGCAATGCTGGATTTCGTTCAGCAGCTGGTCAGCGGTGTTGCGCTCGGCTGCGTCTACGGCCTGATCGCGCTCGGCTTCGTGCTCGTCTACAAGGCCACCGAGGTCGTCAATTTCGCCCAGGGCGATCTGATGATGCTGGGCGGCTTCTTCGCCTTCACCTTCATCGGCACGATGGGCCTGAACTACTGGATCGGCTTTGCCGGCGCGGTGGCTGCGATGGCGCTGTTCGGCATGGTGGCCGAGCGGGTGGTGGTGCGGCCGATCCTCGGCTATCCGCAATTCTCCATCATCATGGCGACCATCGGGCTCGGCTATTTCCTGCGCTCGATCGCCGGCATGATCTGGGGCACCGACGATTTGAAGATCGAGACGCCGTTCAGCCAGGGCGTGCTGCGCGTCGGCTCGCTGGTGCTTGCCTACGATAAGCTCTCGGTGATCGCGGCAACGATGATCCTGTGCGCGCTGCTCTATCTGTTCTTCAACAAGACCACGCTCGGCACCGCGATGCGCGCCAGTTCCGAGAACATGCTGGCGGCCTATTACATGGGCATTCCGGTCAAGCGCGTGGTGTCGATCGTCTGGGCGATCAGCGCGGCGGTCGCGACCTGCGCCGGCGTGCTGCTGGCGCCGATCACCTTTATCCATTCCAATGTCGGCCTCGTGCTCGGCCTCAAGGCCTTCCCGGCCGCCGTGCTCGGCGGCTTCGGCTCGATCCCCGGCGCGGTCGTCGGCGGCGTGCTGATCGGCGTGATCGAGAGCATGGCCGGCTTCTATCTGGCTGAGGGCTGGAAGGACGTCGCGCCCTACATCGTGTTGCTCGCCGTGCTCCTGCTCAAGCCCGAAGGCCTGTTCGGCCTTCACGTCCGCAAGAAGGTCTGAGCGCATGCGCTTCCTGTTCAAGACCGACTACGAAGACGACATCAGGCTGTTTCCGCATTCGGGCTACATCGTCTCTTACGGCATCCTGCTCGCGCTGCTCCTGATCGCGCCATACGTGCTCTCCAGCTATCTGATGAGCCAACTCGTCTTCGTCTGCATCTATGCGACCGTCGGCGTAGCGTTGCTGATCCTGACCGGCTTTACCGGGCAGGCCTCGCTCGGGCATGCCGCATTTCTCGCGATCGGGGCCTACACCGCGGCGTATCTGCAGAAATACAACGTGCCCTTCCCGGTTTACTTCCTTGCTGCCGGGCTGCTGACCGGCATCATCGGCGCGATGGTCGGCTTTCCCGCCCTGCGTCTGACCGGCATCTACCTCGTCATCGCCACCATCTCCTTCGCCTTGATCGTCGAGGAGATTCTGGCGCGCTGGGAGAGCGTCACCAACGGCAACGAGGGCATGCGGATCAAGGCGCTGTCGCTGCTCGGCGTCACGGTCTCGCGCGACAGTCCGACGTTCTATTTCCTCTGCCTTGCCGTGCTGGTCCTGACCATCGTCGGCACGCTCAATTTGCTGCGTTCGCCGACCGGCCGCGCCTTCGTCGCCATCCGCGATTCCGAGACGGCGGCGAGCAGCATGGGTGTCAATGTCGCGCTCTACAAGGTCAAGTCCTTTGCGATCTCGGCGGCGATCACCGGCTTTGCCGGCGTGCTGTTCGCGCACAAGCTCTCCTTCATCTCGCCGGAGATGTTCACGCTCCAGCTTTCGATCGAGTTCATCATCGTGATCCTGATCGGCGGCACTTTCAGCCTGCATGGCGCGGTGCTCGGCGCGATCTTCATCGTCATGATCGATCCGTTCCTGACCTATCTGAAGGACGACATGCCCGGCATTATCGCCGGCATCGCCGCGACGTTCGGCGCCGGCGCGCAGGGCGCGGCCAACGTCCAGTCCAAGGTCGCCGCCTTCGCCTCGCTCAACGGCCTGAAGGGCGCGATCTACGGAATCATCATCGTGCTGTTCGTCCTGTTCGAGCCGCTCGGGCTCTACGGCCGCTGGCTCAAGATCAAGCTCTTCTTCCAGCTGTTCCCGCTCTACAAGCGCGCCACCTTCAAGCGGCAGAAGATCTACGTGAAGTCGGAGCGGAACCGATGAGCTATTTCCGCGCCGAGAATCTGTCGCTGCATTTCGGTGGGCTGAAGGCGGTCGACGCGGTGTCGTTCGCGGTCGAGAGAGGGGAAATCCTGTCGATCATCGGGCCGAACGGCGCCGGCAAGAGCTCGATCTTCAACCTGATCTCGCGGATCTACCGGCCGACCTCGGGCCGCATCTTCTTCGAGGACCAGGACATCACGGAACAGCCGCCCTACGACATCGCGAGGCTCGGCATCGCCCGAACCTTCCAGAACATCGAGCTGTTCGAGAACGCGAGCGTGCTCGCGAACCTGCTGGTCGGCCGCCACCGCCATTCGACCACCCAGCTCTGGCAGGAGCTGTTGTTCCTGCCAAGCGTGCGGGCCAACGAGAAGGTGCATCGCCGCCGGGTCGAACAGGTGATCGAATTCCTCGATCTCGAGCCCTACCGCGACAAGCTGATCTCGGGCCTGCCTTACGGCGTGCGCAAGGTGATCGAGCTGGCGCGCGCGCTCTGCTCGGAGCCGAAGCTGATCCTGCTCGACGAGCCGTCGTCGGGGTTGAACGTCGAGGAGACCGACGACATGTCGTTCTGGATCCGCGACCTGAAGAACGAGCTCGGCGTCACCGTGCTGATGGTCGAGCACGACATGTCGCTGGTCAACCGCGTCTCCGACCGCGTCATCGCGCTGAACTACGGCCGGGTGCTGGCGATGGGCTCGCCTGCCGAGGTACAGCAGCATCCCGACGTCGTCGCAGCCTATCTGGGAGCCTGACGCGATGGTCGCCGCCGTCACACCCGAGATCATCCTGAGGCTCTCCAACATCGAGAGCTATTACGGGCCGATCATGGCGATCCGCGGCATCTCGCTGGAGGTGCCGCGCGGCCGCATCGTCACGCTGCTGGGCGCCAACGGCGCCGGCAAGACCACGGTGCTGAAGACCATCTCGGGCATTCTCGATCCGCAGAAGGGCGCCATCGAGTTCATGGGTAGGCCGATCCAGCGCATGGAGGCCGACAGGATCGTGCGGCTGGGCCTGAGCCATGTGCCGGAAGGGCGCGAGGTGTTCCCGTTCCTCTCGGTGCGCGAGAACCTGATGATGGGCGCCTATCCGCGCAAGGACCGCGACGGCGTCGCGGAGGATCTGGAGCGCGTCTACGGCTACTTCCCGCGGCTGAAGGAGCGCATCAACCAGCTGGCCGGCCAGCTTTCCGGCGGCGAGCAGCAGATGCTGGCGATCGGCCGCGCGCTGATGAACCGGCCGACGCTCCTGCTGCTCGACGAGCCCTCGCTCGGGCTGTCGCCGATCCTGGTGAAGGAGATCTTCACGATCATCCGCCGGGTCAACGAGGAGCAGGGCATGTCGATCCTGCTGGTCGAGCAGAATGCCAAGGTGGCGCTGGAGACGGCGCATTACGGCTATGTGCTGGAGATCGGCCGGATCGTCATGAACGACACCTGCGACCGCTTGATGCATTCCCAGGACATCCAGGAATTCTACCTTGGCGCCAAGGAGGCAGGCGCCCGAGGCGAACGGCGCTGGAAAAAGAAGAAAACTTGGCGTTAGAGCAAGAGTTGGCGTTAGATGGGCTGACCGTCCGCAGAACATAGACCGCCGGCAAGGCAGGCAGCGGACGGCAAAGCGGCAAGGAGGGAACGTGCATGGCCCGACCGGCGGTGCTGACGGTCGCTGACACGATCGCAAGGAGCTTTTTGCGCGCGGTGGAGACGCGTGGCGACCGGCCCGCGATCCGCGAGAAGAAATTCGGCATCTGGCAGCCCACCAGCTGGCGCGAATGGCTGGAGATATCGAAGGAGATCGCCTACGCGCTGCATGCCACCGGCTTCGTGCCCGGCGACGTCGCCTCGATCATCGCCAATGCCGTGCCCGAATGGGTCCATGCCGACATGGGCGTCCTGTGCGCCGGGGGCGTCTCCTCCGGCATCTATCCGACCGATGCATCGTCCCAGGTCGAATATCTCCTCAACGATTCCCGGACGAAGGTGATTTTCGCCGAGGACGAGGAGCAGCTCGACAAGATCCTCGCCTGCCGCGCGCGCTGTCCGTCGCTGCAAAGGATCATCGTGTTCGACATGGAGGGCCTCAGCGGCTTTTCCGACGACATGGTGATGTCGCTCGACGAGTTTCGCGCGCTCGGCCGCAACCACATGGTCGGCCGCGAGACGCGGTGGCCGGAGATGATCGACAGCCGCAGCGCGGACGATCTCGCGGTTCTCGTCTACACCTCCGGCACCACCGGTCCGCCGAAGGGCGCGATGCATTCCAACCGCAGCGTGACGCATCAGATGCGCCATGCCAACGACTTCATTCCTGCTCGCCAGGATGATGACCGCTTGATCTTCCTTCCGCTCTGCCACGTCGCAGAGCGGATCGCCGGCTATTACATTTCGGTCGCGCTCGGCTCGGTGATGAATTTCGCCGAAAGCACGGAGACCGTGCCGGACAATCTGCGCGAGGTGCAGCCGACTGTCTTCTTTGCGGTGCCGCGCATCTGGGAGAAGTTCTATTCCTCCATCACCATCGCGCTGAAGGACGCGACGCCGCTTCAGCAATGGGCCTATCGCCGCGCCATCGACGTCGGTCTGCGCATGACGGATTGCCGGATTGAGGGAAAGACGCCGCCGCTTCCGCTTCGGATCGCCAACCGTCTCGCCCATCGCCTGGTGTTCCGCAACATCCGCCGCATGATCGGGCTCGATCGCTGCCGCATCGCGTTCACCGGTGCGGCGCCGATCGCGCCGGACCTGATCCGCTGGTACCTCGCACTCGGCATCGACATGCACGAGGTCTATGGCCAGACCGAGAATTGCGGGGTCGCGACCATGATGCCGGCGGAGCAGATCAAGCTCGGCTCGGTCGGCAGGGCGGTGCCCTGGGGCGAGGTCGCGCTGTCGCCCGAGGGCGAGATCCTGATCAAGGGCGATTTCCTGTTCATGGGCTATCTCAACCAGCCGGAGAAGACCGCGGAGACCGTCGACCCGCGCGGCTGGCTGCACACCGGCGATGTCGGCACCATCGACAACGAGGGCTTCGTCCGGATTACCGACCGGATGAAGGACATCATCATCACCTCCGGCGGCAAGAACATCACGCCGTCGGAGATCGAGAACCAGCTCAAATTCTCGCCCTACATCTCGGACGCGGTGGTGATCGGCGACAAGCGGCCGTATTTGACCTGCCTTGTGATGATCGACCAGGAGAACGTCGAGAAGTTCGCGCAGGACCACGACATCCCCTTCACCAATTATGCGAGCCTGTGCCGGGCGTTGGAGATCCAGGACCTGATCTGGCGCGAGATCGAGCAGGTCAACGGCAACTTCGCCCGCGTCGAGACCATCAAGAAATTCTATCTGATCGAGCGGCAGCTCACCCCGGAGGACGAGGAGCTGACGCCGACCATGAAGCTGAAGCGCGGTTTCGTGAACAAGCGCTACGCCGCCGAGATCGACGCGATGTATCGCGCGCGGGCGGTGGCCTAGACAATCTGGTTTGACAATAGCGAAGGAGCGATGGCCCCCGCCCTTCGCACAATACGGGCCCCAAGGAGAGGAGACGTCAATGTCGAAGTCGTTCAACGCGTTCGGCCTTGCTGTGGGCGCCGTGGCGCTCAGCTGTCTGCCGGCCGCGGCGCAAACCAAGGTTACCAATGACGGCATCTCGGCCACCGAGATCGTCATCGGCACTCATCAGGATCTGTCCGGGCCGATCAAGGGCTGGGGTGTGCCTGTTTCCAACGGCATGAAGATGGCGGTCGAGGAGGTCAACGCCGCCGGCGGCGTCCAGGGGCGCAAGATCAGGCTGGTGGTCGAGGACAGCGGCTACGATCCGAAAAAGGCCGTCCTGGCGTCGCAGAAACTGATCGAGCGTGACAAGATCTTCGCGATGGTGGGACCAATGGGGTCGCCGACCGTACTTGCCGCGCAGGATATCCTGCTCGACGCCGGCGTGCTCCAGCTGTTCCCGCTGACGGCGGCCGAATTCACCTTCAAGTTCGATCCAGCCAAGCCGCAGGAGCGGCTGAAGTTCAACAATCTGCTGCCCTATGTCGAGAGCACGCGCGCGGCGCTGAAATACATGATGGAGTGGAAGAACTTCAAGAAGCCCTGCATCATGCATCAGGATGACGAGTACGGCAAAAACGTGCTCGACGGCTTCAACCAGCAGCTCACCGCCATGAAGGTGCAGCCAGCCTCGATCACGAGCTACAAGCGCGGCGCCTCCGACTTCAGCGCGCAGGTCGCCAAGATGAAGTCCGACGGCTGCGACCTCGTCGTGCTCGGCGCGGTCCTCCGTGAACCGATCGGCGCCATGACCGAAGCCAAGAAGCTCGGTTGGGAGGTGACCTTCCTCGGCGCCACGCCGACCAATGTGATGGAGGTGCCGATGCTCGGCAAGGACGCCGTCGAAGGCCTCTACGCCGCAAGCGGCTTCGAGATCCCCTATGAGGACACCGCCAAGGGCAAGGTCAAGGACTGGCTCGTCAACTACAAGAAGATGTTCAACACCGACGCCAACACCCAGGCGATCATCGGCTACAATGCGGTGATGACGTTTGCGTTCTACGCGAACAAGGCGGGCAAGGATCTGACCGGACAGAAGATGCTGGATGCGCTCGAGTCGGGCGAGAAATTCCTCGACATCTTCAACTCGCCGCCGACCAAGTTCTCCAAGACCGACCACCTCGCCAACACCATCACCCAGGTGCAGCAGGTCAAGGGCGGCCGCTGGGTGCTGGTGAAGGACAATCTGATGTTTTGATGCTTCTTCGCCTCTCCCCGCGTGCGGGGAGAGGCCGGAATTTGCGACAGCAAATTCCGGGTGAGGGGGACTCTCCGCGAGTCCAACTC